>JAJEIH010000080.1 GCA_022827685.1 Alphaproteobacteria bacterium
ATCTCCTGATACTGTCAGTTTTTGTTCCCAAACGGGATTGACTTTCAGCGAAATGGTGTAGAATAGGCGTCAGAGAAAGGCGGCTCCCGGGGCCGCCTTTCGGCTTTTCTGCAGAAAGCATGGCTGGGGGCCGCAAACCCCTGGCGAGAGCGGACGGGGAAGGTGCGCCCTGCGTCTCGCGCGCGCAATCAGGCGCGGGAGCCGCGCCGCCGCGATACGCCCGCCCGCCCGCGCACGCGGCCCCGCACGCGATGACGCGCGAAACAGGGACACCCCGTCCCGCCCCTGGCCTGGAAGGAGGCATGGATGACCGAAACCGACCCCCGACCCCGACTGGCAGCGGCGCTGCTGGAGCGGCTTGCCCCGGCCGCCGAAGCCCTCGCTGCCGCCTGTGCCGGGGACATCGACGCCGGCCCGCCGCCGGAGGACGACCGCGCCCGCGCCGATTACCACCGCGCCGCACGCGCCGGGCTCGCCCATCTGCGCCAACTCCTCGCCGTGATCGACTGGAGCGCCAGGCGCCTGCCCGAACCGGAACCCGAACCCGAACAGGACGAGGTCCATTACCTCGGCGCGGTCTGGACCGGCAGGCAGGACACGCCCGGGTTCTACGCCCGGGTCAAGCAGCAGGACCGCCGCGGCGGGCCTCCATGACGAAAACATGACATATCATGACATGCCGCGACACTCCGGCAGGGGTCCCGCCCGCCGCCCCGCGCAGGCGGACGCGCGCGCGGCCGGGCGCGCATTATGCGCGGGCGGGGCGCGCGCCTCCAGCAACGGGGCGTCCGGGACCATGGACCGGCAAGGAAGCCGCGATGCCTTGCAAACGATGCTCGGCCCGGCGCAAACGACCGGGGCGGAGACCGGCTCCATGACAAAACATGACATTCCATGACATCCGCGTGGAGTGGGCCCCCGGGCCGGAGCGGCGGCGGAACAACGGAACGGGGTGGAACGAAACGAGAGGAAGAAGCGACGGACGGGATGCAGGCCCAGACAGCTTATGGAACGAGCGTAAGCGCGATGCGGAAGCCGTTGATGTAATAGGCGCGCTCTTCCGAACTCGTTCTGAAGCGGGTGGCGGAGCGCAGCGATTCGGGGCCGTTCAGCCAGGAGCCGCCGCGCAGCACCCGCCAATTGCAGTCGCCCGAAAGCCGCGCGCTCCCGTCCGCCGGTGCGCCGGCATGGCTCGGGTTCCAGCAGTCCTCGACCCACTCCCACACATTGCCCGGCATGTCGTGGAGGCCGAAGGCGTTGGGCGGATAGGACCCGGCGGGCTTCGTCCCGCCGCCGCCGTAATTCGCCCGGTCCGGGCCGAGCCTGCCGCCGGTGTGATACGGCCCCGCCGTGCCGGCGCGGGCGGCATATTCCCACTCCGCCTCCGTCGGCAGGCGGTAGTCCCGGCCCGTCCGGCGTGCCAGCCATTCGGCATAGGCCTTCGCATCGAGCCACGACACATGGACGACGGGCTGCCGGCCCCGGCCCCAGGGCGCAGAGGGGCTGTAGCCGCCGCAGCCGCCGGCGGCGAGGCAGGCGTCCCATTCCTCGAAGGTCACTTCGTGAACGCCGACCGCAAGGCGGCGCCCGATCCCGATCCGGCGCGCGGGCGTTTCATGTTCGCGATGCGCGCCCTCCCATGCGGGCGAGCCCATGATGAAGCTGCCCTCCGGCAACACGACCATCTCGGGGCATTCCGGGCAGTCGCGGAACCGCTCCCCCGCCTCCTGCGCGAGCGCCGGCCGCATCGTCCAGACGACAGCCGCAGCAGCAAGCGCCAGAAGGAGATGTCGCATCATCCCCGGCCCTCCTCCCGCGCCGCAAGCAGGGCCAGTGCCTCCGTTTCGGCAAGGCCGTCCTCTTCCACCGCCACCAGCACCGCCTCCGCCGACAGGTTTTCCGGGGCATCGTTGAGCGCCGCCCGCAGTCCCGGCGGCAATGCATCGTAAGCCGCCATATCCGCCTTTGCCGTGGTCGGCCGGCCCGTCCTGTGGCGGTTGGCGCTCATCCGGTCTCCATCGGGAGCGATGGATCGCGCGCCCAGGCCTGGAGCGAATCGTCATAGACGGCGACATTCTCCTGCCCCAGCAGGTGCAGGGCCATCGCGCCAAGGCTGGCCGCGATGCCGCCGCCGCAATAGGTCACCACGCGCTCGGCTTCGAGCGCGCCCGCCTCGTCGAACTTCTGCCGGACTGCGGACATGGGCAGCATCGCGCCGGTCTCCGGATCGACAAGGTCGCGGCTCGAGACGTTGACCGTCCCGGCGATCCGGCCCGGACGCCCGTAATGCGGCGCGCCGCCAGCGTGCTGCTCGGGCGTCAGCGAGTTCAGCACGACCGCGCCCGGGTCGGCGAGCGCTGCCTCGACCTCGCGCTGTCCGACGAAATAGCCGGGCCTGCGTTCCGCCTCGAAGACTGCGGGCGCGACCGTTTCGTTCCCGGCGGCAGTCGGCCGCTCTTCGGCCTTCCACTTGCCCCAGCCGCCGTCGAGAACCGCCGCCCGGTCGTGGCCGAAGGCCCTGAGCATCCACCAGAGGCGCGGAGCCCAGTTCGGCGACCCGCCGCTATAGACCACCACGGCGCTGTCGTTGGAGACGCCGAGCGCGCCCATCGCGGCGCCGAAGCGCGCCGCATCCGGCAGCGTGAAGCGCCACTTGCTCTCCGGGTCGGAGAGGTCGGCAATGAGGTCGGCGAATACCGCGCCCGGAATGTGACCGGCGAGATAGTCCTCACGCCCGCTCTCGGCCCGCATGTTGCCGCCAGGCATCGGGTGCAGGTGGACGGTCGCGTCGAGAATGCGGAGCGCCGGGTCGTCCAGGCGCGCCGCCAGCCATTCCGTAGAGACGAATGCTTCCATGACGGTTACTCTACGCTCTCCGGTGGCGGGAACAAGCGGCTCGTGGACAGGGATGCGCGGCTGGGCGCGCTCTACATGGTGCTCAGCACCATCATCCTGACGGCGCAGGACGCCATCGCGAAATGGCTCACCGCCGACTACCATTCCGGCGAAATCCTCTTCTACCGCACGATTTCCGGCATGGCGGTCGTTTTCTGGCTGATGCGGCGCGACGGCGGCTGGCGGCTGGCGGTGCCCCGCGCGCCGAAACTCACCCTGCTCCGCGGCGTGCTGGCGGTCCTGTGCAGCCTCGTCATTGTGATGTCCTGGGCGGTGCTGCCTCTCGCCGATGCCATGGCGGTCGTCTTTGTGAGCCCGGTCATTCTGACAATCATGTCGGCGATCCTGTTGCGCGAGCGGGTCGGCCGGAACGGCTGGGTGGCCGTGATTATCGGTTTCGTCGGCGTGCTGGTGATGATGCGCCCCGGTACTTCCGCGTTCCAGTGGGCGGTGATCGTGCCCATCACGGCGGCCGTCATCTCCGCCGGCCGCGATGTCATAACCCGCAAGCTCGGCACGATGGAGGCCTCCACGACCATCTTCCTCTACAGCCAGGTCCTGACGCTGGTCGGCGGCGGCCTCAGCCTGTTCTGGGAGGCGCACTGGCCCGGCTGGTTCGACTGGCTGCTGTTCGGCACCGCCGGCATCATGGCGGGCATCGCCCAATATCTCATCATCGCATCCTTCCGCCTTGCGCCGGCCTCGCTCGTCTCGCCTCTGCGCTATCTCAGCCTGGTCTGGGCGGTCGGTTTCGGCTGGTGGCTCTGGGGCGACCTGCCCGATGTCTGGATCGTCTCCGGCGGCGTCATGGTCGTCGCCGCCGCCATCCTGACCACCCGGCCCGGTCGCCCTTGATTGCCGCCATGCAGGCCGCCACCATGCCGGGGTGCCGATGAGAGGAGCCTTCCGATGACCCTGCCCGAACTCAGCCGGTCCGGCCCGATCGCCTATCGCGAGGCGGGCCGGGGGCCTGCGCTGATGCTGATGCACGGCATCGGCGGCAACTCGAAGACCTGGGAGGAGCAATACCGGGCCTTCGCCGGCAGCCATCGGGTGATCGGCTGGGATGCGCCCGGCTTCGGCGGCTCCGACCCGGCGCCGGAGCCGGCCGCCGACTGCTGGGCCGACGAAGCGATGGGCCTGCTGGACCGGCTTGGCGTCGAAACGGCCGTCCTGCTCGGCCATTCCATGGGCGGGATTATCGCGCCGCGCGTCGCCTCCCGCCATCCGGGCCGCATCGAAAAGCTCATCCTGTCCGGGACGCGCGCCGGCTTTGTCGGCGCGTTCGGATGGGAAGAGCGGCTGCGGGAATTCGATACGCTCACGCCCGAGGAACGCGGCAGGACACGGGCCGTCGGCATGGCCGCGCCCGGCGCCCCGCCGGACGTTCTCGCCCGGCTTGCCGGGATCGCCGGCGAAGGCACGCGCGAAGCGTTCGCCGGCGGCGTCGCCGTTCTGAACGGGACGGACAATCGCGCCATCCTGCCGACCCTCGACATCCCGGCGCTCGTGCTTTGCGGCATGGAGGACGGCATCGCGCCGCCCGAATGCGGCGAAGAGATCGCGGCATTGCTGCCGGACGTCCGGATGACCTGTTTCGAGGGCGCCGGGCACGCGGCCTATGTCGAGAAGCCGAACGAATACAATGACCGGCTTGCGGAATTCCTGGCGGAGCAGCCCCATGCTTGAGACCCACGGACGCTACGACCATTCGAGCATCGTCTCGCGCCCGGTCTATGACTGGCCGGACGGGAACCGGCTCGCCGTCTATGTCGCCCTCAATGTCGAGGTGTTCGCCTGGGGGCGCGGCAAGGGCGCGGGCGTCGCGCCGCCCGACCAGGCGGTCAGCGCGTCGGTCTATTCCTGGCGCGACTACGGCAACCGCGTCGGCATCTGGCGGCTGTTCGAGATGTTCGACGCGCTGGACATTCCCTGCCAGGCGCAAATCAACACCGCCGTCTATGAGCACTGCCCGGACATTCCGGAACGCCTGCGGGCGCGCGGCGACGAAATCCTGGGCCACGGCGTCACCAACTCCGACGAACAGGGCGGGTTGCCGGAAGACGAGGAGCGCGCGCATATCGAGGAAGTGACGCGCGCCATTGCCGAGAACGAAGGCGCGCCCCCGACGGGCTGGATGAGCCCCTGGCTCTCCAACAGCCCGGTCACGCTCGACCTGCTGCAGGAAGCCGGCTACCGCTATGTGATGGACTGGACGCATGACGACCAGCCGGTCTGGATGCGCACGCGCTCCGGCGGCCGCATCCTCTCCATGCCCTACCCCATCGAGACCAATGACAACCGCGCGCTGGTCTGGTTCAGATACTCCTCCGACGATTATGCCGGCATGCTGATCGACTGTTTCGACGAGATGCTCGACCAGTCCACCGCCATGCCGCTGGTCTTCCCGATTTCGCTGCATCCCTTCGTCGTCGGCCGGCCCTACCGCATGCGCGCGCTGCGGCGCGTGTTCGAGCATATCGCCCGGCACCGGGACCGCATCTGGCTCACCCGCCCCGGCGAGATCTGCCGCCATGTCGAGAGCCTGCCGGCGGGCATGGTGCCTGGCGACGGCTGATCGGGCCCGCTACAGGCCGTAATAGAAGGGCAGCACGAGACTGGCCGTCGCCCAGACGAAGAGCAGCATCGGCAGGCCGGCGCGCACATAGTCCTGGAAGCGGTATCCTGCCGGGCCCATCACGAGCAGGTTGGTCTGGTAGCCCATGGGCGTCGCGAAGGCGCAGTTGGCAGCGAATACCACAGCCACCGCAAATGGCTCCACCGGCGCGCCGAGGCCCTGGGCGAGCGAAACGGCGATGGGCGTGAACAGCACCGCCACCGCCTTCGTTCCGACCAGGTTCGCAAGTGCCGCCACCAGCAGGAAGAAGGCGGACAGCACCACCGACACCGGCGCGCCGGTCAGCGCGCCGGCCAGGAGGTCGGACAGGATCGCGGCCCCGCCCGTTTCCTGCAGCGCCTTGCCGAGCGCGAGCGCCGCGGCAATGGTCAGCACGAGATCGGCCCCGATGGCCCGCGCCGCCTGCCGCAGGGTCATCACGCCCGTCGCCAGCATGGCGGCTGCGCCCGCCATCGCGCCGATCACGATGGGCAGGATATCGAGGGCCGCCAGCCCGACAACGACCGCGAAGATCGCAAGCGCCCGCCGGGCTTCCGGGGCCGACGGCACCTCGCTTGCAGACCACTCGATCGGCAGAATGCCGGGCCGCCCCCGCAGCGCCGCCTTCGCTTCCGCCGTGCCCTGCACCAGCAGCACGTCGCCGGCGGCAAGCGGCAGGTCGGTGATCGGCCCGTGCCGGCGCGCCGCACGCCGCTGCACGCCGACGACCACGCAGTTGTAGCGGTAGCGGAAGCCGATCTGCTCCAGCGTGCGGCCGATAAGCTCGGAGCCGGGCGTCACCAGCACCTCGCCGAGCAGCTGGCGCCCGCGCAGCCAGGGCGGCTTGCCGTGGGTTTCGTCGTCGCGCGCGGCCCAGCTGTCGCCGAGCGAGGGATGCAGCAGGTCCATCTCGCCCCGGACGGCATCGGTCAGCGCCTGTCGCGTGGCGCTCACGATCAGGATGTCGCCCGGCCTGAGCGCCGCCTCCTCGCCGAACGGCGGCAGCAGGCGGGCTTCGCCGCGCCGGATCGCATGGACCGTCACATCGGCAAGGTCCGGGAAGAAGCCGCCCGCCGGCATTGACCCATCGAGAGGCCGGCCCGCGACAATATCGATCTGCGCCAGGAACTGCCGGCCGGTCGCAGGCCCCTGGCTTCCTGCGGCGCTGCGCTCGGGCAGCAGGCGGCGAACCACCACAAGCGCGAACACCAGGCCGGGCAAAGCCACGGCGAGGCCCGGCAGGGTGAAATCGAAGAAGCCGAAGCCCGGTTGCCCGAGGTCGGTCAGCATGCCGGAAACCAGCAAGTTGGTGCTGGAGCCGATCAGGGTCGTCATGCCGCCGAGGATCGAGGCGAAGCTGAGCACCATCATCGACCGGCTGGGCGGCGCGCCGCCTCGGCTCGCGAATGTCTGGAGGATCGGGATGAATATGACGACGACCGGCGTATTGTTGAGCACGCCGCTGATGAGCAGCACCGCCAGCAGGGAAACGACCAGCGCGGTCTCCGACCGACCGCCCGCAATCCGGAGAAGCACCCGCGCTCCGTGGTCGAGCGCGCCGGTCTGCGCCAGCCCTTGTCCCATCACGATCAGCCCGAGCAGCGCCAGCAGGGCGGGATTGGCGAAGCCGGCGAGGAGCGCATCGGGCCCGAGCAGATTGCCTCCGTCCGGCCCGGTCTCCGGAAAGGCGTGGAATATCAGCAGAAGCAGGCAGACGATGAAGAGCGAGGAAAATTCGAGCGGCAGCCTGGGCGTGGCATAGAGCGCCAGAGCCGCCGCTATGGCCCCGAAGGCCAGGACTGGACCGAGCTCGCCGTCCATTTACAGAGGCGTCCCGTCCCGCCGAACTGTCAGCGCCGCGCCACCATGAGCTTCTTGATCTCGGCGATCGCCTTGGCCGGATTGAGGCCCTTGGGGCAGGTCTTGGTGCAGTTCATGATGGTGTGGCAGCGATAGAGCCGGAACGGGTCCTGCAGGTCGTCCAGACGCTCGCCCGTCATCTCGTCGCGGCTGTCGGCGATCCAGCGATAGGCCTGGAGCAGCACCGCCGGCCCGAGATAGCGCTCGCCGTTCCACCAGTAGCTCGGGCAGCTTGTGGCGCAGCAGAAGCAGAGGATGCACTCCCAGAGTCCGTCCAGCCTGCCGCGGTCCTCTTCCGACTGGAGGCGTTCGCGCTCCGGCGGCGCACTCACCGTCTTGAGCCAGGGCTCGATTGAGGCGAGCTGCGCATAGGCCTGGTTCAGGTCCGGCACCAGATCCTTCACCACATGCAGATGCGGCAGAGGATAGATCTTCACGTCGCCGCGGATATCATCGATGGCCTGGGTGCAGGCAAGCGTGTTGGTCCCGTCGATGTTCATCGCGCAGGACCCGCAAATCCCTTCGCGGCAGGACCGGCGGAAAGTCAGCGTGGAATCGACCTCGTTCTTGATCTTGATGAGCGCGTCCAGGACCATCGGCCCGCAGCTGTCCATGTCCACATCGTAGCTGTCGATACGGGGATTGCCGCCCTCGTCCGGAGACCAGCGATAGACCTTGAAGCGCCGCGTCTTCCCGGCGCCCGCCGGCGCAGGCCAGGTCTTTCCGGCGCCGACCCTGGAGTTCTTCGGCAGGGTGAGCTGGGCCATGGTTGTTGCGTGTCCTCGGCTAGTAAACGCGCTCGACGGGCGGGATGTAGTCCACCTCGCCGGTCAGGGTGTAGTCATGCACCGGGCGGTAGGAGAGCGCGACCTTCAGGTCTTCGTCGCAGCAGGCGAGCGTGTGGACCATCCAGTTCTCGTCGTCGCGGTCCGGCAGGTCCTCTCGGGCATGGGCGCCCCGGCTCTCCTTGCGCGCTTCGGCGGAGAACATGGTGGACATGGAGCAGACCATCAGGTTCTCGAGCTCCAGCGCCTCGACGAGGTCGGAGTTCCAGATCATCGAACGGTCGGAGAGCCTGATGTCCGCGAGGCTGGCGGCGGACTGGTCCATCTGGCGGCAGCCTTCCTCCAGCACCTCGGCGTCCCGGAACACAGCGGCGTTGTTCTGCATGATGCGCTGCATGCCGCTGCGGATTTCGCCGGTCATCAGCGAGCCGGAGGCATGGCGCAGGCGGTCGAGCCTAGCGAGCGGCCGTTCGGCCGCGTCCGCCGGCGCATCCGGCGCGGCGCCCGGGCCGTCCACCGTCTCGGCCGCGCGCAGCCCCGCCGCGCGCCCGAACACGACCAGGTCGAGCAGCGAGTTGCAGCCGAGCCGGTTCGCGCCATGCACGGAGACGGACGCGCATTCGCCCACCGCCATCAGCCCCGGCACCACCCTGTCCGGGTCACCGGCGGTCGGGCTCAGCACCTCGCCGTGATAATTGGTGGGGATGCCGCCCATATTGTAGTGGACCGTCGGCAGCACCGGGATCGGTTCCCGGGACGCATCGACGCCGGCGAAGATGCGCGCCGTCTCGGTGATGCCGGGCAGGCGGCGCTGGAGCACGTCGCCGCCCAGATGCTCCAGATGCAGGAAGATATGGTCGTTGCCCGGGCCCACGCCGCGGCCTTCCAGGATTTCGACGGTCATGGAGCGCGAGACGACATCGCGCGAGGCGAGGTCGCGCGCCGTCGGCGCATAGCGCTCCATGAAGCGCTCGCCTTCGGAATTGGTGAGATAGCCTCCCTCGCCGCGCGCGCCCTCGGTGATGAGGCAGCCGGCGCCGTAAATCCCGGTCGGGTGGAACTGCACGAACTCCATGTCCTGGTTCGGCAGGCCCGCGCGCGCGACCATGCCGTTGCCGTCGCCCGTGCAGGTATGGGCCGAGGTGCAGGAGAAATAGGAGCGCCCGTAGCCGCCCGTGGCGAGGATCACCAGCTTCGCCCGGAAGCAGTGGATCGTGCCGTCGTCGAGGTTCCAGGCGACGACGCCCCGGCAGTCGCCCTCCGGCCCCATGACGAGGTCGAGCGCGAAATACTCGACGAAGAACTCCGCCGAGTGGCGCAGGCTCTGCTGGTAGAGCGTGTGCAGCAGCGCATGGCCCGTCCGGTCGGCGGCCGCGCAGGCGCGCTGCGCGGGGCTCTCGCCCCAGTTCTTCATATGGCCGCCGAAGGGCCGCTGGTAGATCCTGCCTTCCGGCGTGCGGGAGAACGGCATGCCGAAATGCTCGAGCTCGATCACCGCCGGCACGGCGTTGCGGCACATATATTCGATGGCGTCCTGGTCGCCGAGCCAGTCGGCGCCCTTCACCGTGTCGTACATGTGCCAGCGCCAGTCGTCCTCGCTCATGTTTGCGAGGCTGGCGGCGATGCCGCCCTGCGCGGCCACGGTGTGGCTGCGGGTCGGGAACACCTTGGTGACGCAGGCGGTCCGGAGCCCGGCCTGGACGCATCCGAGCGTCGCGCGCAGGCCGGAGCCGCCGCCTCCGACGACGACGACGTCGTAGCTGTGGTCGGTCACCTCGTATGCGGGTTTGCCGTTAGCGGTCATGGGGGCGCCTCAGCCTCCGAGAGCGATCTTGACAACGGCGAAGGCGCAAGCGGCGGCGAGCGCCCAGCATGCGCCCTTGACGGCCACTATGGCCGCGACCCGCCGGCCTTCGCCGGAAATGTAGTCCTCCAGCACCACCTGCAGCCCGAGCGCGGCGTGGTGGAACCCGGCGACCGTGAACAGCAGCATGGCAACGGCGTTGAAGGGCGAAGCGAGCCATTCCGCGAACGCGCCGTATTCCGCGCCGGCGAGCCGGGAGATCGAGACGACAAACCAGACGCTGAGCGGCACCAGCGCCAGCGCCGTCATGCGCTGCGCCCACCAGTGCGCCGCGCCCTCCCGGGCCGAACCCAGCCCGCGCACCGCCTTGGCGGATGTCCTGAATTCCATGGCCTGCGCCTCCCCCGCTCAGCCCGCGCAGGCCCAGACCCAGGCGCCCGCCGTCAGCGCGACCGCCGCCGCGATGACGGCCCAGCCGGACCGGTAAGTCTGGTCGAGCTCCAGCCCCATGCCTGCATCCCAGAACAAGTGCCTGATTCCATTGCAGAGATGATAGAAGAGCGCGAAAGAGAAGCCTGCCAGGACGATGATGCCGAAGACCGAACCGAAGAAGGACTGCGCGGTTCCGTAGGCGTCCGGTCCCGAGGCGGCGGCCAGCAGCCACCAGGCGAAAAACACCGCCCCCACGCCCAGCGCAACCCCGGCGCCGCGATGGGCGATGGAGAGCATGGAGGTGAGTTGCGGGCGGTAAATCTGGAGATGCGGCGACAGCGGCCGGTTGTCGGATGCCATGGAGGAAGCCTGTCCCACGCGCAACGAAAGGCTCCGTCTTCCCTAATCCCGGACAGGGGCGCTGTCAATCGGAGCGGCGCGGGCGGCGGCCGCCGCGCCCCTCCCGGACCGCCCGTCGGAATATAAGGGTATTTTTTCTTGAAAATATTGACACGAGAGAACAAAGACCTTATATAGCCCCGGACCGGAGGAACCGGCGGAGACGAAGCGGATGAAGGACGTGCCACCCTGACCGGCGCTCGCGGCGGATCGCTGCGGCAGGAGAGGCTGGATGAACGGGGCTCCGGGGAGCAAACCGGCGACGTGCATCCGCCGCCGACGACTGTCCGTTTCGGTCGATCGTCACCCCCGCCGGGTTGGCGCGGCTGCCGGCGCCAGCGGGCAATGGTGGCCGGATTGACGCGAAACAGCCTGCCCGCCTCCGCATTGGGCATGCCCGCCTCGACCGCCGCGAGAACCCATTCCCGCAGGTCGTCGGCGACGGCCCTGGGAGCGGCGGTTTCGCTTTCGTCGGCCCTGTTCCTCCCGTGACCCGCCTGTTTCCCCTTGAAACCGTGGCGCGTGAGGAACCCGTAGAGCGCGCCGTATCCGAGGACGTGGCCGTGTTCCGCCAGGGCGGCGCGCAGGGCTTCGGTGGAGAGGTCCGGATTTTCGCGCAGAAGCGCGAGGATCGCCTCCCGCGCCGCCTCGATCCGCGCCGACCGCTGGCCCCCGCCGAACGGCTTCGGCCCGACGCCCCGCCCCTCGCGTTCGAGCGCGCTCCAGCGCACGATGCTGGGCACGCTGACCCGGAACCGCTCCGCCGCCTCCGCAAGCGGCATTCCTTCCGCCACGGCTGCAAGGACCCGCTTGCGCAGGCCGGGGGAATAGGCTTTCGCCATGCCGGCGCCTCCCGTTGCGATGTCACGAACAAAAGCACAAATAAAGAACAAAAAAAGCCTCATCGCCTTCCCCGCCGCTACCTTCCGACTCTGAGCAACCGGATAGATGGGTGACACTACGGACCGGTTACATGGGTAACAGTTTTCTGCGTTTGTTTGGCTTCCGCGCGGCCCGGCCGGGCCGCGCGGAAGGCGTGAAGTTTTTTCGTCCGGCGGTCGATGATGCCCAGGTCGATATCTGCGAAGCGCACGATCCAGTGCCCGCTGTCGGTCTCGGCAATGCCGACCGGTTCGCCCGCCAGCGGCTCGCTGACGAACACAAGGTCGCCGCCCCACTTGATCGACCCGTCCGTGCGCACCCGGCGCACCGCGTGCCAGGCGTCGTACCAGGGCTCCTCCAGCCGTTCGGGCCAGGCCCTGGGCGAAGGCTCCCGGAACGCCGCAGGCGGCTGCTGGCCGAGCGCCTCGTGAGGGCGGTGGGCGTTGAAGTCCTCCCGGAAGCGGTCGAACCGCGCCTGCTGCGCTTCCTTGCTCGCCGCCGCC
>JAJEIH010000084.1 GCA_022827685.1 Alphaproteobacteria bacterium
GCCCCCGCTACCACCGAGACCGACATTCCCGATCCGGGAGTGTCGGTCGCTCCCTTCGCCCTGCCGCTCCCGGCCCATTCGAGGATGGTGCCGAGGTCGCCGTGGAGCGCGGCGTGCAACTCGCCGCGCTTCGCGCCGGGGGTCAGCACGATGCGCTCGATCAGCCCCCGGATGGCCTCCGCCGCCTCGTCGCGGTCGCGGGGGTCGGCCAGCGCCTCGGCGAGCCGCTCCACCTTGCGGCGGTAGACGCCGGCGATGTTCGGGTGGATGTCCGGGATGTCGACCGGAGCGGCTGACAGCCGTTCGTTGATCTCGTCCTGGCGGGCCTCCAGTTCGCGGAGCCGGTCGGACATGCCGCGCACATAGCCGCCCTCCTCAATGGCGTCGAGCATCGACGCGATCTTCTTCCCGATCCCGGCCAGCTCCTTGCGGTCCGTCGCGCCCGATGCGCGCCGCTCCCGGTTGAGCCGGTTGGTCTCCTCGGCATACGCCTTCATCGCCTCGGCGGCGGCCTCGGGTTCCATCAGCTTCTCCCTGAGGCCCGCCATGACCCGCTCCTCGATCTCGACGCGGCGGATGGTCCTGCTGTTGGAGCACGATGCCGTCATGACGTGGTTGGAGCAGCCATAGCGGCCTTGGCCGCGCATCGCGTAAGGGCCGCCGCACGCGCCGCATTCGAGCAGGCCGGAGAGAAGGTAGCGGGGCCGGTGGGTGCTGTTGAGCCGGTTGGCCTGCGCCGCGCGCGTCGCCGCGATGGCGGTCGCGTATTTCTTCGATATCTCCCCCTGCCGGGCCTTCGCGGCCTGCCACAGTTCGTCGTCCACGATGCGAAGCTCGGGAACCTCGGCGACGATCCATTCCTCGGGCGGGTTGACCCGCGCGACCCGCTTGCCGGTGTCCGGGTTCTTCATGAAGCGCTGGCGGTTCCACACCAGCCGGCCGATATAGAGTTCGTTGTTGAGCAGCCCCGTGCCGCGCTTCGCGTGGCCGCGCAGCACCGAGTCGCTCCAGAGCCTGCCCTTGGCGCCGGGGATGCCTTCGTCGTTCAGCCGCCGCGCGATGGCGCGCGGGCTGGTGCCGGCGGCGAACTCCCGGAAGATGCGCCGCACGATCTCGGCTTGCGTCTCGTTGATTTCCCGCTCGCCCCGGATGCGCTCGCCGGCGTCATCGTGCAGCCTCACCACGTCGTAGCCGTAGCAGATGCCGCCGCCCGACTTGCCGGCCTCCACGCGGCCCCGCAAGCCCCGGTGCGTCTTCGCCGCGAGGTCCTTCAGGAACAGCGCGTTCATCGTGCCCTTGAGACCGACATGCAGCTCGTTGATCTCGCCTTCGCCCGCCGCGAGCGTGAAGATCGTCACGCCGGCGAAGCGCAGGTGCTTGTAGAGGGTCGCCACGTCCGCCTGGTCGCGGCTTATCCGGTCGAGGGCCTCGGCGACGACGATCTCGAACAGGCCCCGCCGCGCGTCCTCCAGAAGCGCCTGGACGCCGGGCCGGAGGATCACGCTGTCTCCCGAGATGGCGGAGTCCCTGTACGTGCCGACGATCTTCCAGCCCTCGCGCTCCGCGCGCTCGCGGCAGACCCGGAACTGGTCCTCGATGGAGGCCGGCCGCTGCTGGTCGGACGAATAGCGGGCATAGAGCGCACAGCGAAGGGTCATGGTCTCGGGTCTCCTGTCTCTCGCCAGCCTGCCCGACCGGCGTGTCGTGTTGTCTTCGGCGGTATCCCATGGTCGCACACCGGCCCCAGCCCGCGCGCGTCCGGTTGCGGGTTCACGCGGGCTCGAACCGGATACGCAGCCGGGTTCCCGTCGCCTTCGCGACCTTCTCCAGCGTGCGCGTGGATGGCGGTATCCGTCCGCTCTCCAGCCGCGCCACCGCCGATTGCGTGGTCTTCATCCGTGCGGCCAGCTCCGCCTGGGTGAACCCGGCCGCCTGTCGCGCCTCGATGAGCGCGCGGGCGATCTCGAACTCCGGCCCCATCCGCTCATAGGCTTCGCGATAGTCCGCGTCGCGGCTCCACCGCTCATGCAGCTCTTCAAGCGTGCTCATTGCGATACCTCCCCGGCGCGTTGCAGCGCCAATTCGATCTCCCGGCGGGGTGTGCGCCGGGTCTTCTTGACGAATGCCCGCACCACCACGACCTGCCGCTCCGTCGCCGTAACGTAGAGCGCCCGCGCGATGCCGTCCCGGCCGCCGAGGCGCATCTCCCACAACGGGCCGGTCAGGTGCCTGACATGCGGCATGCCGACACGCTCCAGGCCGACCGCGGCGATCAATCCGGCGATGCGCGCGAACCGCGCCCGCATGTCGGCGGGAAGCGCGTCAAGCTCCCCGTCCACGGTTGCATTCAGGGTTGTGACGCGCCAAGCCATACGACCGCATTATATAGCATGTGTGCTATGAAGCCAAGCCCTCATTCCGGCCCCTCCTGCCGGCCGAACAGCGCATCGCCGCGAGGGAAGGGAAGCGCCGGAAGGGGTCGGTAGGGTCCTGGGTCCTATCCGTCGCCGGCCTCATCCGCCAGCGCGTTGTCGTTGGCGGCTTGCGACTGCCGGAACTGGTCGCGCGCGATCTGCCGTCCCAACAAGCGGGCGAGGCGCATCACGGCGTCGTCGATCCGGGCTTCCGGCCCGCCGCTTGCCCCGGCCCGCGAGCCGGTGTTGTCGTTCGCGGCAGCGCGGGGAACTGGCGCCCGCTCGCGGCCGTTTCCGTCTCGCTGCATCGCTCCCGCCTTCCCGGATTCGGTGACCCTGGAAGGGAGATTTGAACCTGCGGGCAAGCCTTGTCAAACGGGCCATCAGGGGATTTCCTGTAGGGAATCAACGACTTGTCCCCACCAGGCACGCCCTGGCACGCTGTGGCCGCGCTTGGCTGCGATAAAAAAATTTCGCGGCGCGACGATCATGCGGGCTGGTAGCGCCGAACGTCGATCTCGTCGGTGCGCGAATCCGCCGTCCGCGTGTCGGACAGCATCGCCGCCGATATCCTCGGGGACCACCGGGGCGGGGACGGAACCCCGACCGCTACAGAAGCTTGACCAGGGCGACGATCAGCCCGCCTTGGGCGATCAGCGCTCCGAACATCCATTTGAGAAGGTCGGCCTTGATCGCCTCCATGCGCGTCTCAACCTTCGCGATTTCGGCCTTGGTCTCCTGTCGCAGCGCCTCGATATCGGCCTTCGTCGCCAGATTGCCGTTGAGCAGCGTGACATGCTCGTCGGCCAGCGTTTCGGCCTGCTGCTCGGTGAAGCCGCAGTCGGTCAGGCGCTTGACGAAGCGGTGTGTGTCGAACGCGATGGCCTCGGTCATGGCCGAATCATAGGAAGCCCGGCGGCGGGCGGCAAGCACCTTTGCACCGCGCCGCCGCATTGCGGGAGGTGCCCGCCATCGGGCGAGGGAGCCAAACGACGACAATCGCGGCCATGCGGTGACAGGGGGATGAGACCACCTGTTCGTCCCTTGTTCTGTGGCCCGCGAGCGCATATCTGGCCTGTATGGACAGGCAGGAATCCGCTCGTTCCGCCTCCCTCGCGGAGCTGCCGCGATGGTAGCGTCCATCGGCAAGATCGCCTCGCCGTCGCAGGGCGTGGGCTATTTCGAGAAGGACGGCTATTACGCGAAGGACGACGGCGCGCACCGCGAGGCCAGCGCCTGGGCCGGCAAGGGCGCGGCGGCGCTGGGGCTCTCCGGGCCGGTCGATCCCGAGCGCTTCCGGTCGGTGCTGGAAGGCGAGGTTCCGGGCGGGCGCCGTCTCGGGCGGAAGGAACTCGGCGGCGGAATTGTCCATCGCCCCGGCCGGGACGTGACGCTGAGCGCGCCGAAGTCGGTGTCCCTGATGGCGATGGTGGGCGGCGACGACCGCATCGTCGAGGCGCACGACAAGGCCGTGGCGGCGACGCTCGGCTGGATCGAGAAGAACGCCGTCGAGACCCGGATGCGCGACCCCGCGACCGGGGCGATGGTCCGGGCCGGCGACCAGAAGACGGTCGCGGCGACCTTCCGCCACGACACCTCCCGCAACCTGGATCCCCAACTCCATACCCATTGCGTCATCGCCAACATGGTCCAGGGCGAGGATTCCAAATGGCGCACGATGGTCGATGACGGGCTGTTCAAGGGCAAGATGGCCATCGGTTCGATCTACCGGGCGGAGCTGGCGCAGGGGTTGAAAGGGCTGGGCTACGGCATCGGAAAGACCCATGCCGACGGGCGGTTCGAGATCGAGGGCGTCTCCCGCGAGGTCATCGACGCCTACTCCACGCGCCGGGCGGAGATCGAGGCGGCGATGGAAGCGCGGGGCATGGGGGAGTCGAAGGACAATCCCCATCTGGCGGCGCGGGCGGCGTTGATGACGCGGGCGGCGAAACGCGACATCGACCGGGGCGCGCTGGACCGAAGCTGGAAGCGCCAGGCGAAGACGCTCGGCTTTTCTCCCGGCAAGGTGCGGGCTCAAGCCCGCAAGGCGGAGCGGGGTTTGCTCGGCCCGGACCTGTTCGCGGGTCCTGGCTATGCGGCGGGGGATGCTGCGGCCTGGGCGGTGGGGCACCTCTCCGAGCGCCAGTCGGTGTTCGGCCATGCCGATCTGCTGGCGGCGACGCTCGCGCGCGAGCCGGGCGCGGTCACCGTCGATGCGGCGGAGCGCGCCATTGCCGCCCTCGAACGCGACGGCGCGCTCCACGCCGCGCGCGGCCTCGACCATGGCCGGCACTGGACCACGGACGCGGCGCTGGCGCGGGAATCGGAGACCATCGCGCTGATGCGCGCGGGCCAGGGAGCGGAGAAGACGGTGATGCGCCGCTGGGTGGCGGAGACGAAGCTGCACCGGGGCCGGCTCAACGAGGGGCAGAAGGAAGC
>JAJEIH010000028.1 GCA_022827685.1 Alphaproteobacteria bacterium
GCGCAATCAGGCGCACGAGCCGCGCCGCCGCGATACGCGCGCCCGCGCCGGCACAGGCGCGCGCAGGATACGCGCGAATCAGGGTCCCGCCGCTGCGGCAGCCGGCGACGGGAAGGACGGAACGAAGACGGATCGAAAGGACAGGCCCATGCCGAAGACGCGAAGCCGGGGAAACCGGATGGAATACCCGGAGCCCATGCCCGGACATAACACAGGATATGCGCCCTCAGCATGCGGATCATGACATCTCATGACATATTGCAGGGGGTCCTGCCGGCCCGCATGACAAAACATGACATCCCATGACATGTTCGATGGGTGTTCCTGTCCCGGCGGCGGGCGCGAGGCCGGAATGCGGGCAGCCGCCGCCATCCTCGCCGGCCCGATGAATGAGGCAGCATTTTTCCCGGCGCGGGGATACACTCGCCGGGCAACCGGCCCCCGGACCGAAATGCATGCCGGAGCCCATGACGTGAGCCGACGCCCGACCGACCGCAGCCGCCTCGACAACACGCGCGACATCCGCGCGCCGCAGGGCGGCGAACTCAGCTGCAAGAGCTGGCTGACCGAAGCGCCGCTGCGCATGCTGATGAACAATCTGGACCCCGAGGTCGCGGAAAGGCCGCAGGAGCTGGTGGTCTATGGCGGTATCGGCCGGGCGGCGCGCAATTGGGAAAGCTATGACCGGATCGTGGCGGCCCTGCGGGCGCTGGAGGCGGACGAGACCCTGCTGGTCCAGTCGGGCAAGCCGGTCGGCGTCTTCCGCACCCATGCCGACGCACCGCGCGTGCTGATCGCGAACTCCAACATCGTGCCGCACTGGGCGACGCTGGAGACATTCAACGAACTCGACCGGCAGGGGCTGATGATGTTCGGCCAGATGACGGCCGGTTCGTGGATCTACATCGGCAGCCAGGGCATCGTCCAGGGCACCTACGAAACCTTCGTCGAGATGGGCCGGCAGCACTATGGCGGCGACCTCGCCGGCCGCTGGATCCTGACCGGCGGGCTCGGCGGCATGGGCGGCGCCCAGCCGCTGGCGGCGACCATGGCGGGAGCCTCCCTGCTCGCGGTCGAGTGCCGGCCCAGCCGGATAGAGATGCGGCTCCGGTCCGGCTATCTGGACCGCCGGGCGAGCGATCTGGACGAAGCGCTGGCAATGATCGACGAGGCCCGCGCGAACCGGGCGCCCGTCTCGGTCGGCCTGCTCGGCAACGCTGCCGAAATCTATCCGGAACTGGTGGCGCGCGGCGTCAGGCCGGACGCCGTGACCGACCAGACCAGCGCCCACGATCCGCTGAACGGCTATCTGCCGGCCGGCTGGTCGCTCGCCGAATGGGAGGAGCGGCGCGAGCGCGACCCGGCGGGCACCGTGAAGGCGGCGAAGGAGTCGATGGCGGTCCAGGTCCGCGCCATGCTGGACTTCCGGGCCCGGGGCGTGCCGACCCTCGACTACGGCAACAACATCCGCCAGATGGCCCGGGAGATGGGCGTGGTCAACGCCTTCGACTTTCCGGGCTTCGTGCCGGCCTATATCCGGCCGCTGTTCTGCCGCGGCGTCGGGCCGTTCCGGTGGACGGCGCTGTCCGGCGACCCGGAGGACATCTACCGCACCGACGAGAAAGTAAAGGAGCTGATGCCCGACGACGCGCATCTGCACAACTGGCTCGACATGGCGCGCCGGCGCATCCGCTTCCAGGGCCTGCCCTCGCGCATCTGCTGGGTCGGTCTCGGCGACCGGCACCGGCTCGGCCTCGCCTTCAACGAGATGGTCGCGACGGGCGAACTGAAGGCGCCGGTCGTGATCGGCCGGGACCATCTGGACAGCGGTTCGGTGGCGAGCCCGAACCGCGAGACCGAAGGCATGATCGACGGTTCGGACGCGGTTTCCGACTGGCCGATGCTCAATGCGATGCTCAACACGGCGTCGGGAGCCACCTGGGTCAGCCTGCATCACGGCGGCGGCGTCGGTATCGGCTTCTCGCAGCATGCCGGCATGGTGATCGTGTGCGACGGCACGGACGAGGCGGCGGCGCGTATCGCGCGGGTGCTCTGGAACGATCCGGCGAGCGGCGTCATGCGCCACGCGGATGCCGGCTATGACGACGCCGTCGCCTCTGCGCGCCGGCACGGGCTCGACCTTCCCTTCCTGGGCTGAAGCGGCGCCCCGGCGCGCGATCCGTTGACAGGGGGATGCCGGGCCCTCAGCATCGCCCGGGCCGGTTTTCCGCTGGGAGTGCCGCATCCATGCCCGACGCCACGCCCGCCCAGGCCGAAAAGGCCGAGCGCTTCCACGCCCTGCACCGGGGTCCGGAGCCCTTCATCCTTGCAAACGCGTTCGATGCCGGCTCGGCCCGCATCCTGGCCGGCCTGGGATTCGAGGCGCTGGGAACGACGAGCGGCGGATTCGCCGGCACCCTCGGGCGGTGCGACGGCGAGGTGACCCGCGACGAGGCGCTGGACCATGCGCGCGCCGTCGTGGACGCGGTGGACCTGCCGGTTTCGGCCGACCTGGAGAACGGTTTCGGCCACGAACCGGAGGCGGCGGCGCGAACCGTGGCGCTGGCGGCCGAAGCGGGTCTGGTCGGATGCACGATAGAGGACTTCACCGGCGACATGGCCAACCCGTTCTATGACCGCGCTCTGGCCGCGGAACGCATCGCCGCGGCGGCCGAGGCCGCCCGGTCGACCGGCTTCCGCTTCACGCTGACGGCGCGGAGCGAATGTTTCATCCGCGGCCTTCCGGACCTCGACGAGGTTATCGCCCGGCTGCAGGCCTATGAACGCGCCGGGGCCGATGTCCTGATGGCGCCGGCCTTGCCGGACATCGCAGCGGTCGAGGCGGTGTGCCGCGCCGTGTCGAAGCCGGTCAATTTCATGGTGGGCGTTGCCGGCAGGTCCTTCCCCGCGGCCGATCTCGCCGCGGCGGGCGTGCGGCGCATCAGCCTCGCGACGTCATTGTACCGGGCGGCGATGAGCGGCGTCGTCGCGGCGGTTGCCGAGGTGACGGAGAAAGGCACCTTCTCCTATGTCGATGAGGTCATGTCCTCCCCGGAGGTCGCCGGCTACATGCGGCGGTGATCCCGGCCGGGCGGCATGACAAGCGCCGCGCATCCGGGCTAACATCGCGCCGCGTTTTCCACAGCCGCCGGGGAGAGAAAAAATGGCAGGCGACCGGCATCCGTGGCTCGCGAGCTACCCTGACCATGTCAACTGGGACGCGGAGATTCCCGAGGGCCCGCTCTTCGCCATCCTGGACGAGTCCATCCGGCGCTTCCCGGACAATGAGGCCATGGACTTCCTCGGCAAGACATACAGCTATGCCGAACTCGGAGCGATGGTGGACCGCGCCGCCGCCGGCTTCCGCGCCCTGGGCGTGGAGAAGGGCGTCAAGGTCGGACTTTTCCTGCCCAACTGCCCGCAATTCGTCGTTTCCTTTTTCGGCATCCTCAAGGCCGGCGGCACGGTGGTGAATTACAGCCCGCTCTATTCGGAGGAGGAGCTCGCCTACCAGATCGAGGATTCCGAGACCGACATCATGGTGACGCTCGGCCTCACCGCGCTCTATCCCAAGATGGCGGCGCTGCTCAGAAGCACGCGCATCCGCACGCTGGTCGTCGGCCAGCTCCAGGACGCGCTCTCCTTCCCGAAGAACCTGCTCTTCCCGCTGCTGAAGCGCAGCGAACTCGCGAAGGTGCCGGACGACGAGAGCCATGTGCCGTTCCGCCGCCTCATCGACAATGACGGCGGCTACGAGCCCGTGGAGATCGACCCGCGCGAGGATGTCGCCGTCTTCCAATATACCGGCGGCACGACCGGCGTGCCGAAGGGCGCGATGCTCACCCACGCGAACCTCCACGCCAACATCCACCAGGCGCTGCTCTGGAATCCTTCGCTGGAACCGGGCCGGGAGCGCATGATGGGCGTGCTGCCCTTCTTCCATGTGTTCGCGATGTCGGTGGTGATGAACTTCACCATCGCCATCGGCGGGTCCATCGTCATGCGCCCGCGCTTCGAACTCGACCCGGTGCTGCAGGACATCACGAAGAAGAAGCCGACGCTCTTCCCCGGCGTGCCGACCATGTACACGGCCATCGTCAACCACCCGAAGCTGGCGAGCTTCGACCTCACCTCGATCAAGACCTGCATGTCGGGCGGCGCGCCGCTGCCGCTGGAGATCAAGCGGCGCTTCGAGGAGCTCTCCGGCTGCAAGCTGGTCGAGGGCTACGGGCTGACGGAATCCGCGCCCATCGCCGCCTCCAACCCCTTCGAGGGCGTCAACAAGGAAGGCTCGGTCGGGGTGCCCGTCCCCGGCACGACCATCACCATCGTGGACAAGGAGGACCCCCTGAAGGTGCTGGCGCAGGGCGAGGACGGGGAAATCTGCATCTCCGGCCCGCAGATCATGAAGGGCTACTGGCGCCGCGAGGACGCGACCGCCGAGACCATCGTCGAGGGCCGGCTGCGCACGGGCGATGTGGGCCATCTCGACGAGGACGGCTACCTGTTCATCATCGACCGCAAGAAGGACCTCGTGCTGGTGAGCGGCTACAACGTCTTCCCGCGCAATGTCGAGGAGGCGATCTACCGCCATCCCGCGGTCGAGGAGGTCACCGTCATCGGCGTGCCGGACGACTATACCGGCGAGGCGGTCAAGGCGTTCGTGAAGCTCGGCGAAGGCCAGGCGCTGGACGCGGACGGGCTGCTGGAGTTCCTCCAGGACAAGCTCGGCCGCCACGAGCAGCCGAAGCATATCGAGTTCCGCGACGAGCTGCCCAAGACCATGATCGGCAAGCTCTCCAAGAAGGAGCTGGTGGCTGAAGAGGCGGCAAAGCGCGAGGCGGCGCAAGCGGCGAACTGAGCGCAAGACGACCGTCGGAAGCAGCGCCGGAGACCCGGTGAACCGGACGATGAAGGACGGGCGCCCGAACTTCATCCTGTTCGTGACCGACCAGCAGCGCGCCGACCATCTCGGCTGCTACGGCCACCCCGTGCTGAGGACGCCCGCGATCGACGGCCTCGCCCGCCGGGGCGCCGCGTTCGACAACTGCCATGTGGCGAGCCCCGTCTGCATGCCCAACCGCGCGAGCCTGATGACCGGGCGCATGCCCTCGGTCCACGGCGTGCGCATGAACGGCATTCCCCTCTCGACCGATGCGGTGACATTCGTCGATCTGCTTCGCGACGCGGGCTACCTGACGGCCCTGATCGGCAAGAGCCACCTGCAGAACTTCACC
Organism: Alphaproteobacteria bacterium; assembly: GCA_022827685.1. Taxonomy (GTDB): domain Bacteria; phylum Pseudomonadota; class Alphaproteobacteria; order Bin95; family Bin95; genus Bin95. Next base: position 5,238 of record JAJEIH010000028.1, read on the forward strand.
GGGCAGCCGGCCTATGGCGAACCGCGGCCCGAACGGACCGGCTTCCACCGCGCGGGCGGCGCTCTGGCCGAGGCGAGCCGGCACGATTACCGCGCGCCCGCCTACAGGCAGGAGGCCCCGTCCTCGCCGTCCGCAGCACCGCCCTTCTACGGCTTCGACCATGTGGACCTCGTCACCGGGCATGGCGACGCCTGCGGCGGCGACTATGCCCGGTGGCTCGGCGAGCGGGAGCCGGGTGCCGACAGTCTGCTCGGCCCGGAAAACCAGCTTCCGCACGATTACGTCTGCCCGCAGGCCGTGCGCACGGCGCTGCCGGCGGCGCTCTATTCGACGAGCTACATCGCCGGGCAGGCAGCCTCCTGGCTCAACGCGGCGGGCGGCGAGCCGTTCTTCCTCATGGTCTCCTTCCCCGACCCGCACCATCCGTTCAACCCGCCGGGGCGCTATTGGGACGCCTACCGCCCCGAGGACATGCCGGTCCCCGCCGCCTTCGAACGCAACGACTGGACGCCGCCGCCGCATGTCGCGGCCCTTCACCGGGAGCGCGACGCGGGCGAGGCCGCGCTCCAGGGCATGAACAGCATCGGCTGCACGCTCCGCGAGGCGCTGGAGGCGCGGGCGCTCACCTGCGGCATGATCGAAATGATCGACGGTGCGATAGCCCGGGTCCTCGCCGCTCTGGAACGGAGCGGCGGGGCCGGGCGGACGGTGGTCGCCTTCACCAGCGACCATGGCGACCATCTGGGCGACCACGGCCTCCTGCTCAAGGGCGCCGAGCCGTACCGGGAAATCACCCGCGTGCCCCTCATCTGGGCGGATCCCGACGGCCCGTCCGGCGTGCGGCGGGAGGACATGGCGCAGACCGTCGACATCCCGGCGACCATCCTCGAGCGGGCGCGGGTCGAGCCGTTCCACGGCATGCAGGGCAAGAGCCTGCTCGCCGGCCCGGTCCGCGACGCGGCGTTCATCCAGTACGACCACCAGCGGCCCCATCCCGGCCTCGGCGGCCCGCCGCGCGTGCATTCGCTGGTGGACCGGCGCTGGCGGCTCAGCGTCTTCGACGGGCAGGACCGGGGCGAGCTCTACGATCTCGAAGCCGACCCGGGCGAGTTCCGCAACCTCTGGGACGATTCCGGCGCCGCGAGGGACAAGGCCCGGCTGATGGAACGGCTCCTCAGGGAAGAAATCGCCGCCGTGGATCGCTCGCCCCTCCCGACCGCGCGGGCCTGAGCGCGGCGGCGGATGCTCGCTAAGGCCGGCCCGCCGGTGTAGGCTGGCGCCCTTGGTGCAAGCTGCGGGAAGGGAGGCCGCGCCATGGGGCAATTCGACCGCGCCGGCGAGGATGTCGGCAATATCGTCGCGCTGGAGCATGTCAATGTCCGGGTGCCGGACCAGGTGCGCGCGACGGACTTCTACGTCACCGCGCTCGGGCTGACGCGCGACCCCTATCTGGTGACCGGCACCAACAATATGTGGATCAATGTCGGCCAGAGCCAGTTCCACTTGCCCGTCGGCGAGCCGCAGCGCCTCCGCGGCCGGTCGGGCCTGGTCATGCCGGACCTCGATGCGCTGGAGGCCCGTCTCGACACCGCCGGAGTCCCCTCGGAGCGCAGCGGGGACCATATCGACACGGCCTGCCCCTGGGGCAACCGCATCCGCGTCCACGGCCCGAATGACGGGCGGACGCTCGCCATGGACTATGTCGCCTTCGACGTGCCCGAGGGCGCCGCGGAAGCCGCGGCCGCCTTCTACCGCGAGGTCTGGAGAACGCCGGCCTGGGTGGACGGGGACGGCGTGGCCCATGCCTCGGTCGGACGCGGGCAGGAACTGCGCTTCGTCGAGACCGCCGAGGCGCCGCCCGACTATGACGGCCACCATATCGCGATCTATGTCGCGGACTTTTCCGGCCCGCACCGCTGGCTCGAGGAGCGCGGCCTCGTGTCCGAGGAAAGCAACCAATGGCAGTACCGCTTCCTCGACATCGTCGATCCGGGAACGGCCGAGCCGGTGTTCCGCATCGAGCACGAGGTGCGCTCGATGACCCACCCGATCTACGGGCGCCCGCTGGTCAACCGCAATCCCGCGGTCACCAACAACGCCTTCGTGCCGGGCCACGAAGCCGTCGCCTGGGCGGCCCCGCCGGCGTAAACGCAAAGGCCCGGCCGGCGGTCCGCGCGGGCGTTCCTGTCGCGGGAATGTCGGGTTCCTGTCGTGGCAATCGGCGCGCGGAAAGGCCATAGCCGTCGGCGTGAACGGCAGGAGGGGCCGCCATGATCGTCCGGAAGCTGCGCATCGAACGGGGGCTCTCCCAGGAGCAGCTGGCGTCGATGGCGGGCGTCAGCGTGCGCACCCTGCAGCGGATCGAGCGCGGCGCGAATGCGAGCGCCGAGACGCTCAAATGCCTCGCTGCCGTTCTGGAAACCGACTTCTCCGCACTCAGGAACGGGCAAGACATGACAAGCGCCGCCGACACCCCCCTCCCGGACCTCTCCGAAAACGAACGGAAGGCCATGGAATATGTCCGGGACATCAGGTCCTTCTACATTCACGCCATCCAGTATGCCGTCGTCATCACGGGCCTGGCCGCCGTCAACCTCTTCACCAGCCCGGGTTATCTCTGGTTCCTCTGGGCCGCGTTCGGCTGGGGCGTCGGGCTCGCCGTCCACGGCCTGGGCGTGTTCGAGGTCGTCAGCCTGTTCGGAGACGGCTGGGAGAAGCGGCAGGTCGCCAGGAGGCTCGCAAGAAACCGGCAGGACCGGAACGGAGCCGGCTAGGGGCTATTCCTCCAGCGTCGGGCCGGCGCCGCTGACGCGGGTCTGGCGCATGCGGCGGCGGAAGCGATCGGCGTTGTAGCCCGCGCCCCGGTGCAGCAGGCAGCGATTGTCCCAGATCACGAGGTCGCCCGGCTGCCAGCGGTGGCTCAGCACATGCTCGTCGGCCGTCATCTCCGCCACCAGCCCGTCCAGCAGCCCCCGGCTGTCGTTGAACTCCCAGCCTTCGATCTCGCGGGCATGCGAGCCGACATAGAGGTTCTCCGCCCCGTTCGCCGGATTGCGGCGCACCAGCCGCTGGCGCACGGGCGGCAGCGAGGCGGCATGGGAGGGCGTCACCGCGTCGGGCGCCACCTTGGAGCGCGAGAACACATAGTCGTGGACGCAGACCAGCGGGCGGAGCCGCTCCTGCTCGTCCTCGTCCAGCCGGTGCCAGGCCGCGCGCTGGCTGACGAACAGCGTTTCCCCGCCCTCCTCCGGCGTCTCGTAGGCGCACATGATCGAGACGAAGGACGGAACCTCGCGGAAGGAGGAATCGGAGTGCCACATATTGTTGCCGGTCTGGAAGACCGTGCGCTTGTGGCTGTTGCCCGCCACGGTCCCGTCATCGAGCACATTGCCGATGGTGCCGAAATACTCGATCCGCCCCTCCCGGCCGAGCGCGACATGGTTCGCTTCCGGCTCGCCGAGGCTGCGGGTGAAGGCGAGATGCGCCTCGTCGCCCTCCGCCGCGCCCGGCACATGCACGAAGGAATAGCGGTCGATGGCCGCCCGCACCGCCTCCATGTCGAGGCTGCCGATGGGCCGGCTTTCGAGCCGCACGCCGAATTCGGGGTGAAGCGGGGTCATGCGCGCCCCTCCAGGGTCAGTTGGAAACGGGTGACCTCGGCCATGCCGTCGCCGAACCAGGCGTCGATGGCGGCCTCCCGGCGGCCGAGATAAAGGGGCCTGCCGTCCGCGCCCAGCACCATAGGCAGGTCGTGGCCCGGAATCAGCACCGTGCCGGGCCGCGCGCGCCAGAGGCCGCGGATCATCCCGATGGAGGCGCGCGAGACGGCGGCGTCGTAGGTCATGTCCACATCGCCGGAGACGAGCTCCGCGCGGTTCTTGGCGGCGTCGCCCGTGAACACGACGTCGCGCTCCGCCCCCGTCAGCCGGAACACCGGGCACACGCATCTTCGATGCTAAGGGATTGATAAAGCGACTGTTTTTCCTCGTGTAACAGCGGGTCGGAGGTGCAACTGCAACCGCTTTTTCCCCCGCCTGCAACCGGATGCGGGAGGAATATCCATGCCCAATACCCGTCTCAGCGAGAGCCGGATCGAAACCCTCGAACCCCGCAAAGCGCCCTACGATGTTCGCGACCGGGAACTGAAAGGCTTCGGCGTCCGCGTCCTGCCCTCGGGCAAGAAGCGATTCTTCATCCACAGCCAGTATGAGGGCCGGCGCCTCTGGAAGACCGTGGGCGACGCCGACGCCATCGGCCTCGACGAAGCCCGAAGGCGCGCCACGGACCTGCTTGCCGCCATCCGGCGCGACGAGGCACCCACGCTCCCGGAAGAGAAGCTCTTCGAAGTCGTGGCGGAGGAAGTCTTCTCCCGTTACGGGCGGCACTGGAAGCCCGGGACCCTGAAGGTCAACCGGAACTATCTCCGCAGCACGATCCTGCCCCGGTTCGCCGGCATGAACATCGCCGACATTGCCAGCAAGGATGTGCAGAACTGGTTCGCTTCCCTTCATGCCACTCCCGTGGCCGCCGACCGGTCCGCACCGATCCTTTCGGTCATCATGCGCCAGGCGGAGATTTACGGCTACCGCCCCGAGGGCAGCAATCCCTGCGCCGGCATCCGCCGTTACCGGCGCAAGGGCCGGGAGCGCTTCCTGTCGGAGCCGGAGCTTCGCCGTGTTGCGCGCGTGCTCGAAAGCCACGAGGACCAGCGCCCCTGTCATGCGGCATTCGTGCGCCTGTTGCTGCTGACCGGCTGCCGCAGGAGCGAGATCGCAATGCTGCAATGGGCGGATTACCGGGAGGGACGCCTGTTCCTGCGCGACGGCAAGACGGGTCCCCGGACCGTCTGGCTGTCCTCGCCCGCCCGCGCCGTGCTGGACAGGCTTCCGCGCGAGGGCAAATGGGTCTTCCCCTCGCCGCAGCGGCAGGGGCCGGTCTCCGCGACCGTTTTCGAGAGGTTCTGGCGCCGGATCCGGGAAGAGGCCGGGATCGCCGATGTCCGGCTTCACGACTGTCGTCATACATATGCCAGCATCGCCATCATGCAGGGCGAGACCGTCACTGCGGTGGCGCGCCTGCTCGGGCACAACGACGCGCAGACGACGCTGAAATACACCCATCTCTCCGACCACTCGGCCCGCGAGGCCACCGATGCCCTTGCCGCCATTCTCGGGGAGGGCCGATAGATGCCGAGACGGAAAAGGCTGACCGACGCCGGCATTGCGCGGCTCAGGCCCGAGGCGAGCGAATACACGGTCTGGGATACCGGCATTGCCGGTCTCGGTGTGCGGGTTCGCCCCTCCGGCAGTCGGACCTTCATCTACCACCGCAAGACCGACGGCGGCGTGAAGAAGATGTCCTTCGGCCCGGCGGCGCTGCGCAAGGTCGATGACGTGCGCCGCGCCTGCATGGAGGCCGCTACGGGGGCCGACGGCGCGGACACGGCTTGTCGCGAAAGGGCGCCGCTCTTCCGGGATTTCGTCGCGGGCCGATGGAAGGCGGAGCGGTTCGAGCGCTGCAAGCCCTCCACACAACAGAGGGTTCGCGGCAGGCTGAACCGCCATCTGCTCCCGGCCTTCGGCGCCCGGCGTCTCGACCGCATCACCCGCAGCATGGCGCTCGGCTGGTTCGAGGCGTACAGCCGGACCGCGCCGGGGTCGGCCAATAACACCCTCGCCCTGCTGCGCCAGATACTCAACCATGCCGTCGCCTGCGGCCATATCGGCGCCAACCCGGTGCGCGGCATCAGGCGCAATCCCGGCCGCAAGATGACGCGCTTCCTGTCGCGCGAGGAAATCGCCCGCCTCCATCGCGTCCTTGACCGCCATGCCGAAGGCTCCGCGTCCGAGGCGCAGCAGGCCGACATAATCCGCCTGCTGCTGCTGACCGGTTGCCGCAAGGGCGAGATCCTTCGCCTGCGCCGGGAGGAAGTGAAAGGCGACAGGCTCGAACTCGCGGACAGCAAGACGGGACCGAGAACCGTCCTTCTGAATGCCCCGGCGCGGGAAATCCTGCGGCGGCGCATGGTGGAGGGCCATGGCACCTGGGTGTTTCCATCCATCACAGACCCGTCCCGTCCCCGATCGCGCGAGCCCTTGCTCTGGTATCGCGTTCGTCGCGAGGCCGGTATCGAGGATGTCCGTCTGCACGACCTCCGTCATACGGTAGCCAGCCAGGCGGCGATGAACGGCGTGCCGCTGCCGGTTGTCGCCCGTCTGCTTGGTCACAGCGATATCGCCATGACCATGCGCTATGCCCATGTAGGAGACCGCGAAATCGAAGCTGCGGCGGAAAGGGTAGGCAAGGTAATCGGCGCCGCCCTCGGCCTGTAGGAAACAAAGGGGATTTCATGCGATGAAGCGAAAGTGCCTCAGTCGCCACGCTCATGCGCTTCGGCGACGAGACGGGCCCGGTTTATTCCGTCTTCATCGTTCAGGGTGTTCCCGGACATATCCCTGCGCATCGCCGTTTCAGGCTTGCCTGACTGCCAATCCACAACTTGACCGGCTACATCATTCTTCGCTTGCGCTTGCCCCTCATCGTCGAGCGGCCAAGTGCGGATGACGGATCGGTCGTCGTGCCAGTCTGTCCTGCTCAATGGTGCCACCTGTCGATCCTCAATGTTCGTTGTTGAAGCACAGATGAGAAATGGCCATGCGCTCCACCGGATTCAACTCCGTCGCCTGTAGCCGACGATTCCATGCTCAGACCTGCAATCATTTGCGAGACTTTTCGGTCTGCGATGTTTCGATGTACGCGGTGAGTCTCATCGGGTAGGTGTCACGAGCCGATTGGTAGTGGAGAAGTTGGAGAGGCAGACCTTGCGAGCAGGAGAATCGTTCCAATCCGCCGCGCTGTCTCGGAGAAATGCTGAACTTCTTCGGGGCGGAGCGGGCGACCGAGAATCTCGCGCTCGTGATAGGACAACCATTTCTTGAGCACCTGGTAACCGCCGAGGCGGTAAGTCCAGACAGTGGCGGGGACGTTGCCCCAGAAGGCCTTGCCGTTGAGGTGGATGTCGAACGTCGTATCGCCGAGTGTGGGGAACGCGCCGCCCATCGCCGCGCGCTCGTCGGGTGCGTAGTGGCGTTCGACGGCGCGGCCCTGGCCCGGCATCACCGCGTCGCCCTGGCCATAGTGGCCCCAGCCGGCGGTGACCGGGAAATCCTCTTCCGTCATGTTGCGCCCGCCCGCCGTGGCAGGGACGGCGATGGCGGCGATCTCGGGCCGCAGCGGCGCTTGCGTCACGCCGGGAACCGGAGTGTCGGGATCGAGCAGAGCGGCGAGTTCGCGCCCGCGCGCCGCCGACTCCGAGAGCGCATCGGCCGCGTCATCGGCCCCGCCATCCGGCCAGCCCGGCAGCGGGATGCGCGGCCACTCCATCCTGAGCGCCCCTGCATTGGCCTCACGGTACGTGGGATCGTGCATCGTGGCGAGGACGTGGTGGAACAGGTCTGCTGCGCCGAGACCGAGTCGGTCAAGGTAGCGTTGTGCGGTGCCGGTCAGGTTAGGGCGTCGAGCGCCACTGCCTATATCGTCCTCTCTGAGCCACACGGGGATTGATGTCGCACTGCGGTCCATCAAGTCGATACAGCCAATGTGGGATATGACCTGCGGAGAGGACCATTCACGACGAGGCCTCTGCTGCGTCACCAACCACGTATTCCCCTCGAACACATGCTGCCTGTAGTCAGTTCGTGGACGATCGAGAAGCCCACCGCCCGATTCCCAATAGAGCCAGCGAATGTCGAACGGTCGATAGGCGAAACGGACAAAGCCGGCTTCATCCAGGCCACCTCGCTGTAATAGCTCGTCCCGCACCGCGCGAGCATCGTACCGCGCCGTAGAATTCATGATGCCCGGGTACCGGCGCGCCATTTCCTCGTGGCTCAGCGTCGCGTCGAAATAGTCCGCCATGCGTGCTCGCAGCCGATTGAGATCGACATCGATCAGAAACGAGTCCCGGCTGGTTTTCACGCCCGGAAACGACACCGGCAACAGCTCAGGCAGCGGCGGCCAATCGAACCATTCCTCACGGACCGCCGTCCGCACGAATGGCAGCCCGAGGGGCAGGACAGGTTCGATCCCCTCGTAAAGCGCGTCCGGCTCCGCCTCCGCCGTCGCGTTCAGGTCAGCCGGTTTCGCCTGCCCCCACAGGTGCCGGAGTTCCACCTTCTCCGCCGGCTTGTGTTTTGCCTTGCGCACCAGCGTCGCAATGGCGGTCCCGACCTGGATGCCGACCGGATTGCCCCGGGTCGAGAAGATGCTGGGGTCGGGCGAGCCGTCCGGCGCGACCTTGCCGGTCTTGTATTTGTCGCCGTTCAGGCAGTCGATCCGGATCGCGTCGAATGCATCCAGATAGCGCTCGCGCATTCCGGTGAAGGAAAGGCCGTCCAGCCAGGAATAGTTGGAGATGAAGCAGACCACGCCCTCCCTCGTCTTCTCGGCAATACGGCGCTCGGCCATGCGGAAGAAGCGCACATAGAGGTCGTTCAACCCCTGCCCCTCGGGCCGGCGCACCCGCCTCCTCGTGCGGTAGGCCTCGGAAAGTCCGCGCTCTTCGTCCACCGCCATACCTGCGAAGCCGTTGTAAGGAGGGTTCCCGAGGATGACGAGTATCGGCCTGTCCCGCTTCACGCGCCCCGCCCGGTCGCGTTCTTCTTCCAGTTCCGGGAAAGCAACCACCTGCTTCTCCCTGTCGGTCGGCTCCCATCCTGTCAGCGCATTGGTCAGGAACACTTGCGCTCGCTCGCTCCCGTCCCCGGCAAGCGGCGCGTCCAGCCCCTGCATCGCAATCCCGACTTGAAGATGCGCGACCACGAAGGGCGCGGGCATGATTTCAAAGCCGAACACGCGCTCCAAAGCCGCCTGTTTCACCCGAGCGCCGACGAGCGCCCCAAGCCCGCGGCCTTCGAGATTGGCGGCGATGCGGCGAAGGACTTCCGCCAGGTAGGCCCCGGTGCCGCAGCACGGGTCCAACACATAAACATTTTCCGCCGCCAGACCCTCCGGGATGTCGAGGTCGTCCTTCAGCGCCCGGTCCACGCGCGCAACCATGTAGCGAACGACCTCGCCGGGTGTGTACCAGACCCAACTTCAACAGTAGCGGCCGGATTTGGGGCCGTTCGGCTCGGGCAAGTCGTTGATTTTGCATGATATCGGGTTTTGATTTTCCGGGTCTCGAAAAGGGTGTAGTGGAACATTTTGCAGTTTTGATCCGATTTTTC
>JAJEIH010000126.1 GCA_022827685.1 Alphaproteobacteria bacterium
TGGGGGCCTGCCGTGTATTTACACCCCGGTTTGCGGCCGCGCGCGGCGGGGGGGCCGATCACCCTCCGCCCCCCCCGCGCCCGCTGCCGAAGCGCCCGCCTAGTTGGCGAGGGCGTTGATCGCCTCGATCAGTTCGACATATTCGGCGCCGCGTTCGGCCGCGAAGGCCTCATGCACCTTGGCGGCCGCCTCGATGAAGGGCTTGGTGTCCGGGGTGGTGAACATCACGCCGGACTCCTTGAGCTTTTGCGTAAACCCTTCGTTGCCGATCCTGATATGCGCGCGCGCCGCCGCCGCCGCGATATCGGCGGCCATGTAGAGCGCCTCCTTCTGTTCGTCGGTCAGCTTGTCCATGAACTTGGCGCTGACGAAGAACGGCGGCGTCAGGGCAAAATGGCCCGTCAGCGCGATATGCTTGGCGACCTCGTGGAACTTCTGGGTGTAAATGCCGTCAAGCGGCAGGTCGCCGCCATCGACGGTTCCGGTCTGCACGGCGGTCAGGGTTTCCGACCAGGCCATCGGCACGGGATCGGAGCCGAACGCTTTGTAGGTGTCCACCATCACGACATTCTTGGGGACCCGGTATTTCAGCGGCCTGAAATCCTCGATGGAGTTGATCGCCTGCTTCGAGTTGTAGAGGTGCCGGAACGAGACCAAGACGATCTTGACCAGGTGGACGCCCGCTTCTTCCGGCATGGCGCCCCAGATCTTCTGGCCGGCCTCGCCATCGACCACCTTGTAGGCATGTTCGAGGTTCTGCAGCATGTAGGGCAGGACCAGCAGGTCGATCTTGGGATAGAACGGACCGGCATTGTTCTGCGCGATCAGCGTGGCGTCGAGCGTTCCGAGCTGCAGCTTCTTGAACATGTCCTGCTCGCCGCCCATCTTGAAGCAGCAATGGACCTTGACCCGGACTTCGCCGCCGGTGAGCTTGTTCAGGCGGTCGGCGAAGGTGTTCATGAACGTGCCATAGGGATTCACTTCGGCGGTTGCGTAGCCGATGTTCATCAATGTCGCTGCGAGCGATGAGCCCGTCGAAATTGCCGTGACGACAGCCATCATGGCGGCTGCCAGAAGCATTCGCTTGATCATCTTTTTCCTCCCGGTTCCGGAAACGGAGTCCTCTTGGCTACGGCGCAGGGAACGATCTCTCCCCCCATATCCGTGACGCGCCGGCGGCGCCCGACAGGCGCCGCCGGTTGCTCAGGCCGCCATGTCGGGCAGACCTGACGAGCCGAGTGTCGCACGGCGCCCCGACAGATACCAGCGTCATGCGTCGCGCTCTGCGGACATTCCGTCCGGCGTCCTGCGCGACGGGGACCGCGCCGCCCGGGCGATGCGGCGCAACCGCGCCCGGGCTTCTATGCCCGGGCGGTTCGGCCTAAAATCGCGGCCATCATGACAGGCTTGTCCCAGACCCGCCGGATCGTCGTTCGCGGCGCCCGGGAGCACAATCTGAAATCCGTCGATGTCTCGCTGCCGCGCGGCAGCCTTGTGGTCGTCACGGGGCTCTCCGGCTCGGGCAAGTCGTCGCTCGCCTTCGACACCATCTACGCCGAAGGCCAGCGCCGCTATGTGGAAAGCCTCTCCGCCTATGCGCGGCAGTTCCTGGAGCTGATGCGCAAGCCCGATGTCGACTCGATAGAGGGCCTCTCGCCGGCCATCTCCATCGAGCAGAAGACCACCTCGCGCAATCCGCGCTCGACCGTCGCCACCGTCACCGAGATCTACGATTACATGCGCCTGTTGTGGGCGCGGGTCGGCATCCCCTACTCGCCCGCTACGGGACTGCCCATCGAGAACCAGAGCGTCGCCCAGATGGCGGACCGGATCGAAGCCCTGCCGGAAGGCTCGCGGCTGCTGCTGATGGCGCCGGTCGTCCGGGGCCGCAAGGGCGAATACCGCAAGGAACTCAGGGAATACCAGCGCCGCGGGTTCCAGAGGGTCAAGATCGACGGGGAACTCTACGACATCGAGGACGCGCCGGCGCTCGGGAAGAATTTCAAGCACGACATCTCCATCGTCGTGGACCGGATCGCGGTCCGCCCCGGACTCGGCAACCGGCTGGCGGACAGCCTCGAGACGGCGCTCGAGCTCTCCGACGGGCTGGCCTCGGTCGAGGATGTGCGCACAGGCGAGAGCATCCTGTTCTCCGCCCGCTTCGCCTGCCCCGTCTCGGGCTTCACGATCGAGGAGATCGAGCCGCGCCTCTTTTCGTTCAACAACCCGGCGGGCGCCTGCCCGGCCTGCGACGGCCTCGGCAGCCGGCGTCATGTCGATGCGGCGCTCGTGGTGCCGGACGAGGGGCTGAGCATGCGCCGGGGCGCCGTCGCGCCCTGGAAGAACACCACCGCGAAATACTACCAGCAGACGCTCAGGAGCCTCGCGCGCCATTACGAGGTGGATGTCGACACGCCCTGGCGCGACCTGCCGGAAGAGGTGCGCCGCGCGGTGCTCTACGGCTCGGGCAGCGAGCCCGTGACCATGGCCTATAACGACGGCATCCGGAACTACCGCGTGACCAAGCCGTTCGAGGGGGTCGTCAACAATCTGGAGCGCCGCCTCAGGGAGACGGACAGCGCCTGGGTCCGCGAGGAGCTGTCGAAATATCTCGCGTCCCGGCCCTGCGAGACCTGCGCCGGAAAGCGGCTCCGGCCCGAAGCGCTAGCCGTCAGGATCGACGGGCACGACATTTCCGATGTCGCAGCGCTCTCCATCGGCAGGGCGGGACAGTGGTTCGCCGGGCTGGAAGAGGCGCTGACGCCCAAGCAGCTCGAAATCGGCGCCCGCATCCTCCGCGAAATCAACGACCGGCTGGGATTCCTGAACGATGTCGGGCTCGAATACCTGACCCTGGACCGGTCCTCCGGCACGCTCTCCGGCGGGGAGAGCCAGCGCATAAGGCTCGCCTCGCAGATCGGCTCGGGCCTGACCGGCGTGCTGTATGTGCTGGACGAGCCCTCGATCGGCCTCCACCAGCGCGACAATGCCCGCCTGCTGGGGACCTTGCGGCGCCTGCGCGACCTCGACAACACGGTCATCGTCGTCGAGCACGACGAGGAGGCGATCCGCAGCGCCGACTACCTGGTGGACATGGGCCCCGGCGCCGGCGTGCATGGCGGCCATGTCGTGGCCGAGGGCCTGCCGGAGGAAGTGGTCGGGCGCGGAGAGGGGCTGACGGCGCAATACCTCACCGGCCGCAGGCAGATCGCGATTCCCGAGTGGCGGCGGCCGGGCAACGGGCACCAGCTGGTCGTCCGGGGCGCGGGCGGCCACAACCTCCGGCATATCGACGCCGCCTTCCCGCTCGGCGTGTTCGCCTGCGTCACCGGCGTTTCGGGGGGCGGCAAGTCCACCCTGGTCGTGGAGACGCTCTACAAGGCGCTGGCGCGGTCGATCCACGGCGCGCGCGGCGCGGCCGCCCCGCATGAGCGGATCGAGGGCGCCGACTTCATCGACAAGGTGATCGACATCGACCAGTCGCCCATCGGGCGCACACCGCGCTCGAACCCGGCCACCTATACCGGCGCGTTCACGCCGATACGCGACTGGTTCACCGGGCTGCCGGAAGCGAAGGCGCGCGGCTACAAGCCCGGGCGCTTCTCCTTCAACGTCAAGGGCGGGCGCTGCGAGACCTGCCAGGGCGACGGCGTCATCAAGATCGAGATGCACTTCCTGCCGGACGTCTATGTCGAATGCGAGACCTGCAGGGGCCGGCGCTACAACCGCGAGACGCTGGAAGTGCGCTTCCGAGGCAAGTCCATCGCCGATGTGCTGGACCTGACGGTGGAGGAAGGCGTCGAACTGTTCCGGGCGGTGCCCGCGGTTTACAACAAGCTGGAGACGCTGCGCCGGGTCGGCCTCGGCTACATCAGGATCGGACAGCAGGCGACGACGCTTTCCGGCGGCGAGGCGCAGCGCGTCAAGCTCGCGAAGGAGCTTTCCCGGCGCTCGACCGGGCGCACGCTCTATATTCTTGACGAGCCGACCACGGGGCTGCATTTCGAGGATGTGCGCAAGCTGCTCGAAGTGCTGCACGCGCTCGTGGACGCCGGCAACACGGTGATCGTCATCGAGCACAATCTCGAAGTCATCAAGACGGCGGACTGGATCGTCGATCTCGGGCCGGAGGGCGGCGCGGGCGGCGGGCGCATCGTCGCCGCCGGCACGCCGGAAGAGGTGGCGGACGCGCCCGAAAGCCACACGGCGCGCTATCTGGCGGCCTCTCTGGGCCGGGCGGAGCGGCTGGCGGGGTAGTGCTCAGCGCCGCAGCGCTATCAGCGACAATTGGCGACCGTAGTCCGTCTCGCCCCGCAGGCAGGCGCGGCGGTAGCTGAAGAAGCGTTCCTCTTCCGCGCAGGTATCGGCCCGAACCGCCGTGACCGTCGCGAGGCCGGCCCGCTCCAGCCGCACGGCGACATAGCCCGCGAGGTCGAAGCGGAAGTGGCTAGGCCGCTCGGCTACGACAAACCAGCGGCCGTTGTCCGGGTCGGCCGCCTCGAACGCCGCCCGGAATTCCGGCCCGACCTCGTAGGACGCCTGTCCGATGCAGGGGCCGACGACGGCGACCGTTCGCCCTGCCCGCGCGCCCAGTTCTTCCATGCGCTCCAGCACCGTTTCGGCGATGCCGGCGAGCGCGCCGCGCCAGCCGCAATGGGCGGCCCCGACGACGCCTGCGCTCCCGTCCGCGAACAGCACCGGCGCGCAATCCGCCGTCAATATGCCGAGCGCCAGACCCGGACGGTCCGTCGCCATGCCGTCCGCCCTGAGGCGCTTTGGCGGCTCCGTCAGCGTCACGGCTTCGGCGCTGTGGATCTGGTAGAGCGTCGCCAGACGGTCCGCGTCCACTGCGGCGAGCGCGCGGCGGCGGTTCTCGCTCACCGCGTCCCGGTCGTCACGGGAGCCGAAGCCGCAATTGAGGCCGGCATAGATGCCCGTACTGACGCCGCCGCCGCGCTCCAGAAAAGCGTGCGCGACGCCTGCAAGGCCGGACAGCGCGTCTCCTTTCATCATCCCCCTTCCCCGTCGAGGAACCCCGCGGGCGCCGGCGCGCCGGCGGGCCCGAAGGCCAGCACCCGGAACAGCCTGCCCATGGCGTCCCCGCCGGTCAGCCGCGCCAGCGCCTCCTCCTGGCCGCCGAGGCGGGCGGCGCGGGCCTCGATGCCGAGGCGGCGGAGCCACTCGCCCTGCGGCGCCGGGCCCCAGACCGCCGCGCCCGCTTCGCGGCCTGCGCGCATCAGCGCCGCGAAATCCACATGCGCGCTCATATCCGCTTCGCCGGGCCGGGACAACGGATCGACCCGCCCATGCCCGCTCACCGCCTGCACGGTAGGCCGTCCGGGCGGCTCGACATAGCCGTAATCGATGGCGAGGCCGTAGCCCGGACGCGCCGCCAGCACCGCCGCGATGCCGCCCGCCGCCGGGCAGACTTCGGTCACGTCGCCGTCCCCGCCCGCTCCCGCATGGCGGAGCGCCGGGCCGGCGACGAAGCGCAAGCCGTCCCCGCCCAGGTCCACCAGGCGTTCGTGCCAGCTTCCGCCGATCCGCACGAACTGGCGGACCGGCAGCGCGTCGAAGAACTCGTTGGCAAGCCAGATGGAAGGGCCGTCCGGTATCGTGTCCGGGCGGTCGTGCCAGACCGCGTCGAAGCCCTGCGCGCGCTGGAGCGAGCGGAGCGCCGGCGAGGTCTCCACGAGATGCACTTCGGGGCGGAACGCCGGCTCCAGCCGGGCGGCGCGCAGCGCATCCGCCATCAGCACGCCGCGCCCGGGCCCGAGCTCGACGAGGCGGAATTCCGCCGGGCGCTCCATCCGCTCCCACGCATCCACGCACCACAACCCCACGATCTCGCCGAACATCTGGCTGACCTCGGGCGCGGTGATGAAATCCCCGCCGCGCCCGAACGGGTCTCCGCCGGCATAGTAGGCGGCGTTGTTGAGCGCCATGAACTCGGCGAGCGAAACCGGCCCGTCGCGCTCGATGCGCCGGGCCAGCCTTGCCGCCAGACCGCCCGTCACGGGCGGCGGACCGCGAGCGCAAGGCCGATGGCGATGAGCGGCAGGGAAAGAAGCTGCCCCATCGTCACCGGCCCCAGTACGAATCCCAGATGGGCATCCGGTTCCCGGAACAACTCGGCGACGGACCGCGCCAGCCCGTAACCGAGAAAGAAGACGCCCGCCAACAGGCCGGGCCGCGCCCGCACCCGCTCCCGCGAGGCCAGCGCCAGCATGACGACCCCCAGCAACAGGCCCTCCAGGGCCGCTTCGTAAAGCTGGCTCGGATGGCGCGGCACCTGCGCCGGGTCCGAGGGGAACACCATCGCCCAGGAAACGTCCGTTGCCCGGCCGTAGAGCTCCCCGTTCACGAAATTGGCGAGGCGGCCGAGCAACAGCCCGACCGGGGCGACCGCCGCCACGACATCGCCCACGCGCAGGAACGGCAGGTCGCGGCGGCGCGCGAACAGGAAGGCCGCCAGCGCGACCCCTGCGAGCCCGCCATGGAACGACATGCCGCCCTGCCAGAGGAACAGCGCCTCCAGCGGGTTCAGGAGATAGTATCCGGGCTTGTAGAACAGCACATAGCCGAGCCGACCTCCGGCCACCACGCCCAGCACCATCCAGGCCAGCAGGTCGTCCACCCGTTCGGCGCGCATGAGGTAGGGCGGCAGCACGGCAAGGCGCCGCGCCAGCCGCCAGCCGATCACCAGGCCGGCGAGATAGGCAAGCGCATACCAGCGTATGCCCACCGGCCCGAGCTCGATCGCCACCGGGTCGATGACGGGAAACGGGATGACGGGAAGAATCACGGCCGGCGCGTCGCCGGCCCGGGCCGGCCGGCACGAACTCCCGTGACAAGCATCATTTCATGGCCCATCCTGTCGGCGCGGTCGAGAAGCTATGCCCGGAGTCGAACCCATGCAAACCGGAAAGCGTGTCCTGGACGATCTGGCCCGCATGGCCTCAGGCGCGGCCGGCGCGGCAGGCGCCGTCCGCGACGAGATGGAGTCGATGGTTCGCGACCGGCTGCAGCAATTGCTCGATTCGATGGACCTTGTGCGGCGCGAGGATTTCGAGGCCGTGCAGGAAATGGCGCAGAACGCGCGCATGGAGCAGGAGCGGCTCGAAGCGCGCGTGGCCGCCCTGGAGGCCCGGCTGGCAGAAACCGGCAAGTGAGCGACATCGTCGTCGAGTATCCCTATGACGAGCCGCCGCCGGAGGGCGCGGCGCGCCAGGTGGCCGAGGGAATCTGGTGGGTGCGGATGCCGCTTCCCTTCGTGCTCGACCACATCAACCTCTATCTGCTGGAAGACGGGGACGGCTGGACCGTCGTCGATTGCGGGCTGAACAAGGACGGCGTGCGCGACCTCTGGGAGACGCTGATCCGCACGCTGCTCGCAGGGCGCCCGGTCCGTCGCGTGCTGGTCACGCATTTCCACCCGGACCATATGGGCCTGGCCCAATGGCTGCTTGCGCGCTTTCCCGACGCGGAACTCTGGATGAGCCTCTCGGAATGGCTCTGGTCGCATTTCGCCTTCGATGCGCGCGAACGCAACATGGAGGAGATGCTGCGCTTCTGGCGGCGCAACGGCATGGCCACCACGACCGTGGACGCCATGCGCGGGCGCGGCAATTTCTACGCCCAGAACGTGGTCCGCCCGCCCATCGTCTATCGCCGTATCCGGCATGGCGACCGCATCCGCATCGGCGAGCGGGAGTGGCAGGCGATCACAGGCTCCGGCCATTCGCCCGAGCATGTCTGCCTCGCCTGCCCGGAGTCGAAGCTGCTGATCTCCGGCGACCAGGTGCTGCCACGCATCACGACCAATGTCTCGGTGCATTTCGTCGAACCCGACGGCGACCCGCTGCAGCAGTTCCTCGACAGCACCCGCGCCTTCGCCCACCTGCCGGACGACACCTTCACGCTCTGCAGCCACGACCGGCCGTTCTACGGCCTGCATGAACGGCTGGCCCAGCTTCGCGACCACCACCAGGTCCGGCTCGACGACGGCTGCGAGGCACTGGCCGAACCGCGACACGCCATCGACCTGCTGCCGGTCTTCTTCCACCGCCCGCTCGACCTGCACCAGCAGTCCTTCGCCATCGGCGAGGCCATCGCGCACCTCCACAATCTCTGGCGCACGGGCCGCGTCGAGCGCGAGCAGGGCGCCGATGGCGTTTTCCGTTTCGTGCAGGCGTGAGGGACGTGCGGGAGACCCTGTCCGCCCTGCTCGAGCGCGTCGCGGAAGAAGCCGGGGATGCGCCGGCGCTCATCTATGGCGAAGAGATATGGAGCTACGGCGAACTGCTGGACCGCTCGCGCCGGGCGGCCTCCGCTTTGGCGGCGCTCGGCGTCGGCCGCGGCGACAAGGTCGCGCTCTGGCTGCCGAACGTGCCGGCCTGGCTCGTGCTCTATTTCGCGCTCGGGCGCCTCGGCGCGGTCGGGGTTGCGGTCAACACCCGCTTCCGGGCGCTTGAGGTCGCGGACATCCTGGCCCGCTCCGGCGCGAAGGCGCTCGCCATGTGGCCGGGCTTCAAGGATATCGACTTCGCCGGACTGCTGGCCGAGATCGGCGAAGACGCGCTCGCCGGCCTTGAGCGGGTGCTGGTCCATGACGAGGGCGAGGCGCCGGTCCCGGAGCGGGTGGCCGGCAAGCCGGTCACGGCGGTCCGGGCGCTGTTCGAGGCCTCGCCCCTGGCCGACGACCGGGCCGCGCCGGGCGACCCCTGCAACATCTTCACCACCTCCGGCACCACCTCGAAGCCCAAATTCGTGCTGCATGGCCAGCAGCCCGTGACGCGCCATGCCCGCGACTGCGTGTCCGCCTTCGGCTGGGACCGGCCGGGCGCGGTCAGCTACCAGGCGACACCGCTCTGCGGTGTGTTCGGCTTCTCGACCATGATGGCGACGCTTGCCGCCGGCGCGCCGAATGTATTGACGCCGCTCTTCACGCCCGGCGCGGCCGCCGATGCGGTGCGCCGCCACCGGGTCACGCATTTCATGGGCACGGACGACATGTATGCGGGCATGCTGGCGCTCTGCGAGGAGCCGGAGCCCTTCCCGAGCCTCCGCCTCTGCGGCTACGCGCTCTTCAACCCGACGCTGGAGGATTTCGAGGCGAAGACGCTCGCCCGCGGCGTGCCTCTGATCGGCCTCTACGGCATGAGCGAGGTGGGCGCTCTGATGGCCGTGCAGAAGATCGACGCGCCGCTGGAGGACCGCCTTGCCGGCGGCGGCTATCCGGTGGCTCCGGAAGCCGTGGTGCGGGTGCGCAATGTCGAGACCGGCGAACTCTGTCCGCCCGGCGTCTCCGGCGAGGTCGAGATGCGCTGCCCCAGCCTCTTCCTCCGCTATGAGGGCAACCCGGAGGCAACGGCCGCCGCGATGACCGAAGACGGGTTCCTGCGCACGGGCGATGCCGGGCGGATGCGCGCCGACGGCAGCTTCGTCTATGAGGCGCGCATGGGCGACACGCTGCGCCTCGCCGGGTTTCTGACAGCCCCGAGCGAGATCGAGGCGCATATCGAGACGCATCCCTCGGTAGCCGGTTGCCAGGTCGTTGGCGTCGCCGCGCCGCGAGGCCCGCGCGCCTTCGCCTTCGTGCGCCCGGCAGGCGAGGCCGTTTACGACGAAACCGCCCTCCTCGCCTGGTGCCGCGAGACCATGGCCAACTACAAAGTGCCCGTCCGCGCCGTCCCGATAGATGCCTTCCCCGTCACCCACAGCGCCAACGGCACCAAGATCCAGAAAGCGGAACTGCGCCGCATGGCCGAAGCCATGGAAGCGGATGCAACGTCGGCGCAAGGCGCTGTGGCACTGTGAACAACGGGCCGGGAGGTGACAGCCTCGATACGGCCTGAAATTATCCGAATTTCCCTATTGGGGCGCTCGCCGCAAATTCCACTTGTCACGCCGCCCTTGTGCTTTCGCGCAACCTTGCCTGCGCCAGGTCCCAGGAGGCCTGCCGCCGCATCCAGAAACCGGCATTGCTCCAGCCGGTCCGCTCCAGGGCCAGCGCCATCGACGGCGAAACGCCCGAATGGCCGTTGAGCAGGCGCGAGAGGGTATGCCGCGCCACGCCCAACTGTCCGGCGGCATAGGTCACCGTCCATCCCATTTCTTCGATGCAATCGCGGATCGTCTCTCCCGGATGGGACGGGTTCAGCATCGCGTCGGTCATTGGCGTCTCTCCCTAATGGTAGTCGACCAGATCAACATCGACGGCCTCACCTTCGACGAAGCGGCAGGTGACGCGCCAATTACCGGACACGCGGATGCTCCACTGGCCCCGCCGATCGCCCTTTAGGGCATGGAGACGGTATCCGGGCAGGTCGATGTCCTCCGGTTGGCGCGCGTCGGCGAGATCGGACAGGATACGCCGAAGCCTCGAAACGAGAGGTCCGGGCAGCCGCCGAGCGTCGTCCCGCTCGAAAAATGCTTGTAGCCCTTTGTGTCGAAACTTCACGCAACCGGACACTGTGGAATTCGCCTCAATGCGTACCGTGTACAGATACACTTGGCAAGCGCTTCGTCAAAGCGACGGGCGAAAATTGGAGTCCGGTGCGGATTCCGTGCAGACTGCGCACATCGCAAACGGAGGCGGATGATTGACAGGCTGGCGCGACGCACTTCCTTCCGACGGCCTGCTTGCGGTGGTCAAGCGGGACTGCCCGACCTGTGTCCTCGTTGAGCCGGTCCTGGCGGAATTGGCGGCGGCGGGCGCCGTGGCGGTCACGCAGGACGACCCCGCCTTTCCCGAGGGCGCCGCACCCCGTCACGACAGCGATCTCGAACTCTCCTACCGCCTCGACATCGAGACCGTGCCGACCCTGATCCGTTTCAGCGGCGGCAGCGAGACCGAACGCGCGATCGGCTGGAACAAGGCCGAGTGGCGCGCATTGACAGGCCGCGCGGACCTCGGCGAGAACCTGCCGGAGAATCAGCCCGGTTGCGGGTCGCTGTCGGTCGAGTTCGGGATGCCGGAAAGGCTGGCGGTGCGCTTCGGCGACATCCCGCTTTCCTCGCGGCGGATTGTCGTGGAGGACCATGACGACCCGATGGAGGCGGCGTTCGACCGGGGCTGGACAGACGGCCTGCCGATCGTGCCCCCGACCGACCTGCGCGTCGCCCGGATGCTTGCCGGCACGACGCGGGCGGCCGACGAGGTCATCGGGGAAATCCCGCCCAACCTTGTCCCCTGCACCGTGGAGAAGGCGGCCATCAACGCCGTCATGGCCGGTTGCCGGCCCGAATATTTCCCGACCGTGCTGGCGGCGGTCGAAGCTGCGCTGATACCGGGCTTCTCCATGCACGGCCTGCTCTGCACGACCCATTTCGCAGGCCCCGTCATCGTCGTGAACGGCCCCGTTGCGCGGCGTATCGGCATGAACTGGGGCCTGAACGCGCTCGGCCAGGGCAACCGTGCCAACGCCACCATCGGCCGGGCGTTCCAGCTCATCATCCGCAATGTCGGCGGCGGCAGGCCCGGCGAGATCGACCGCGCGATGCAGGGCAATCCGGGCAAATACACCTTCTGCTTCGCGGAGGACGAGACCGACCCGGACTGGACGCCGCTTTCGGTCTCCCGCGGCATCCGGCCGGGCGCGTCGGCCGTCACCCTGTTCCACGGCGAGGGCGTGAGCGGGTTCGTCGACCAGAAGAGCCGCACGGCGGCGGAGCTGACGACCTCGCTCGCGCATTATCTCTGGCATGTGAACCACCCGAAGCTCTGCGAGTTCGGGGGCGCGCTGCTGGTGCTCTCGCCGGAGCATTACGCCATCTACAAGGCCGAGGGCTGGGGCCGCACGGAAATCCACGAGGCGCTGTGGACCGCGCTGAAACGGCCGGGGCGCGACGTCGTGCGCGGCGCCGGCGGTCTTGCCGAGGGGATGGAGCCCGGACGGGAGCACGAAGTCATCGACAAGTTCCGCGAACCCACCTTCCTGATCGCCCGCGCGGGCGGGCCGGCCGGCCTGTTCTCGGCGGTCATCGGCGGGTGGACCGGAATGCGGATGACCGGAGAAGTCGATCCTGTAACAAAGGAGATCGGTACATGACGGAACCCTATGCGATGCGGGACCCGACGGCGGAGACGGAGCCGGCGATGCGCCAGCCCGTCGTTCCGCCGACGAACCTCGACGGGCTGACCATCGGCCTGCTTTCCATCGGCAAGGAGCGCTCGGTGGAGTTCCTCGATTCCGTCGAGGACCGGCTGGCGGCGCAGGGCCTGAAGGTGCTGCGCTTCGCGAAGCCGACGCACACCAAGCCCGCGCCGCGCGGCGTCATCCAGGACCTCGTGGAGCGCTGCGACATCGTTGTCGAAGGGCTGGCGGACTGAGGCTCCTGCACGTCGTGCAGTTTGCATGACATGAGCGAGCTCGACCGCCTGGGAATGCCCGGCTGCGCGATAGCGACCGTCGAGTTCCGGGACGCCGCGGCCGCGCAGGCCGACGCCATGGGCGTGCGTCCGGCCGTGGTGTTCGTGGACCACCCGATCCAGAACCGCACGCCGGAAGAGCTGGCGGACATCGCCGACCGCGCCATCGCGCCGATCCTGGCGGCAATCCGAAGCGGGTAGCGAAGCGGCATCGGACAAACAACCGGGACCCGGATTGTCATGAACGCACGGCAGACAGCGAATCGGGAAATCATCGACGACATTGTCCGACGGATCGTCGAAGCCGCCGCCCCTGAAAAGGTAATTCTTTTCGGGTCGGCGGCCAGGGGAGATTTGGGCGCCGACAGCGATCTGGACATTCTGGTCGTCAAGGACGATCCCGACACTCTGGGCTTGCTGGGACGCATATACCGGAGCTTGTACGGAGCCGGCGCCGCAGTGGATGCAGTCGTTGCGGCGCCGAAGGACCTGGAACGGTTCAAGGACAGTCACGCCCTGGTCTTCAAGTCTGCCCTTCTGGAAGGGCAGGTGCTTTATGACTCCTCCTGAGCGCTTCTCTCCGGACGATCCCCGCGAATGGCTGAACCGGGCGAAAAGCAGCCTGGCCCTGGCCCGCAACCGGGTTCCCGAAGCCTATATCTGGAGGACTTGTGCTTTCTCGCTCAACAGGCCGCGGAGAAGGCGGTCAAGGCATCGTTGATCGAACGATGCATCGACTTCCCGTATGTGCATGATCTGGGACGTCTGTTGTTCCTGCTGAACGAGGAGGGAGAAGAGGTACCGGAAGAGATCCGCGCTGCCGCCGAACTGACTCTTTACGCCCCCGTTACGCGTTATCCCGGTGTCATGCGCCCGGTGACCGTCGAAGAATATTCGGAAGCTACAGAAATCGCTGAAGCGGTCGTCCGGTGGGTCGAACAACGCTTGTCAATCCGGTGAACCCGCACGATTCCGACTTCCATGCGCCGTAGTCGGCAGCCGAAAGCGCATTGCAGGAAAAGGCCGCAAGCGTGCTGCCCGGCCCGGGCTACCGGGCGATGAAGCTGCGGTGGACCCAGAGGCCCTGCGAGCGGCGTATCTCGGTGTAGAACGCCGTGTCCGATGCGCGGGTTTCGACGGTCATCCGCCCCGGCATGGCCCGGCTTGAGGGCCGGCCGCCGCGCGCGGCGTCGATGAAGGCCGCGGCCTCGGCAAGCGTCGGTTCCGGTCCTCCCGTCGCGTCCTGCGATGCCAGCGCCTCCGTCGCCGCCGCCGTCAATTGCCGCGCCCAGAGCTTCCGGAACAGGCCGGCGCTGGCGAACTCGTCGCCGCCGTCGAGCCTGCCGCCCGTGGCGAAGAGGTAGCCGACCGCGTCCGGATGGTCTTGCGCCAGCCGCCCCAGCGCTTCCTCATAGCCTTCCAGCGCCGACGCCAGGGCGGCGTTCTCCAGCGACAGTTGCAGGCTTGTGCGCGAGCGCCCGTCGGCGACGGACTGCCTCACGGCTCCGCCCAGGCCCGACTGCGTCGCGACGACCGAGGCCCATACCCGGCCCTGAAGGTCGTCCCGGCCCGATGAACGCTCCGTCGTCCGTGCCCGCCCGCCATCGGCGGCGCGGGAGCCTTCCTGCGCCCGGTAGTAGAGCGCCATCCTGCCGGCCTTCGACGGCAGGCGCGCCGTGGAGGCCGAGAACTCGCGCTCCTCCTCGGAGCCGCGCCCTTCCCATCGGCCCTGCTCCACGCAGAACGCGCCGACGGGAATGTCTCCGGACCCCGGCGGCACGACCATGCTGACGGTCAGCACGCGGTCCTGCTTGCCGCCCTTGACGATATCGCCCGCCTGGATGAAGACCTCGCGGTCCCCGAGATTGCGAACGACAAGCTCCTCGACATCGCCGGTTTCCAGAACCTTGACGATTTCCTGCTCCATCGCCTCGGCAAGCGTGAGCGGCTCCGGGCCGCTGTCTTCGGCCTCGCGGTGGATCAGGTAGATCGCGAGAGCGTCGTGAGTGTAGGGGCCGGTGAGGCGGTAGGCATTGTCGGCGGCGGATGCCGGGGCGGTCGCCGTTGCCGCCAGTGCGGCAAGGCCCGCGGCCACGATTGCGGTTCCTGGAAAGCTGAAGCGGCGCATCTTGTGAAATCCTTCTTCGGGAACAGCCCGTCTCCGGGAAGGATTGAAGACCGGATGCGGCGCCCCTGCGGCGGAATTGCGGCAGTTTTGGGAACGCCGCCCCCACCGCCGGCGCATCGTCAGCGGCACGGCGGGTACCGGGCTGGCCGTTCGTCCTGAGCAGCACCTGGCGAAACCCGATGCCACGCTCTTGAGACGGCCGTATAAACCGGGAAAATATATCCCCGAGCCACCGCCAGGATTTTTTGATCGAGAAATGCCGATTGAGAAAATTCCATGCGTGGCACGCATAAAGTAAGTATCAAACAAGAATACAGGGCAGGAACGGATTCCCGGAATTCAAAGAAAAACTAATCGGACACCAAAGTTAATGTTATGGACATGGAAAGCAATCACGAAATTGTGTTCATATTTGTGAATTTTTGATAATTGCGGCCTTAAACATCTGGAATAATGTGCCTAAGTTAATGTCAAAACCTCCTCCCGGGCTGCCGCAAGGAGAAAAACCGGCATGTTCGAAAAGCGCAGCGACCTCAAGAAATTCCTCGCCGTCGCGGAAACCGGCACGGTTCTGGGCGCGGCGGACCGGATTGCGATGACGCAGCCGGCCCTCTCGCGCGCCATCGCCCGGCTCGAGACCTCATTTGGCGGGAAGCTCTTCGAACGGCTCCCGACGGGCGTCCGCCTTACCGAATTCGGCGCTACGGTCGCCGAGCAGGCCCGCCACATCCTGCGCGAGATGGAAACCGCCGAAGGATCGATCAAATCGGCTCTGACAGGCCATACCAACGGCCTGCGGGTGACGGCCGGCCCGACATGGATGCAGGCCGTCCTGCCCGAGGCCGTCGCCAGGTTTCACGACGCCTTTCCGGATGTCGAACTGAGGCTGCACGCCATGACGTTCCTGGAGGGCATCCGGCTGCTCGTGAACGGCGAAAGCGACCTTCATTGCGGCCGTATCGATATCGACCAGCAACTTCCGGCAATCCTTCGGCGCGAGAGCTTTCTCGACATGACGTCGCGGATCGTCGCCCGCGCGGACCATCCTCTTCACGCCGGCGAGGTGTCCTGCAGCGACCTGACGGAGTGGCCCTGGATCGATTGCGAAGCGCCGGCCAGGACGCAGGACGACGAAGACCGTTCGCCGCTCGTCGAACTTCTCGACGAAATCTTCGCCAGCACCGGCAAACATGTGCGCACGGTCGTCCGCGCCGGCCCTGCGGGTCTGGCCCTGATGGGCGCGGGGCCCTACCTGTCCCGGCTCCCGGTCACCTTTCTCGACAGGCTTCCGGGACTTCGCCTCAAGCCCCTGCCACTCGAGTTCGGGACGACCCGGTTTCGCGCCGGGCTGGTTTCCCGCGTTTCGGCCTGGGACTTTTCCGCCTTCCGGTATTTCGCGGAAACCGTTCGCGAGCTGGCCCGCGGGCAACGCCGGCGGCTGCCGTCCATCACTGCCGCGTAGCGCGCAGCATCGGTTCGCTGCGGCAGAGCAGGCGCGTTGCGGCTGCCGACACGGCAAAGCAGACGACCAGGAGAGGGCCTGCGGGCAGGTCGGAGACCGCCGATATGAGGATGCCCGCAACGACGGCCAGACCGCCGCTCGCGAAGGCGCGCCGATGGATATAGCCCCCGCCGGCGCGGGCCGCGAGAGCCGGGAGGATGAGGCTTGCGAACACCAGATAGACGCCGACCAGCTGCATCGAGGCCGTGACGACAAGGGCGAACAGCACGAAGAAGCCCACGCCGGCGCGCAGACGCGGCGCGGCGAGCCAGAGAACCGCGAAGAGGCCGTAGATCGGCAGGAAAGCCGCAATGTCGTGCCATGACGCGAACAGGATCTGGCCGGACAGCACATGGCGCAGCGCCTCGCCGCCATGGGGGTCGTTGGCAAGCGCCAGCAGGGCCACCGAGGCGGCGACGATGAAGCTGCTGCCGATCACCGCTTCCTGCTCGTCCGGCGATTTGTGTTCGACCCAGCGGAAGAACAGCGCGATGGCGATGCCGGCCGCGAAAGCCGCCCCCTGCTTCACGATCCAGGACGGTTCCTCCAGCCAGAGGTCGAGCAGGATGACGGCGAGCCCGACGACCTGTGCGGTCGCCAGGTCGATGAACACGATCCCGCGCTTGAGGACCTCGATACCCAGCGGCGCATGGGCCGCCACGACCAGCAGCCCGACGACAAGGCCCGGCGCCAGGATATCGAGCAGGTCAGGATCGATCTTTGGCCTCCTCGAGCAGGGCCAGCGTGCTGTCGAACAGCGAGAAGAGGTCGGTCGCCTCCGGGCGGCCGCCTACCGTGAACGGAAGCTCGACCGCCGGAATTCCCGTTTTCCCGGAGAGCCACTCCGCAGCGTCCTCGGGATCGAAGGGCGCGCGGAGAATGGCCCTGGCGCCGCTGTCCCGCACCCGGTCGAGAACCTCGACGAGATGGGACGCGGTCGGCGGAACGCCCGAAACCCGCTCCAGCACCGCAATCCGGTCCAGACCCGTCCAGTGAAGCAGATAGACCCAAGCCTTGTGATAGACGATCACCTTCATGCCGCGCAGGGCCGCTATGCGCTCCCGCCAGCCGGCCATGGCTTCGGCCCAGCGGGCCTGGAAGGATGCCAGGCGCTGCCGGTAGACTTCCGCGCGCTCCGGGTCGATTTGCTCCAGCCGCCCCGCCAACACGTCTGCGAGGATGGCGATATTGCGCGGGTCGAGATGGACATGCGGATTCCCGCCCGGATGGATGTCGCCCAGGCTGCGGTCCAGGACTGCGGGCCGCTCCAGCACCTCGACATGGTCCGCCGCCATGATGTGCCCCGGCTGGCCGGGCTGCAGGATGCGTCCGGCGCCCCGTTCCAGAAGCACCGGCAGCCAGCCGACTTCGAGGTCCGCGCCGGAGCAGAGCAGTATCTTCGCGCGGCGCACCTTCGCGATCAGGCTGGGGCGGGCGCGTATGTAGTGCGCGTCCTGCCGGCCGTGGGTCGCCGAGTGGACGGTGACATCATCGCCGCCGATTTCCTCCGCCAGCGCCGCCCATTCCGGTTCGCAGGCGAGGATCCGGACTTCTGCGTCCGCCGCCGCCGGCGCCAGCAGGGCGGCCGCGAACGCAGCCGCCAGAGCCGTCCGCTTCATCCGTTCCATCTCCGGGGCTCAGAAGCTGTGGGCGCCGTGGGCGCCGAGGCTCATGACATATTGCAGGATGAGCTGGTTGTCGCGCACATCGCCGAAGGTTTCGCGGTTGTACTGGAGCCGGACGCGCCCGAACTCGCTGTTGGTCCAGTCCAGCATGGTGCTGAATGTGGAGATGTCGTTGTCCAGTTCCGCATCGCTCGGCGGCGACAGCCGCGCATACCGGGCGCCGACCCGCCACTGGGGCAGGAATTTGTATACCGCCTGCGCATACCAGCCATTGGCATCCCCGTTGAGGCGCTCGAATTCAGCCTCCATTTCGCAGACCTCATGGCCGTGGGTTTCCTCTGTGCCGTCAATTTCGCCGCTGTTGTCTACGTCCCCAGGGTCTACGCAGTGCTCCTCTTCCAGCGTGTACACACCCGACTCGCTGCGGCGGAAATATTCGCCCTGGAGGATCAGTTCCTGCTCCCGCGCATTGCCTGTCGGAGCCAGGGTGTAGCGGAAATCGACGCCGAAAAGCCGCGTGTCGCCTGCGAACGAACCCTCGGAGAAGTACTCGGCATGGCCGGGCTCGTCTTCATGGTCATTACCTGCTTCTCCCTCGTGCTCGTCCTCCTCCCCGTGCCCGTGCTCGTCCTCATGCGGGGCGCCGGCGCGGCCATGGGCTTCGCCGTCCAGCACATAGGCCCCGAGCCGCAGCGCCGAGTTGAGGCCGACATCGCCGCCGACGCGCGCATAGGCGGACCAGGCTTCGCGGCCGGACTCGGAGCCGCCGAAGGGCGTGTCGCCGCCGCGGAAGAGGCCGCCGCCGATCTCGCTGTAAATGTCGCCCGGAATCACGACCGAAAGCTCGGCGCCGTCATCGTTGTAGGCCCCGTCCAGAAACGCCCGGTAGGGAAGCGGCCGGTCGCTGAAATCGTCGGCGTGGGCGTGCTGCTCGTTCAGGTAGCCGAAGGTCCAGAGCGCCCGGCCCGCCTTGAGCCGGACCCCGTCCGGCAGGCCCGAGCCGGCCAGGGTCTGGATATAGGCCTCCTCGAGCTCGACCTCCGTCTCGCCGTCATGGGCGCCGAGGCCGAGTGTCAGGCCCCCGCGGAACTTGTCGTCGATATTGCCCGACATCGATACTTCGCTGTGGCCGAGCGAGAAGCCCTTTTCCGGGCGTTCGGACTCATGGCCGAGCTGGAAGCCGGGAAGCCCCACCTCCTCGTCGGAGCGGTCCACGAACATGGCGTTGAGGACGACGCCGAGGGCCGGATTGAAGGCGTTGTCTCCGGTCCGCATGGTCGGCTTCGAGGCCGGGGCGGCCTGCCCGTCGGCGGCCGGAGGCTTGGCCTTCATCGCGGCGATCTGGGCCTCCAGCGCCGCAATGCGCTTTTCGTAGTCCTGCTTCAGCGCGTCGATCTGCGCGGCCAGTTCTTCCGCCGTGGGCGGCCCCGACTGCGCCTCGGCCAGCGAGACGGCGAACAGGACCGGCAGCCCCATGGCCGCCATTCTCACAAACCCGGCAATTTTACGCATCGACGTTCCTCCGACAGCCTCTCCTCGCGAAAGGCCTCCCCAAGCACGCAGTCAGTGATACTGTATAACATAACATTTCTTGTCAACAGCGGCCCGGGCTCGGGCCTGGCGGCGGCGCCGGCCGCCCGGAAGCCCCTCCCCCGCTTGCGGGGGAGGACGGGTGGGGGCCCGCTTCCGCGCCAGCGGAAGCGGCGGTCGAAGCCCGGCAACCGTCCGTCGCGCCGAGGGACCCTCTCCCGGCCTCTCCCGCCCAGCGGGAGAGGGGTTTCATGGGAGCCGTCCAAGAGCCTTCTCCCGCCTGCCTTCTCTTCCCCTCCCCCGTTTGCGGGAGGACGGGTGGGGGGCCGCTTTCGCGGCAGCGGAAGCGGCGGGCGGAGCCCGGCAACCGTCCGCGCGCGCCGAGGGACCCTCTCCCGACCTCTCCCGCCCAGCGGGAGAGGGGAATGGAGGAAGGCGGGAGGGGAGAAACGCCGAACGCCGTTAATAGGAGTCCCGCATCGCGCGCCCTGGCGTTCGGCGGCGGGGACTATGCGAGGGCGGCGGCGCGCACTTCTTCGGGCGTGAAGGGAATTCGCCGCAGCCTGAGCCCGGTCGCGGCATGAACGGCATTGGCGATCGCGGCTGCGGTGGGGCCAGCCGTTGCTTCCCCGGCACCGAGGAACGGCTGCCGACCGGGGTCGATCAGCACGGTCTCGAAGGAAGGCGCATTGTCGAAGCCCAGGATCGGGTAGGCGTCCCAGTCCCGGCTGGTGATGCCCTCCCGGTCGAATGCCACCGCTTCGTGCAGCGTCCAGCTTGCCGCCTGGATGACCCCGCCTTCGAGCTGCGCGGCGAGGCCGGCGCGGTCCACGATCTCGCCCGCATCGGCGGCGATGACGCAGCGTTCGAGCCGGATTTCGGCCGCATCGCTCACCGAGACTTCCATGACGACCGCGGCATAGGCGGCGCTGTTCTTGTATTGCGCGAATCCGAGCCCGCGCCCCCGGCCTTCCGGGCAGTCCGCGCCCGAAGGATCGAGGCGCGCCGCCGCCGCCTCGATGACGGCGCGGCCGCGCGGGTCCGAAAGGTGGCGGAGCCGGAAGGATACCGGGTCGCAGCCTGCTTCCCCCGCCAGCTCGTCCATGAAGGATTCGATGGCGAAGACATTGGCGTAGGCGCCGAGCGAGCGCAGCGCCGAGACCCGGAGCGGCATGTCCCGCACCAGATGCTTCACAAGGCGCTTCTGCGGCAGGTCGTAGAGCGGGTCGAGATTGCGGTGGATGCCCATATGGCGCCCCATCGCCGGGCCCATGACGGGCGGGGCCAGCGGCTCGGCGAGGAAGCGGGCGGAGAGCAGCCGCGCCGCGCCCATCCTGCCGGGGCCGGGGCGGGGCCGCATGGAATAGGTGTCGCTGTATGTCTCATGCGACCAGGCGGCGATCCTGCCATCGCCGTCGAGGCTCGCGCGCAGGTCCATCGAGGCGCAGGACCCGTAGGGCTCCCAGGCATGCTCCTCCCCCCGCATCCATTTGAGCATCACCGGCCCGCCGGGCAGCGCGCGGGCAATGAGCGCCGCATCGAAGGCGGCGTCGTCCGCGCCGTTATGGCCGTAGCAGCCGGCCCCCGGCGCATGGACGGTGCGGACCGCCCCGGGCTCCATGCCGAACGCCTCCGCCAGCGCGGCGCGCAGGACATAGACGCCCTGGCTGTGGGTATGGATGGTCAACAGGCCGTCGGCGAAGTTCGCCATAGCCGCCGACGGGCCGAGCGAGCCGTGCATCTGGTAGGGCCGTTCGTAGCGCGCTTCGAGCGTGGCGGCGCCATCGGCCGGCGGCGGGACCGGCGCCTCGACCGGAGTGCCGTCGACAACCGGCAGGCTCACCCGTTCGTTGGCGCGTAGGCTTTCGTATATGTCGCGGGTCTCAAGCCCGCCGCCTATATCCCAGGACGCGGCGGCGGCAAGCCTCTCGGCCGCCCTGACCGCCGCATATTCGTCGGCTGCCGCGACCGCAAGGAAACTGCCGTCGCGCACGACCTCGACGCCTTCCGCAGCAAGGCGCCCGACCACGGCTTCGTCCAGGGCCGCGAGCCGCGCATGGTAATGCGGCGGGCGCACCATGCGCGCATGCAGCATGCCGGGCAGGCTCATGTCATGGAGGAAATAAGGCCGCCCCCGGACCAGCGCCTCCATCGCCCGCGCCGTCGCGGCGGTCCCGACATGGCCGAGGGCCTCGCGCGGCCTGAGCGGCGCAGCCGGATCGACGTCGATCCCGAACGGCCTGCCGGCGGCGAGTTCCCAATAGCTCGTCTTCCGGTTAGTGGCGCGCGAGTGGATCGCCCCGTCATCGACCTCCAGAGCCGCAACATCCACATCGAGCATCCGCGCGGCCCGCTCCAGCAGATGCCGCCGCGCCGTCGCCGCCGCCAGCCGGACCGCATTGCCCGTCCGGGCCATCGACTGGCTGCCCGAGGTAAAGCCCTCGTCCGGCGAGCGACCGGTCTCCACCCGCGCGACCTCCACCCGGCCGGGGTCGATATCGAGCTCGTCCGCAACCAGCAGGGCGACGGCCGTGGAGATGCGCTGGCCGATATCGACCTTGCCGCTGCGGACGGTGACGGTCCCGCCGGCATCGAAGGCCAGCCAGTCGTCCAGCGCGGGATTGCTCAGGAGGCTGGGGTTAGCCGCCATCGGCCGCCCCGGCCACGAGCCGGTCCACCGCCCGCAGCACGTCGGCATGCGCGCCGCAGCGGCAGAGATGGCCCTCCAGCGCCTCGACCGCGCCCCGCCGGTCCGGGCGCTCCGCCGCCTCAAGATAGGCGGTCAGCGCGACGACCAGCCCGCTCGTGCAGTAGCCGCATTGGGCCGCGCCGGCCTCCAGGAAGGCGCGCTGCACCGGGTTGAAGTCCCCGTCATCCGCCAGGCCCTCGACGGTCGTAATCGCGCGCGCCTCGAATTCGGAGACGGCGCGGACGCAACTCAGCACCTTCTCGCCGTCGGCCATCACGGCGCAGGCCCCGCACTGCTCCAGCCCGCAACCGAGCTTCGCGCCCATCAGGCCGAGTTCGTTGCGCAGCACGAAGATCAGCGGCGTCGCCGGGTCCGCCTCGACGTCGCTGACCGCGCCGTTAACATTGAGGACGACCCTGCCCATTCACGAACGGCGCCGGCGGTTCAGCGCGGCCGGGCCAGCTCGTCGAGGCCGCCGGCGAATTCCCTGCTCGCCAGCATGTCCGGGAGCAGCGAGGCGAGCCACTCGGAGTCGACCGACACGCCGTTCCACTCCAGCGAGGGCATGGACCTGTCCGCCAGCGCCTGCCAGTCGCCGGCCATCCGCCAGCCCGACAGCAGGTCCTCGCGCGGCTCGCCGCCAAGGGCGCGCACGAGGAAATCGGTGAAATTGACGACCGGCGGCCCCTGCGTCTCGGCCCCGGCGGACAGCTGCGCATGGCAGCCGTGGTAGAGCGAGACCAGCGCGTCCACCTGCTTATCTTCCGCCATCGCATAGGTCGCCTTGCGCCGCTCCGCCTTCAGGCCGGGAGAGCGGTCCTGGCCGGAGCCGCCGCAGGTATATCCCGACTCCCACGCGATGCCGGCGATTTCCAGCCCCGGCACATCGCCCAGCAGGCGGGCGACATTCTCTCCGAGGTCGGCCATGCCCTCATGCGCGTGGAGGAGCACCCGCATCGGCACTTCCGTCGTGTAGAGGCCGCGCAGCCGCTCCTCGTGCTCGACCAGGTAGCCGGTCACATGCTCGAAGGCGAAGGCCGCCTCCCCGTAGCCTTCCACCGTCTCCCCGATATGCAGCTGGCAGGACGGGCACCAGCTCAGTACGCGCTCGGGCTGGAAGTCCCCGAACCGTTTCAGCGTCCCGTCGGTCACGCGGCCGCCGGCCTCCGTCTCGCCTTCCCACTTGGTGTGGATGATGCCGCAGCAGGCCGCCGGCCCGCCGAGGACCTCGTAATCGACCTCTATGGCGTCGAGCACATACATGGCGTTGAACAGCAGGTGCGGCGTGCGCACCGCATTGCAGCCGACATAGAAGACCACCGGGACGGACCGCGGCTTCGGCGGCTGCAACAGCCTTGCAAGGTCGGCCGGGGCAAGCTGCATCGCCGCCATCAGCCGGATGGCGCGCGCCATCTTGCGGAAGAGCTGCGGCGTGTCGGAATGCGTTTCGGCGGATTTGCCGGCGGCGAGCATCACCATGTTGCGCGGGTTGACGCCCTCGGGACAGGCGGGGATGCACGCGCCGCAGCCATTGCACTGATGCGCCCAGGCGGCCGCCGGCCCGTCCAGCCGCCCGCCGTCCCGCAACACCTGCAACACGCCGCCCGCAACCGCCCCCGGCTCCGCGTCCGAAATCCCCGCATGGGGCACCACGGGGCAGGCCTCGACACAGGCGCCGCAGCTTGTGCAGGCCGAGACGATCTCCTCCGCCCGCGCGGCCATGAAGGATGTCAGCGAACCGTCCGGCATCGAAGCCTCCTCATATACGGCGCCGGCCGCCCTGCCCGCTCAGGCTGCGGCCTCGGCCACCGTGCGGACCGCCTCCGGCGTCGCGCCCGTCAGCGCGATGCCGGCGACGCGGCCGGCGGCGATGGCGTCCTTCCACGCGCCCAGCCGGTCGCGGATGCGGGCCTTGTCGCCAAGCAGCGCCACGCTGTCCACCAGCTCGTCCGGCAGCGCGGCGCTCGCTTCCTTGCGCTGGCCGGAGAGGAACAGGTCCTGCACCTTGCGCGCCTCGTCCTCGTAACCCATGCGGGCGACATAATCGTTGTAGAAGTTCTTGTCGCGCGCGCCCATGCCGCCGACATAGAACGCCAGATGGTCGCGCACCGGGGCCCGGCAGGCCTCCAGGTCGTCGCCGACGCGGACCGGCACGAAGGGCACGACCTCGAAATCGTCGGCCGTCTTGCCGTTGCCGGCCCTGGCGAGGCCGTCCGCGATCGGCTCCGCGAAGACATCGCTCTCAGGGTCCATGAAGACCGGGATCACCCCGTCGGCCACCTCCGCGGCGGTGCGCACGCCGGCCGGCGTGATCGCGGCGGTGTAGATCGTGAGGTCCGGGTCGGGATGCAGGATGGTCTTGAGCGGCTTACCGAGGCCGGTGGCGCCCGGCCCGTGATAGGGGATGTCGTAATGCTCGCCGTGATGCTCCAGCACGCCCTCGCGCCGCAGGATCTGGCGGATGATCGAGATATATTCGCGGGTGCGCGCCAGCGGCTTGCCGAAGGGCACGCCATGCCAGCCCTCGATCACCTGCGGCCCCGACGGGCCGATGCCGAGCACAAAGCGCCCGCCTGACATCTCCTGCAGGGTCATCGAGGTCATGGCCGCCAGCGCCGGCGAGCGCGACTGCATCTGGACGATGGCCGTGCCGACCTTGATGCGCGAGGTCTGCGCCAGCAGCCAGGCGGCGGGCGTGATCGCGTCCGTGCCCCAGGCCTCCGAGGTCCAGCACATCTCGTAGCCGAGGCGCTCGGCCTCCTGCACGAGCGCCACCTTGTCCGCCATGTCGCCGCCGCTGTAGCCGAGCGTGATGCCGAGCCGCATCGCGTTTCTCCCCCGAAATCGTCGCCGGCGACCTTAGCGGCAAACCGGCTTCCCCGCTATCCTTGGCCGTCGGCACAGAGGACAGCGGCATGGCCAGCGAACGGGAACGGGCAAGCGCGGCGGGGCGGCGGCCCATCGGCAGTGCGGAGGTGGCGCAGCGCCATTGGGAGGGCTTCGAGGGCAGCACCCTCACCGGCCCGGGAACGGTCGTGGAGCCGGTGGACCCGGACCGGGACGCCGCCGGCCTCCACAAGGCCGGGATCGCGGGCGAGGAGCCGGACCGCATCTGGGACTGGCTCGGCTACGGCCCCTTCGCCGGCGCGGACGCCGTGCATGAATGGCTCACCGGCTGCGCCGCGTCGAAGGACCCGCTCTTCATGGTCTATCGCGACCGGGCCACGGGCGTTCCGGGCGGCATGGGCAGCTTCATGGAGATCAGGCAGGCCGCCGGCGTCGGCGAGATCGGCAATATCTGGTTCGGCCGCGGCTGGCAGCGCGACATCCGCGCGACGGAAGTGCTCTCGCTGATGATGCACCATGTGCTGGAGACGCGCGGCTACCGGCGGCTGGAATGGAAGTGCAACGCGCTGAACGCCGGCTCGCGCTCGGCGGCGCTCCGCCTCGGCTTCCGCTACGAGGGCCTCTTCCTCAACCACCTGATCGTCAAGGGCCGCAGCCGCGACACCGCCTGGTTCTCCCTGACCGCCGAGGAATGGCCCGCCGTCCGCGACGCCCACGCCCGCTGGTTCGCGCCGGAGAATTTCGACGCCGACGGACGGCAGAAGGTGTCGCTGAGCGAGCTTACGCGGGCGCTCTGGTGAGGCGGCGCCCTACCCCTCCGGGTGGAAGTGGTCGTAGAGGCGCTTTGCGACCGTTTTCGAGATGCCGGGCACGGCCAGCAGGTCTTCGAAGCCTGCGCCCTCGACGCCGCGCGCGGAGCCGAAATGGTGCAGCAGCGCGCGCTTGCGGGCCGCGCCGATGCCGGCCACCTCGTCGAGCGGCGACTGCCGGACGGCCCTGGCCCGGCGGGCGCGGTGGGTGCCGATGGCGAAGCGGTGCGCCTCGTCTCTCAGGCGTTGCAGGAAGTGCAGGGCGGGGTCGTGCTCCGGCAGCGAGAAGGGCGGCTTCTCCGCCGTGAAGAAGCGCTCGCGCCCGGCATTGCGCTCCGGCCCCTTGGCGATGGCGGCGAGCGGCAGGTCCTCGATGCCGAGTTCCGCCAGGACGCTCTGCGCCGAAGAAAGCTGGCCCGCGCCGCCGTCGATGAGCACGAGGTCCGGCCATGAGCCGCCGGCGCGCTCCGGGTCCTCCTTCAGCGCGCGCGAGAACCGCCGGCGCAGCACCTCGCGCATCATGGCGAAATCGTCGCCGGGGGCGGCGTCGCCCTTGATGTTGAACTTGCGGTAGGCGTTGCGGACCAAGCCTTCCGGCCCGGCGACGATCATGCCGCCGACCGCGTTCCGGCCCTGTATATGGCTGTTGTCATAGACCTCGATCCGCTCCGGCGGGCCTTCGAGGTCGAACAGCTCGGCCACGCGTCCGAGCAGGTCGCGCTGGGTCGCGTTCTCCGCCGAGCGGCGGGTGAGCGCGTCGCGGGCGTTGGCGAGCGCGTGATCAACCAGCTTGCGCTTGGCCCCGCGCATCGGCCAGCGCAGGTCTATGCGGCGGCCCGCCTTGAGGCTCAGCGCCTCGGCGAGCAGCGCGTCCTCGGCCGGGCGCGCGCTCAGCAGGATGCGGCGCGGCGGCGGCTTGTTGGAGTAGAACTGGCCGACGAACGCCGCGAGGAATTGCGCCGGGTCGTGGTGCCGGCTGCCGGTCGGGAAATAGGCGCGGTTGCCGAAATTCTGCCCGGCGCGGAAGAAGAACACCTGGATGCAGGCCTGCCCGCCGTCGAAATGGGCCGCGATCACGTCCGCATCGCCGACCCCCTCGACGTTTATGTCCTGATGCGCCTGCACGCGGGTCAGCGCCCGGATGCGGTCGCGGTAGAGCGCCGCGGTCTCGAACTCCAGCGAATCGCTCGCCGCCTGCATGCGCTCCGAGAACGCCTGCTGCACCGACTGGCTCTGGCCGGAGAGGAAGGCGCGCGCCTCCGCGATGGCCGCCTCGTAGTCCTCCGATGACACGCGCCCGACGCAGGGCGCCGAGCAGCGCTTGATCTGGTGGAGCAGACAGGGCCGGGTGCGGCTGCGGAACACCGCGTCGGAACAGGACCTGAGCAGGAAGGCGCGCTGGAGCGCGGTCAGGGTCCGGTTCACCGCGCCCGCCGAGGCGAAGGGGCCGAAATACTCGCCCGGCCGCGAGCGCGCGCCGCGGTGCTTGAGGATGCGGGGCCATTCGTGGTCGCGCGCGATCAGGATATGCGGGAAGCTCTTGTCGTCCCGCAGCAGCACGTTGTAGCGGGGGCGCAACTCCTTGATGAGATTGATCTCGAGGAGCAGCGCCTCGACCTCCGTGTGCGTGGTCACCACCTCCATGGAGGCGGTCTCGGAGATCATGCGGCGGATGCGGTAGGGCTGGTTGTCAGGCCGGACATAGGCCGTGACGCGCCGGCGCAGCGAGCGCGCCTTGCCGACATAGAGCACCTGCCCGCGCCGGTCGATCATCCGATAAACGCCCGGCGTGAGCGGCATGACGCGCAGATGCCGGCGGATAGCCTCGACGCCTCCGGCCAGCCGCTGCGGGGCCTCCAGTTCGATCTGCTCTTCCGCCATGCGCCTATCCCGCGCCGGCCGACGGTCCATACTCGACGACAACATAGGCGGCATAGACCGCCAGGAACAGGAGACCCGCCGGGCGCCCGAACCGGCCCCGGAACATCAGCCAGGACACGAGCGCGACCGTCGCGGCCAGCATCACCCATACGGCGAGGTCCAGCAGGCGCCCCGGAATGTCGAGCGGGTGGACGGTCGCCACCACGCCGCCAATGGCCAGCAGGTTGAAGATATTTGCGCCCAGCACATTGCCGACAGCCACCTCAGGGTGGCGTCGATAGGCGGAGACGACCGCCGTGGCGAGCTCCGGCAGCGAGGTGCCGACGGCGACCACCGTGACGCCGATCACGGCTTCCGAAACGCCGATCACGCGGGCGAGGCCGATGGCGCCCTCGACCAGCAGGTTCGAGCCCGCGATGACGCAGCCGAGGCCGATGGCGAGCGTGCCGAGCACCATCCAGAGCGGCTTCTCCGTCGCCGTCTCCTCCACCTCGGGCGCGCCGTGCCCGCTCCGGGCGCGCCGGTAGGAGATCACCGTGAACGCTGCGAGGCAGACCAGCAGCAGCACGCCGTCGAACAGGCTCAGGCTGCCGGTCAATGCGAGCCCGAGGAACAGGAGCGTCACGCCCATGACCGCGCAGCCCTCGAAGCGGACTTCGCGCGGCTCGACCGCCAGCGGATAGACGCAGGCCGCCGCGCCCAGGATCAGGAGCAGGTTGCAGATATTGCTGCCGACGATGTTGCCGATGGCGATGCCCGGCGCGCCCCGGAACGCCGCCTCAAGGCTCACGAACAGCTCCGGCATGGTGGTGCAATAAGCGACCACGGTAAGACCGACGATCAGCGGCGAGACCCCGAGCCGGGCCGCAAGCTGCACCGCGCCCCGCACCAGGAATTCCGCCCCGCCGAGGAGAAGCACGAAACCGCCGAGCAGTTGAAGGTAGATCATGGAGAGGTCTGCTTGGCCTGAAACGGGGAAGGAAGAAGCGCGGACACAGCGGCCGGCCACTACGCCACGTCGCGGACAGGGTTTATCATGGCGTCGGGCGTCGCGCGAATGACGCGGACGAGGAGGGAATGACGACGATGAGCCTGCCGCTGGACGACCGGACGCGCTTCGGGCTGATGACGCGCCTGCCGACGCCGGAGCTTGCCCGCAAGACGGTCGGGCTGCTGGACCGGCTGGAGTTCGATTCGATCTGGGTCGGCGACCATCTGGCCTTCACCTCGCCGATTCTGGACCCGTTCGTGCAGCTTTCCTATGCGGCCGCCCTGTCGCCGCGCCTCACTGTCGGAAGCGCCGTCTATCTGTTGCCGATGCGCCATCCGGCGGGGGTGGCGAAACAGGCGGCCTCGCTCGACCATCTGGCGGGAGGCCGCTTCGTCTTCGGCATCGGTGTCGGCGGCGAGTTCCCGCCCGAATGGGAGCTTGCCGGCGTGCCGCACGGCGAACGCGGCGCGCGCATGACCGAGTCCATAGAGGTGCTGCGGAAACTCTGGACCGGCGAGCCGGTCTCCCACGAAGGGCGGTTCTTTCCCTTCTCGGAAGTGCATATGCAGCCGGCCGCCTTCACGCCCGGCGGCCCGCCGATCTGGTGCGGCGGGCGCCAGCCGGCGGCGCTCCGGCGCGCGGGCCGCATGGCGGACGGCTACATGTCCTATGTCATCACGCCGGAGATGTTCTCGGACGCGCTCGGCACGATAGCCGCGGCCGCCGAGGAGGCGGGCCGGGAGATCGAGGCCTTCGGCACCTCCCACCTGCTGTTCTGCTGCATCGACGAGACCTACGAAAAGGCGCTCGACCGGGCGGCGGCGCTGCTCTCGAAACGCTATGCGATGGATTTCCGCAGGGCGGCGCAACGGTATGCGGCGCTCGGCACGCCCGCCGACATCGCGGAGAAGATCACCGCCTTCCACGAGGCCGGCGTGCGCCACTTCAACCTCGACTTCATCGGCGAACAGCCCATGCGCATCGAAGGCCTGCACCGCTTCGCCGAGGAGGTCCGCCCGCTCATCGCCTGAGCGCGGCGGCGGCCTCCCGCGCAGCGCGCTGGCCGTCCGCCACGGCCTCCGCGAGCGAACCGGCGCGGCGGGCGGCGCCGGCGGCGAACGCGCCCTCGCCCGCCAGCGCCGTTACGGGCTCGAGGCCGATGAAGACGAACACGCCCGAGACCTCCAGCCGCCGCCCGTCCGCGAGCGTGACGCCCTCGACGCCGCCTTCGCCCTCGATGGAAGCAACCTCGCTGTTCCAGTGGAAGCTGAACTTCGGGTCGGCCGCCGCCCGCGCCCCGTAACCCGGCCTGGCCCGCAGCCGCCCGCCGCGCACGATCATGGAAATCGAGCGCGCATAACCGGCCAGGTGCAACGCCTCCTGCAGGGCCGCGTCGCCGCCGCCCACCACCGCCACATCGGCATCCCTGAAGAAGCCGGCGTCGCAGAAAGCGCATTGCGACACGCCGCGCCCGGTCAGCGCCTCCTCGCCCGGCACGCCCAGCCGGCGGAGCCTTGCGCCGGTCGCCGCCACGACCGCCTTCGCCCGGTAGCGGCCGCGGTCCGTTTTGACGATCCGGCGGCGGCCCTGCGCGCGGACGGCCTCCACATGCTCCTCGTGGAAGCGCACGCCCGCGGCCGCGAGCCTGTCCTTCCAGCCATGGGCCAGCTCGGAGCCGCTGACGGCGGCCGGCCAGCCGTCGAGCGCGCCCACATTGGAAACGAGGCCGCCATAGAGCCCCGACTCGAACAGCGCCACCGCGAGCCCCTGCGAAACCGCCTCGTCCGCCGCCGCGAGCCCCGCGACGCCGCCGCCGACCACGACAAGGTCGAGCGGCCTCACGCGGCGATCTCCTTCACGATGCAGCAGGGCGGGAAGCCCCAGGACGGGAACCAGGCGCATTGCGGGATCGGGATGTCGCCGCCCGCGACGACCAGCACGATGTCCTCCGGCCGCGCAACGGCCGGCACCGCGCCCTCGCCCTGCGTCCATTCGGGCCAGCGCTCGCCGTCGATGAGGCGGGTGCGCAGCCAGAGCGTTTCGAACGCGGCGCGCGGCATCCGTCCCCGCCGCCAGAGCGCCTCCTTCGCGTCCGCCTTCGACCAGCCCTGCCCCGCCAGCTCCTGCGCGACGAAGGGCGCCATCACGACTACGGCCTTGCCCTCCCACGCCATGTTGAAGGCCGAGGCGGCGGAGCCCATCACGCTTGCAAGGTCGTCCAGCCCGCCGGTCACATTGACCGCCGTCTCCGCCCGCATCAGCGCCAGCACGTTTTCGCCGCCCAGTTCCTCATGCAGCGGCTCCCAGGGGTTGGCGGCGGCGTTCTCGGCCAGCACCAGGGTGTAGCGGCCCGGCTGGCCGAGCCCGGCAAAGGAGACGGCCTCCGGCCAGCCGCCGCCGATATTGTTCATCACGAAGCGGACCGCGCGCCCGATGGCGGCATTGGCCTGCCAGCCCGGCCCCAGCATGCCGAAGCCGGCATTCACCTCCAGCCGCTCCACGACCGGCCCGCTCAGCAGGATGAGCGGCGCCACATTCTCGTCCGTGGTCTGCACGCCGCGCAGGTTGAATGCGGGGTCGGCCAGCGCCTCCACGGCAGCCACGACGACCGGGAAATGCTCCGGCG
Organism: Alphaproteobacteria bacterium; assembly: GCA_022827685.1. Taxonomy (GTDB): domain Bacteria; phylum Pseudomonadota; class Alphaproteobacteria; order Bin95; family Bin95; genus Bin95. Next base: position 31,001 of record JAJEIH010000126.1, read on the forward strand.
CGCAGCCCGCCATGACGGCGTTGGCGGCCACGCGCTCGACCGTCGCCACGCCTTTCAGCGGGTCGAGCTCGCCGAGGCTTTCGTTGCGCCCCCGCCCGCAGCCGCGAAGCATCGCGTCCACCCGGTCGAGCGTCGGCGGCACGATGGGCAGGCCGTCTGTCCAGCCGCGGCGGTAGTAGAGCGCGTTCGCATCCCCGCCGCGCAGCACCTCCACCCGCTGCCGGGGAAACCGTCCGGCCTCCGTCAGCCGGGCGGTCATGCCCTTCTCGCGCGCCCGCTGAACGAGCGTGTCGTCGATCCACGCCCCGTTCGCCCTCTGGCCCGCCGGTATCAGCAGCCAGAGCGCCTCACCCACGCCGCGTTCAGCCGGCAACTGCCAGCCGGGCCTCCCAGTCCGCCGGCAGTTCGATCTCGCGGGTGACGGGGAAGCCGAGTATGCCGTTATGCGCGAAGACGTAGGCGTTGGTGCGCAGCGGGTCGCCCGCGACCGCAATCCCGAAATCGTCGGGCTCGCAGACGATGGGCACCATCCGCTCCGGATCTTCGGATTCCGCGAAGACCTCCGGCGCCTTGCCGAGCGCCACGAGCTCCGCCAGCGAGCGGTGGCCCGGCACCAGGTTGGTCCAGCCCGAGATATACTGCTCGAACTTCCGGGCCGGCATCCGCGCATGCTCGTACAGCCAGTCGCGCATGTCATCCTTGGAGAGCCCCGATCCGGCGATGGTCTCGGCCAGGATCGGCGACAGCACCAGCAGCGGCCGGTAGGTGCCGGTCGCCATGCCGACGGTGAACACGAGTTCCCAGCCCGACTGCTTGACCAGCGCATCGGCCAGATAGGGCAGCATTTCCTCCGCCCGGCGGCCGAAGACGGACGTCACCACATCACCGCCGGTATAGCGGGAGACGGTGACGGCGTTGGCGCCTTCCGGCAGGCCCATGTCGGTCGCCGTGTTCGGCCAGCCGATCCGCTGGAGCACATCCTCGTTCTCGGCGAGCGCCACCCGCCAGGTGTTGCCGAAAGTGCCCTTGTCGGTCTCGTGCGGAATGAAGCCCGCGACATTGCGCAGGTAGAGCCGCCAGAAGCGTCCGACCGAGGTGTTGGCCTGGAAGCCGTCCCTGAGCGCGCCCTGCTCATAGTTGAAGCCGAGCGCCTTCGCGATCGGGCCGTTGACGGTAATCAGCGTCTCCGCCCCCGGCGTGTTGCCGGAATGCTCGACGCCGTATTCCGGGTCCGCCATCGCCTCGGCGAGCGCCACCAGCACCGGCATGTATTCCGGCCGGCAGCCGGCCATGACGCCGTTCGCGGCGACATTCCAGACCGTCGCCGCCCGGTTGTCCGGCGGCAGCTTGCCGAGCACGGCATCCGCAGGCCGGTCCGAGAAGGCGAGGAAACGCTCGATCTTCTCCACCGAGGGCGGCACCACGGGCAGCCCGTCGGACCAGCGGTTCTCGTAGAAGAGGCGGTTCACCTCCTCGAAGCTGCCCTCGAACACGATGTCGCGCGCCTCGGGCTCGACGGTCTCCACGGCCTCGTCCGGCGGCTCGGTCAGATTCGCGACCACCGCATCCAGCGTCTCGCCCAGCACATTGGAGCGGAGCTCGTTGTCGGTCTGCGTATCGACATGGCCGGCCACCGGCGCCAGCGGCAGGTTCGGCATGCCGAGCCCGACGGCCGTGGTGCCCGCCTGGCCGACAAAGCCCTCGCAGACCAGGGAAGAGGACGGCACGCCCGCCGCTTCGGCCACTGCGCTCACCCGCAACACGGCGGGAGTGCAGGAGCCTCAGCAGCCCATCCCGGAGATAATGGCGTCGGCCTTGAGCTCCCTCAGCCGGTCCGGCAGGGAGGCGATGATCTCGCGCTCCTCGTCGCCATGCGTGGAGCCGAAGGCGTCGTAGCCGATGAAATCGACGCCGGGATAGCGCTCGGACAACCCGTCCGCCAGCATCGGGAAGATCTCGTCGCCGCGGAACAGGTAGTCCCAGAGGAAGGCGACGCGCTTGCCCTCAAGGCTGTCGAGGCGCGGCGCCGGCGCCTGCAGCTCCTGCGCCTTCTCGCCCCGGGGCCAGACGACCGCATAGTCGGCCATGGGTTCGTTCTCCCGCTTGAATTGCCGTCGCCGCGAGGCTGCGACCGGGGGCCTCCCGCGTCAAGAGCCCTGCTGCATGCCCGCGCGTCCGCTATGCCTGTGGCGCCCTCCGCCAGGGCCGGGGGACGGCCGGGGGACCGGCGGAAGTGTCATGGCATGTCATGGAATGTCATGTTTTGTCATGGGGCCGGTCTCCGCCCCGGCCGTTTGCAAGGCATCGCAACCTCCTTGCCGGTCCGCGGCCCCGGCCGCCCCGTTGCCGGAGGGGCGTGCCTCGCCCGCGCATAATGCGCGCCCGTCTGCGCGCGCGTCCGCCTGCGCGGGGCGGCGGGCGGGACCCCTGCCGGAGTGTCGCGGCATGTCATGATATGTCATGGTTTCGTCATCGAGGCCCGCCGCGGCGCCTTGCTCCCCGCCGCCGCCGTCTTCGCCTCCGCCGGCCTGTGCGGCCAGGGCTTTCTTCTTCGCCTTCCTCTCCCTCCTTTCCTTCTTTTCCCTCTTCCTCCTGCGCCTTTCGCGGCGGTCCTGCTGCTCGACCCAGGCGTAGAACCCGGGCGTGTCCTGTCTGCCGGTCCAGACCGCGCCGAGGTAATGGACCTCTTCGGGTTCGGGTTCCGGTTCGGGCAGGTGTCCGGCGCTCCAGTCGATCACGGCGAGGAGCTGGCGCAGATGGGCGAGCCCGGCGCGTGCGGCGCGGTGGTAATCGGCGCGGGCGCGGTCGTCCTCCGGCGGCGGGCCGGCGTTCATGTCCCCGGCACAGGCGGCAGCGAGGGCTTCGGCGGCCGGGGCAAGCCGCTCCAGCAGCGCGGCCGCCAGTCGGGGTCGGGGGTCGGTTGCGGTCATCCATGCCTCCTTTCAGGCCAGGGGCGGAACGGGGTGTCCCTGTTTCGCGCGTAATGCGCGGGGGTGTGCGCGGGCGGGCGGGCGTATCGCGGCAGCGCGGCTCGCGCGCCTGATTGCGCGCGCGAGACGCAGGGCGCACCTTCCCCGTCCGCTCTCGCCGGGGGGTTGCGGCCCCCGGCCATGCTTTCTGCAGAAAAGCCGAAAGGCGGCCCCGGGAGCCGCCTTTCTCTCATGC
>JAJEIH010000163.1 GCA_022827685.1 Alphaproteobacteria bacterium
TCTTCCCGTATCGTGTATCGTCATGCCCGGACTTGTTCCCGGCATCTCCCTCGGGACCTGCGGCCGCGGCGGAAATTGATGCCCGGAACAAGTCCGGGCATGACGGAGGGGGGCGATCGGGCATGACGAAGAGCCTGTCGAAGGAGGGGCGTCAGGGCATGATGGAGGAGGGCGGCATGAACGGAGAAAGCACAGCCGCATGAGGCCGCGCCCTTGAGGACGACCCACATATGGGCGGGCGTGCTGCTGGTCCTGGTGTCGGCCTGGTGCCTGATCTGGGTGATTCCGGACAACACCTACCCGCCCGACAGCGAGCTCGACCTGGCGCCCTCCCTGGTGCCGTCCATCGCCGTCGGGGCCTGCCTGGTGCTGGCGGCGGTCATGGCGGTGCAGGCCCTTTTCGGCGGCAGGAGGGTCGAAGCCGGCGAGGACCATCTGGACGAGGAGTTCGGCGAGGACGCGACGGGCGCCAGCAGGCATGTGCTGCTCAACCTGCTCATCTGGGCGGCGGTCGCCTGCGCGTCGTGGTTCCTGATCGAGCATGTCGGCTTCGAGCCGGCCATGACGCTCTTCCTGGTCGCGACCATGCTGTTCGTCGGCGCGCGCAACCCCTGGACCATCGCGCTGGTCTCGCTCGCCACGCCGATCGTGCTCTCGCAGGCGGCCTACCAGTTCTTCAACACCGAACTCCCCGCCTTCTGGCGCTGAGCGCGGCGGGAACGGGCGCGTCGCATGGACATACTCAACAGCATGATCGGCGGCTTCGAGGCCGCATTCACGCTCGTCAACCTCGCCTATATCTGCGTCGGCATCGTGCTCGGCATCATCTTCGGCGTGCTGCCGGGGCTCGGCAGTGTCACCGCGCTCGCCATGCTGATCCCGATCACCTTCTATTTCACGCCGCTCGCGGCCATCGCCTTCCTGGTCGGCATCAACAAGGGCGGCACCTCGGGCGGGGCGATCCCGGCCATCCTCATTAATGCGCCCGGGACGCCGGAGGCGGCGGCGACGGCGCTCGACGGCTACCCGCTCGCCAAGCAGGGCCGGCCGGAAAAGGCGATGAAGACGGCGCTCTACTCCTCCGTCTTCGGCGACACCTTCTCCGACATCGTGCTCATCCTGCTCGCCGCGCCCTTCGCGGCCATCGCGCTGACCTTCGGGCCGAACGAGCTCACCACGATCATCCTCTTCTCCTTCACCATGATCGCGGCGCTGGCGGGCCGCTCGCTCGTCAAGGGGCTGATCGCGGCGGCGCTCGGCCTCTTCCTCAGCACCTGGGGCCTCGACCCGGTGGACTCGACGGAGCGGATGACCTTCGGCACCATCTACCTCTTCGACGGCATTCCGCTGCTGCCCTTCGCCATCGGCACCCTGGCGCTGAGTTCCGTCCTCTCGCAGCTCTACGACATGCGCCGGGACCGGGGCAAACCGCCGCCGCCGCCCCTGCCGCCGGCCTCGCAGTTCAGGGCCGAGAACCGCATCGCGCCCCGGGAGTTCTGGGGCAATTGGAAGACGCTCATCCGCTCCGCCTGCATCGGCACCGGCGTCGGCATCCTGCCGGGCCTCGGCGTCACGCTCGCCGCCTTCCTCGGCTACGGCGCCGCCCGGCGCGCATCGCCGCGCGGGGACAATTTCGGCAAGGGCGAGCTTGAGGGCATCCAGGCGACGGAAGCGGCGAACAGCGCCGTGGTCGGCTCCAACCTCATCCCCACCATCGCGCTCGGCATTCCCGGCAATGTGGCGGCGGCGCTGCTCATCGGCGCGTTCATGATCCACGGCGTCGTGCCGGGGCCGCTGATGATGGTGAACCACGCCGAGCTCATCTATTCGATCTTCGCGTCCATGCTGATGGCCAATCTCGCCCATCTCATCATCGGGCGCGTCGGCATCCGCATCTGGGTCCAGTTCGTAAAGATCCCGAAGCACATCGTGCTGCCGACGGTCGTGCTGCTCTGCGTGGTCGGCGTCTATATCCCGACCAACTCCATGTTCGACGTGGGCATGCTGTTCCTGTTCGCGGGCGTCGGCTACCTGATGCGCAAGGCGGGCTTCTCCATCGTCTGCCTGGTGATCGGCTTCCTGCTCGGTGAGAACTTCGAGATCTATCTGCGGCAGACGGTGCTCATCAACAAGGCGGACCTGACCGTCCTGCTGACCAACCCGATTTCGCTCGCCTTCCTGCTGCTCACGCTGTTCTTCGTCTGGCATTTCGGCATTCGCGTGCCGCTCCGGCAGAAGCGCGAGCGCGCCGCCGCCAGGGAAGCCGACGCGTCCTCCGACTGATCCCCGTTCCACTCCTCCGAAGCGAGACGCCATGTCCGACCGGCCGAACATCCTCTTCATCACCTCCGACCAGCAGCGCGCGGACTGCTACGGCTTCGCCGGCCGGCGCGTGAAGACGCCGCATCTCGACCGGCTGGCGGCGGAAGGGACGCATTTCGACGCCTGCATCACGCCGAACCTGGTGTGCCAGCCCTCGCGGGCCTCCATGCTGACCGGCCTGCTGCCGCTGACCCACGGCGTGGCGGACAACGGCATCGACCTGCGCCCGGAGACGGGCGAACGCGGCTTCGCCACCGCCCTCAACGCGCAGGGCTACGACACGGCCTTCATCGGCAAGGCCCACTTCGCGACCAGCAGCACCTTCGCGCCGACCGGCACGCCGGAATGCAGCCACAGCACGGCCGGTTTCGACCCGTCCTGGTTCGGGCCCTATATGGGCTTCAGCCATGTCGAGCTGATGGTGCTCGGGCACTGGTTCTACCACCGCAGGGACGCCTTCACGCCGCCGAACGGCCAGCATTTCGAGCGCTGGGCGTTCGAGGAGTCGGGCTATCCCGACATCTTCGACCTCTGGGCGGCCGAGACGCAGCCGGGCACGGGCGCGGCGCAGACCTGGAGTTCCGCCATGCCGGCCGCGGTGCACAGCAGCGCGTGGTGCGCGGACCGCACGATCGAATGGCTGCAGAACCGGAAGGCGGACACGCCCTGTTGCGCCTGGGTCTCGTTCCCGGACCCGCACCACCCCTTCGACTGCCCGGAACCGTGGAGCCTGCTGCACCATCCGGACGAGGTGGAGCTGCCGGTCGAGGGCGGGAAGGACCTCGACCGCCGCCCCTGGTGGCACCGGGCCTCGCTGGAGCGCGAGCCGGCGCTTGCCGACCCGAGCCTGCGCGACTTCCGGGCGAAGCTCTCGCGCGTGCCGGACCAGACCGAGGCGCAACTGCGCGAGATGACGGCGAACTATTACGGCATGGTCTCGCTGATCGACCATTCCGTCGGGCGCATCCTCATCGAGCTCGACCGGCTGGGCATGCGCGACAACACCATCGTCGTCTATTCCACCGACCACGGCGACCTGCTGGGCGACCACGGCCTCTACCTCAAGGGGCCGACGCCCTACGAGGCGCTGCTCAGGGTGGGCCTCATCGCGCGCGGCCCCGGCATTCCCGCCGGGCGGGTGGCGAAGGACCCGGTCTCCACGCTGGACCTGCCCGCGACCTTCTGCGACTACGCCGGCACGGCACTCGACGAGCGCGCCCAGTCGGAGAGCCTGCGCGGCCTGTTCGAGAATGCGCCGGGCGCCGGGCGCGAAGTGGCCTACAGCGAGTGGAACGTGAATGCGAGCCGCTGCGGCGTGCCGCTGGAGCTGCGCACGGTGCGCACGAAGACGGCGAAGCTGACGCTGGAGCTGGGTTCCGGCGCGGGCGAGCTTTACGACCTCGCAAACGACCCGCATGAAATGGACAACCGCTTCGACGATCCGGGCGCGGCCGCGCTCCGGCGCGAACTGGAGGAGATGGTGCATGCGCGGCCGGGCGATGTCCTGGAAGCGTTCGACGACCCCGTCGGGATGGCCTGAGGCCTCGGTTCAAAACACCGCGCTCATGCTCTAAAAGGACGCGGCAACGCACATCCCCGAGGCCCGGCTGCCATGCGCGAAGCGTCGATAGCGCGGAAAACGACCGAAACCGAGATCGATGTCCGGATTCGCCTGGACGGCGAGGGCCGTTACAGCGTCTCGACGGGCGTCGGCTTCCTCGACCACATGATGGAGCAACTGGCCCGGCACGGCCTCGTCGATCTCGAGGTCGCCGCGAAGGGCGACCTGCATATCGACGCGCACCACACCACGGAGGACACCGGCATCGCCGTCGGGCAGGCCGTGTCCGCCGCGCTCGGCGACCGGAAGGGCATAAGGCGCTACGGCCATGCCTATGTGCCGATGGACGAGGCCCTGGTGCGCGTCGCGCTCGACCTGTCCAACCGGCCCTACCTCATCTGGCATGTGGAGATGCCGACCGAAAAGCTCGGCATCATGGACACGGAACTGTTCCGGGAGTGGTTCCAGGCCTTTTCGCAACATGCGGGCGCGACGCTGCATGTCGAATGCCTCTACGGCACGAACACCCACCATATCGTCGAGGCCTGCTTCAAGGCGCTGGCGCGGGCGCTCCGGGCGGCCATGGAGATCGACCCGCGCCGGAGCGACGCCGTGCCCTCCACCAAGGGCAGCCTCTGAGCGCCGCAATGCGCATCTACACGATCCACCGCCGCAGCCGGGGCCTCCTGGAGGAGCCCGAAATCCGCGCCGTCAAGGAGGGCTTCTGCTGGCCGGCGCTGTTCTTCGGGCCGCTCTGGGCGGTCTGGCGCGGCGACTGGGCGGTTGCGGCGGCGCTGCTGGCGGCCCTGGCGGCCGCTGCCCTCCTTCCGGGCGCGTTGTTCTGGCTGTCGCTGCCGGCGCTGCTGCTGATTGCGCTCACGGCGGGGTTCGAGGGCAACGAGTTCGCGCGGGCGACCCTCGGCAGGCGCGGCTTTGCCGAAACCGCGCTCGCGGCCGGGCGGAATGCCGGCGAGGCCGAAGCACGCTTCCTCGCCCGGTCGGCGCCGTGAGCACCGCCATCGTCGATTACGGGTCCGGCAACCTCCGCTCGGCGGAAAAGGCGTTCGCGCGCGCGCGCGACGAAAACGGTGGAGGCGGCCCGGTGGTGGTGACGGCCGACCCCGACAGGGTCGCGGCCGCCGAGCGCATCGTGCTGCCCGGCGTCGGCGCCTTCGGCGACTGCCGCGCGGGCCTGTTCGGCCTAGACGGCATGGTGGAGGCGCTTGAGGAGGCGGTGGTCGCCGGGGGGCGGCCGTTCCTCGGCATCTGCGTCGGCATGCAGCTGATGGCCGAGCGCGGGCTGGAGCACGGCGTGCATGAGGGCCTCGGCTGGCTGCCCGGCAGCGTCGTGGCGCTGGAGCCCGGCGACCCGGCCCTCAAGGTGCCGCATATGGGCTGGAACGGCCTGTCGGCCGTCGCCGACCATCCCGTGCTGGCCGGCCTCGAGAACGGCGGCCATGTCTATTTCGTGCATTCCTACCGGTTTCAGCCGGCGGAGGAGGACCACATGCTGGCCGAGAGCGACCATGGCGGCCGTTTCGCCGCTATTGTCGGTCGCGGCAATTTGATCGGCACGCAATTCCATCCCGAGAAGAGCCAGGTATATGGATTGCGACTCATCGCGAACTTCCTCGATTGGCGGCCCTGAGATGAAGGACATTCGGGTAGAGCGTCCCGAGTCGCTCAGCGAGACCGACCTGCTCGATCTCTGCGAGGCGACCGACGCGGCAATACTGGACGGCGGCGGATTCGGCTTCGTTTCCCCGCCGCAACGCGACTGGCTCGAACGCTACTGGCAAGGCGTGCTGCTGGTGCCGGAGCGCAGCCTGTTCGTCGCCCGGCAGTCGGGCGCGATCTGCGGCTCCGTGCAGATGGTGGCGCCGCCGCGCAACAACGAGGCCCAGAAGTCCATCGCCGCCGTGCAGCATCTTTTCGTGGCCCCCTGGGCGCGCGGCCTGGGCGTCGGCCGCCTGCTGATGGAGGCCGTGGAAGAGGAGGCGCGGAAGCGCCGCTTCAGGGTCATCAATCTCGATGTGCGGGAAACCCAGACCCAGGCGATAGCCATGTATGAAGCGCTCGGCTACCGGCGTTGGGGGGTCCACCCGAAATACGCCCATGTCCGCGGCGAGTGGGTGCCGGGCATCTATTTCTACAAGGACGTGCCGCCGCCGGGAAAACGGCGCGAGCGATGATCGTTTACCCGGCCATCGACCTCAAGGACGGCTCCTGCGTGCGTCTGGTCCAGGGCGATATGGGCCGGGTGACGGTGTTCAACGACGATCCCGCCGACCAGGCCGGACGGTTCGAGGCGGCGGGATTCGCCTGGCTGCATCTGGTGGACCTGAACGGCGCGGTCGAGGGCGAGCCGGTGAATGCCGGCGCGGTCGAGACCGTGCTCGGCGCCGTCGATCTGCCGGTCCAGCTCGGCGGCGGCATCCGCGACATGGCGACGATCGAGATGTGGCTCGGCAAGGGGGTGCGCCGGGTCGTGCTCGGCACCGCGGCGCTGAACGACCCGGAGCTCGTCCGCTCCGCCTGCCGCCGGTTCCCGGACCGGATCGTGGTCGGCATCGATGCGCGCGACGGCATGGTCGCCACCAGGGGCTGGACGGAGACCTCCGAGACCCCGGCGCTCGACCTCGCGCTCCGCTTCGAGGACGCCGGCGTCGCGGCCATCGTGTTCACCGATATCGCCCGCGACGGCGCGCTCGGCGGCGTCAACATGGATGCGACGGTGGACCTGGCCTGGGCGCTGACCACCCCGGTCATCGCCTCGGGGGGCGTGGCGGACCATGACGATCTCCGGGCGATCTACGCCGAGCGGGACTCGGGCATAGAAGGGGTGATCTGCGGGCGCGCGCTCTATGACGGGCGGATCGACCCGGCGACGGCGCTGCGCATCGCGGCGGGCGGCGAATGCTGACCGTGCGCGTCATCCCCTGCCTGGACGTGGATGCCGGCAGGGTCGTGAAGGGCGTCAATTTCGTGGACCTGCGCGATATGGGCGACCCCGTGGAGCAGGCGCGGTTCTACGACGCATCGGGCGCGGACGAGCTCTGCTTTCTCGACATCACCGCGAGCCACGAGCAGCGCGACACGATCCTCGATGTCGTGCGCCGCACCGCCGAGGGCTGTTTCATGCCGGTCACCGTGGGCGGCGGAATCCGCACGGTGGAGAACATCCGCAACCTGCTGCTGGCCGGCGCGGACAAGGTCTCCATAAACACGGCCGCGGTCGCCCGCCCGGAGTTCGTGCGGGAAGCCGCGCGCAAATTCGGCACGCAGTGCATTACGGTCGCGGTCGATGCGAAGCGCACGGGGCCCGGCCGGTGGGAGGTCTTCACCCATGGCGGGCGCCGCCCGACCGGGATAGAGGCGGTCGGCTGGGCGGAGCGCATGGTCTCGCTCGGGGCCGGGGAAATCCTGCTGACCTCCATGGACCGCGACGGCACGAAGGACGGCTACGACCTGGAGCTTACGCGCGCGGTCGCCGACGCCGTGCCGGTGCCCGTCATTGCGTCCGGCGGGGTGGGCTCGCTCGACCATCTTGCGGAGGGCGTGGCCGACGGTCGCGCCTCGGCCGTGCTTGCCGCCTCGATCTTCCACGACCGCATCTACAGCATTGCGGACGCCAAGCGGTCCATGGCGGCGGCCGGCATCCCGGTGCGCCCGGAGCCCCGCATATGAGCGAGACGGATATTCTCGACCGGCTTTACGCGGTCATCGAAAGCCGGCGCGGCGCCGACCCCGAAACCTCCCGCACGGCGCGCTACTTCGATCTGGGCCGGGAGAAGATCGCGCAGAAGGTGGGCGAGGAAGCCGTCGAGACGGTCATCGAAGCGGTGCGCGGCGACCGGGGCCGGCTGGTCGAGGAAAGCGCGGACCTGCTTTACCACCTGCTCGTGCTCTGGGCCGATGCGGGTGTGACGCCCGACGATGTGCGCGCCGCGCTGGCCCGGCGCGAAGGCAAACCCGACGCAAGCGAGCGGTCTCCATGAGCTATGACGACGACAATATCTTTGCGCGCATCCTGCGGGGCGAGATTCCCTGCGACAAGGTGTACGAAAGCGATCATGCGCTCGCCTTTCGCGACATCGCGCCGAAGGCCCCGACCCACGTGCTGGTGATTCCCCGGGGGCCGTACGAAAACCTGCACGATTTCGCCGAGCGGGGCAGCGACGCCGAGCTGGCCGACTGGGTGCGCGCCATGGCGGCGGTCGCACGCGCCGAAGGCGTGACCGAAGACGGCTACCGCGCGACCGTTAATAACGGCCGCCACGGCAACCAGGAAGTGCCGCATGTGCATGCGCACATCGTCGGCGGCCGCCAGCTCGGCGGCGCGCCGCGCGGGTGAGCGCCCGGCGGAACCGCGGCGGCGATGAAAGCCGGTCGCGGCATTGCGAAGGCCCGCGCCCCGTTCAGGCGCGCTCAATCGAGAATGGACCGGACCTCCTCCCAGAGAGCGATGGTCGTATCCGTCGCCGAAGCTGCGGGCGCAAGCCTGGCTGACTGACCGGCCCAGGCCTGCATGCCGGCAAGGTCGCCGGTCCTGGCGGCTTCGCTTCGCATCGCCTGTGTGAGATGCCGCTGGATCGGATATGGCGCCGGCATCGGCGCTTCCGGGGACGCCGCTGCGAGCGCGTATCGGGTCCGGATGCTTCGAGCGAGGCGTCCCGAAAACGCGCGGGTGGCGATGGTGTCCTCAGGCCGGGCATCGCCGAGCGCAGCCGCCCATGCCGACGGGAGTTTCGCTTCCGGCGCGCGCAGGAACCCCGTGCCGATCTGGACGGCGGAAGCGCCGAGGAGAAGCGCGGCGGAAACCCCTCTGGCGTCGGCGATGCCTCCGGTGGCGACAACCGGCGCCCGGACGGCGTCCGCAACAGCCGGCACGAGCGAAAACAGGCCGACCATGTTCGGCCCGGCATCGGCCCCGTCGAATGCGCCCCGATGACCGCCCGCCTCCATGCCCTGCGCCACGATGACGTCGGCGCCGGCCTCTTCGGCCATGACCGCTTCGGCGACGGTTGTGGCGGTCGCGAACCAGCGGATCTTGCGCTGCTTCATTCGGGAGACGAATTCCGGAGGATAAAGGCCCATGATGGACGAGATCGCGGCGGGCCCGGCGTCGAGCATCGCCTCGCACTGGCCGGCGAAGTCGGGCGGCGGCGTGTCGGCCGCGTCTTCCGGCGCCGCCGGACCCCAGCAGGACAGGAACTCGCGGACCGCGCGCTCATGGTCCGGATCCCGCTCCGGATCGGGGTCCGGAATCCAGGTGTTGAGCTGGAAGGCGCCGTTCGACCCCGAGCGCATTTCACGGACCCAGTCGGCAATCTGCCCGGCGCTCATCATCAACACGCCGCAGGCGCCCATTCCGCCTCCGTTCGCGACCGCGATCGACAACGAAGCCGGACAGGCTCCGGCCATCGGCGCCAGCAATATCGGCGCCTGAAGGCCATGCGCATCGGCGAACTCGCGAGCGCGCGCCATCGCCTTCCCGGAGTTGCCCATCATCCCTCCTTGTCCTGTGCGCCTGCCCCCGCGAAGGCGGGGGCCGCCAGTGCTAATTCTTCGCCTTGCGCGGCCTGATGCGGTTGAGGATGTCCTGCGCCCGGTGCCAGTCGGCGGAATATTCCGGGAGCCTGCGGACCGCGCGGCCGGCAAGGGCGGCGGCGCGGCGGATATCGCCCGTGAGAATGGCGTGTTCGGCCAGCGCGAGGTCGGCGAATTCCGGCCGGCCCGAACGACCCTCGGCGATGCCGAGCCAGTACCAGCCGCTTGCACTTCGCGGTGTGCGGCGGACGACCTCGCGCAGATTGCGGACGGCCTCCGCGAGCGTCTCCCGCGTGCCGGCCTCGATGGCGGCCCGGCCGAGCTCGACGCGGATGAGGCCCGCATGGGGAGAGAGGCGGACCGCCTCGCGGTAGGACTCCAGCGCCTCCGCGCCGCGGCCGTTCTCGAACAGCATCTGGCCCCGGAGCTCGTGGAAATAGGGGTCTTCCGGCGCTTCCGCGATGAGGCCGTCGATCAGGATGAGCGCCTCGCCGAGGTTCGGAACGCGGTAATGGGCAATGGCGCGGGCGTAGCGCGCCGCCGCGCTCCTGTCGGAGGCGTCGTAACGGGCGAGCGTCTTTTCGGGGGCATCGAGAAATCCGTCCAGCTTGGCGACCATCCGGGCATGGCGGCGGCGGAAGTCGTCCGGCAGCGCGCTGTCCGCCCAGGGAGACCGGGCGGTGTGCTCGCGCACGATCCGGATGCGTTCTTCGGTAAGCGGATGGGTGCGTCGGTAAACGTCCCCGCCGCCTCCTCCGATCGTCTCGCGATGCTCGAGAATCCCCAGGAACTCCGCGAAGCCCCGCGATGAGACATGCGCCCGGTCGAGATACTGCAGAGCCGCCTGGTCGGCTGCCGACTCCTCGGTGCGGGAATGACGCAGCAGGCCGTGCTCGGCCAGCGTGACGCCGCCCGATATCAGCGCCTGCGCAACGCGCGGGTCCCCCGTTGCGATGCCGGCGGCCGCGCCCAGCGCCGTCGAGAGGATCGCCTGCGCCGTGCGCGTCTCGGTCTCGTTCTTGAGCCGGGCCAGGTGGCCGCCGACGATATGGCCCGTTTCATGCGCGATCACGCCGATTACCTGGCCGGGGCTCTCGCTGATCCGCAACAGCCCCGTATAGAGGAATATCCGCATCCCGTTGGAAACGAAGGCGTTCACCTGGTCGCTATTCACGAGATGCAGGCGTATGCTTTCCGGCGAAACACCGGCGGCTTCGAAGACCGGACCCGCAAAGACGCGAAGCGTTTCCTCTATTTCCGCGTCGCGGACCAGCTTGATGGACCGGGCTTCCGAAGGCGCGGCGGACGAAAACGCAAGCAGCGCGGCAAAGAGGCCGCAGAGAAGGGATCGCATGGGCCTCATGGATGGCGACCTCGCAAGGCGTCCCGGGCAAGCTATGCGCCGGTTTCCCTGGCGTCAATCGATAGCGGCGCTTCTGTTCCCGCTCCTGCTGGGCGCCTGCGGGGTTGTGCCCGGCGTCGATCCGGCAGCCGTTCCGCGCCAGAACTGGCTCGGCAGCGTCGCCGCCGGCGAGCCCAATGCCGCACTCGCCGCGCGCGACGTTCTCAAGGCCGGCGGCTCGGCCGTCGATGCTGCGGCGGCGCTGGCGATGGCGCTCACCGTGACCCGGCCTTCCCGCGCCAGCCTGTGGGCGGGAGGCGTGTGCCTCGTGAACGATTCCGAAGACGGCGACCAATGGGTCTATTCCTTCATCCACCCCGAGACCGAGGAGGGCGAGGCGCCGCCGCCCATGCTGGTGAGAGGGCTGGCGCTCATGCACGCGGCGCATGGCCGGCTTCGCTGGGGCGCGGTGCCGGCGGCGGCGGAGCGGCTGGCGCTGCTCAGCCACCCGGTATCGCGGGCTTTCGCGCGGGACATCGAGGCGGCGCCGGCCGGTGCGGAGTCGGTCCTCTCGGGCCGGCCCCCGGGAGAAGGGGAGCGTCTGGCCCAGCCGGAGCTCGGCCGGGTGCTGCAACGGATACGCCTGGACGGGCCGGGCGCCGTCTATTCCGGGTCTTTGGCGGCAGCGCTGGTGCGGGGCGCAGCGGCTGCCGGATACCGTCTTGACGAGGCAGCGCTGGCGCGCGGCGTTCCGTCGGCCCCGGAGCCGCTTTCCGTCGCAGACGGTTCTTGGGAGGCCTGGTTCCCCGCCGACGAGGCAAGCGCCGGGCCGGGACAGGCCGCCTTCTGGCGCCAGCTCCTCGAGGACGACCGGATCGATGACAGCGACCCGCCGGTGCTTCCGGTTGTGCCGGACGGCGAGGTGCTAGACATGCCGGAGGGCGGGACCGGCTTCGCGGTTGTGGACGCCGACGGGCTTGCGGTCGCCTGCGGACTGACCATGAACGCGCCGTTCGGGACAGGGCGGGTGGCTGCCGGCACCGGCATGGCGATCGCGGCTCCGAGGCCCGCGGGACGGGCCGATCCCGCGCTGTCGCCTTTTCTGGTGACCCTCGAATCCGGCGGTGAAATCCGCTTTGCCGGCGCTGCGTCGGGGCCCGGCGCCGGGCGGGTCGGTCCGGCCGTCGCGCTGCGGACGCTTCTGGAAGCGGATGCGCTCGAAGCCGCTGTCGCCCGGCCGCGCGCGGTGCGCGGCCCGGGGCGGACGATGACGGTCGAAGCGGCGGTCCCGGAAGCCGCGCGCGCCGGGCTGCGGGAGGGCGGCCTGACCGTCTCGGAGGTCGGGCGGATCGGTTTTGTTGCGGCGGTTTTCTGCCGGGCCTGGGACCCGGGCGATCCCGGACCGGTTTGCCGCGCCCATGCGGACCCGCGCGGCGCGGGTCTGGCGCTACAGGTCTTCGACGACGAGTAGGCGTCGCATGTCTTTTCACGTGTCCCGGCGGGGCGGGATCGACCCGTTCATCGTCCTGCAGGTGCTGCGCGCGGCCGGCGAGCGCGCCGCGGCCGGCAAGGCGGTATTCCCCCTCCAGATCGGACAGCCGAGCACGCCCGCGCCCGCCGGCGCCCGGGAGGCGGCGAAGGCCGCGATCGACGGGCGGGTGCTCGGCTATACGGACGCGCCGGGCATCGACGCGCTGCGCCGGCGTATCGCGCTCCACTACCGCGAGCATTACGGAGAGGACGTCGCCCCGGAACGGGTGTTCGTCACGACGGGATCGTCCGGCGGTTTCGTGCTCGCCTTCCTCGCCGCCTTCGACGCCGGCGCGCGGGTGGTGCTCACCGACCCGAGCTATCCCTGCTACCGCAACATGCTGGGGGCGCTCGGCATCGAGACCGTGCAGGTGCCGACGGGGCCGGATACGCGCTTCCAGCCGACGCCCGAACTCCTCGAACGGGTCGAAGGGCCGATAGACGGGCTGGTGGTGGCGAGCCCGTCCAATCCGACGGGCTCCATGCTGGCGCCGGAAGCGCTCGCCCGCCTGGCGGCCTGGTGCCACGACCGCGGCGTCCGCCTGGTCTCGGACGAGATCTATCACGGCATCGCCTACGGCATGGAGGAGGCGACGGCGGTCGGCTCGCCCTCCGCCATCACCGTCAACAGCTTCTCGAAATACTTCTCGATGACCGGCTGGCGGGTCGGCTGGCTGGTGCTGCCGGAAGACCTCACGGTCGCGGTGGAGCGGCTGGGCCAGAACCTGTTCCTGAATACGCCGACGGTGTCCCAATACGCCGCGCTCGCCGCCTTCGACTGCCGCGAGGAACTGGAAGGCAATGTCCGGCGCTATGCCCGCAACCGGGAGATCCTGCTCTCCGCCCTGCCGGCGATGGGCATTCCCGATTTCGCCGCGCCGGACGGGGCGTTCTACGTCTATGCCGATATCGGCCGCCTGGCGAATGACAGCATGGCCTTCTGCCAGCGGCTGCTGGACGAAACCGGCGTCGCGATCACCCCCGGCGTCGATTTCGACCGGGAGCGCGGCAGCCGCGCCGTCCGCCTCAGCTACTGCGCCGCGACCGAAGATGTCGAAGCGGCGATGGACCGGCTCGCCGCGTTCGTGAGCCGGGCGGGATAGGCGCAGGGGCAATCCGGGCCGGGCCCCCGGGCGACCCGGCAGGGTCCTCGACTTCCCGGACCCCGAATCTCCCCCGGATCGGCGTCCGGGGCAGGCTGCTTCGCTCCGTCCGGGGCGATGAAAAGGAGTGCGGCCGGCCCCTGTTTCAGTCCGAAAGGATCATGCTCCGGCGCGGTTTTTCCGCCGGGATGGCCGCACGGATTCGTTCGGCGTCAGGCATAAAAGGACCGGGCGTTTCGCGGTTGGAACCGGGCGGACTGTTTTGCGCCGTATCGAGCGCCAGTTCCAGAAGGTCTCGCAATATTGCAAGGCGGGTTTCGTACCGGATTTCATCGCAAGTCCGGTCTTCGAACAACTCGTCATGCGCGCGCATGGCCCGGACCGCTTTCGGGAAAAACGCGCGTCCGGCCTCGGTTAATTGCGTCCGCCCGACCTGCCGGGGCTCGCGCGGCCAAGAGGTTTCGAGCAATTTCCTGCCGACGGATTTCTCCACGGCGAGAACATGCTGTGTCACGCTCTGGCGGGTAATTCCCAGCCGATGGGCGGCTCTGGCGCTGCTTCTTTCCTCGGCCATCGCCAGGAAAGAGCGGAGATGCCTCATGTTTATATTGAGATTCCTATTTGGCATAGTCGCAGAATTGGCATTGAACTGAGCCGCGTTCCGCGGCGGGTTGTCGTGCCCGCCGTGTAGTCGGAGTGATCTCCCTACAGCAGGCCAGTCATCGGGACCGTCCGTCCGACGTCGCAGCGCACGGCTCGATCCCCGTTTTCCCTGGCTGATC
>JAJEIH010000042.1 GCA_022827685.1 Alphaproteobacteria bacterium
CCCCGGAACCTCAACACAAAAATAAAATGGCACTACACCGACAAGCCCAAAACCACAATCAAGCTATATCAACACCTTGCCGAACCAGAACACTTCAATATCAACCGAAGCCACCGCCAAACTGTTAAACTTGGGTTAGGCGGGAGCGAGGGGCGCATGTCGGCAGTGGACCGCATTGTGGAAATTCTGGAGACGAGCGGCGCGGCGCAGTATGGCGACGAGGCCGTCAGCCAACTTCAGCACGCGCTGCAATGCGCGCATCTTGCGGAATGCTCCGGCGCGTCCGATTCGCTTGTGGTCGCGGCGCTGCTGCACGATATCGGCCACCTGATCCACAAGCTCGGCGAAGACGCCGCCGCGAGGGGCATCGACGACCGCCACGAGACGCTGGGGCGCAAGTTCCTCGCCCGCTGGTTCGACGAGGACGTGACCGCGCCGGTGGGCCTGCATGTCGATGCCAAGCGCTGGCTCTGCGCGACCGATCCGGCCTATTTCGACACCCTGTCGCCGGCTTCCGTGCTGAGTCTGGAGCTGCAGGGCGGCCCGTTCACCGAGGCCGGGGCGGCCGCGTTCATCGCGAGGCCCCATGCGCATGACGCGGTGGCCGTGCGCCGCTGGGACGAGCAGGCCAAGGACCCCGGGGCCGTGACGCCGGGCCTCGACCGCTACCGTTCCTGCATCGAAGCCGCGATCCGGAATTGACCGGCGGCTGTCTCGTGCTCACCGTCGGCCCGAGCGGCGCCGGCAAGGACACGCTGATCCGGCGGGCAGAAGCCGAACTGAGGCCGGACGCGCGGTTCTGCTTCCCCCGGCGCTGCATCACGCGGCCCGCCGGGGACCCGCATGAGGACCATATCGCATTGACGGAGGCTGAATTCGATGCGCGCGAACGGGCCGGCGTGTTCAGCCTGGTCTGGCGCGCGCACGGCTTAAGCTACGCGCTGCCCGGAACCGTCGGCGGCCTCGTCGCGGAGGGGCGCGTCGTCGTGGCCAATGTGTCGCGAGGCGTCGTCGCCGGGGCCCGGAGCCGGTTCGCGCGGGTCGCCGTCATCCAGGTCACGGCAAGCCGGGAGACGCTCGCGCGCCGCCTCGGCGAGAGGGGCCGGGAATCGCCGCAGGACCGGGCCGGCCGCCTCGCCCGGCAATTTCCCGCCGACACCGGGGGCCCGGATGTCCGCACCCTCGTCAATGACGGCCCGCTGGAACCCGCAGTCGGAGCTTTCGTGGAAATGCTCCGCTCGTATGCGGGATAAGGCCGCCTACTCGGCCGCTTCGGCGGAAACCGGCGCTTCCACGATCCGGGTCGCGAAGTCGGCCGGCGCCACGATTTCCAGGACCTCGAAATCCTTCGAGCAGGCGATCTCGCGATGCCGGATGCCGGGGCGCTGGTTGATGCAGTCGCCCTTCTCGATGCGGCGCACGCCCTCGCCCTCATATTCGAACTCGGCCCAGCCGTTCAGCACCAGGACGAACTGGAAGGTGCAGTCATGCACGTGCCAGTGCTGCACCTCGTCCTTCATCTCCTTGCCGTTCGCCTTGACGATATGGGCGATGTAGTCGCCCTTGGTCGCTCCCTTGATGCCGAGGTCCCGGTATTCGAAGATCTCGCGCAGACCCTCCGTCCAGACGGCCTCGGACGCCTTGTCGATCGAGAAGTCCCAATTGTCGGTCATGCCGTCCTCCCTTCCTTGCTGCCGGCAATCCTACAACCGGCGCCGCGAAGCGTAAATCGGAGCGGCGCTTCGTGGTATTGATGCATGTCGGGGACCGTCGCCGAAGCTCAAGGGAGACCGCCGATGACCGAAACACGGGCCGACCTTTCGCAATGGCGCGATCCCGGAGCGCTTGTCGAAACCGGCGAACTGGAAGCGATGCTGGGCGCGCCGGAGCTGCGCATCGTGGACTGCACCACGTGGCTCAGGCCCGCAGAGCCCGGCGACGAGGCGCCCTACCGGGTGGTGCCGGGCCGGGCCGAATATGACGAGGCGCATATCCCCGGCGCGGTGTTCCTGGACCTCCAGGGAACGGCTTCGGACCCCGGCACGCGCCTCAAATTCATGGCGCCGTCGGCCGAACGGTTCGCGGAGGCGATGGGCAGGCTCGGCATCGGCGACACGTCCCGCATCGTGCTCTATTCGGCCGGCAGCATCATGTGGGCGACCCGCGTCTGGTGGATGCTGCGCGCCTTCGGCTTCAAGGGCGCGGCCGTGCTCGACGGCGGCTGGGAGAAGTGGCAGGCGGAGGGCCGCCCGGTATCGGCCGAGCCCGCGCAATACCCGCCGGCGCGCTTCTCCGCCGCGCTCGCGCCCGGCCGGTTCGTGGACAGGGACCATGTGCTCTCCCGGCTGGACGACGCCGGCACCGTCATGGTGAATGCGCTGGCGCCCGCCTTCCATCTGGGCGAGGGGCCGAGCCGCTACGGCAGGCCCGGGCGCATACCCGGAAGCCTCAACGTGCCGGCGGCCAGCCTGCTCGACCCGTCGAACGGGGCCTTCGTGGCGCTCGACGAGGCGCGGCGGCTGCATGAGAAGGCCGGGATCGGCCGGGACCGCCATGTCGTCGCCTATTGCGGCGGCGGCATCTCCGCCACCGTCGGCCTGTTCCTCCTGCACCAGCTCGGCTATGACGACCTCACCCTCTATGACGGCTCGATGGGAGACTGGGCCCCGGACCCCGGCCTGCCGATAGAAACGGGCCCGCAACCGCCTTCGCACCGTGGGAGCCAGCCATGACACTCCGGTTCCGCAAGCTTCACCCGCATTTCGCCGCCGAGGCGGGCCCGGTCGACCTCCGCCGCGTGCATGACGAGGAGACCCTCGAAGGAATCCGGGCGGCCATGGACGAACACGCCGTGCTCGTCTTCCGGGACCAGGCGTTCTCGGGCGGGGAGCAGCTCGATTTCGCCGCCCGGCTCGACGGGGAGCTTCACCGCAAGACCGGCTTCAGCGTCCTGCAGAAGAACCGCTTCGGCGACGAGGCGCTCTCCGATGTCTCGAATGTCGAAGCGGACGGGCAGGTCGTGGAAGCCGACAGCCGCCGGCGCCTCTACAGCCTCGGCAACCGGCTCTGGCACACCGACGCCTCGTTCCAGGACCCGCGCGGCCGCTATTCCATGCTCGCCGCCCTCGTGGTGCCGCCGGTGCCGGCCGACACCGAGTTCGCGGATATGCGCACCGCATACGACACGCTGCCGAAGGAGACGAAGGCGAGGCTGGAGGGCCTGCGCGTGCATCATTCCATCGCGCACTCGCGCATGACGCTTGGCTTCGAGTTCTCCGAGGAGGAGCGCGACCGGCTCAAGGGCGCGGTCCATCCGCTGGTGCTGACCAATCCGCGGACCGGGCGGCGCGCGCTCTATCTCGCCTCGCACGCCTCGCGGATCCTCGACCGGCCGGTGCCGGAAGGCCGGCTTGTCCTTCGCGAGCTCACGGAGCATGCGACACGGCCCGAGCTCGTGTACCGCCACTCCTGGCGGGACGGCGATTTTGTCATCTGGGACAACCGCGCCACCATGCACCGCGCCTGCCCCTACGAAGACACGGTTTACCGCCGGGAGATGCGCCGCGTCACGACGCTGGACACCGGCGATCCGGCCCGGGTGGCGCAGCCCGCATAGGTCCGTTTCCTCCCGTTCGGCGCGGCCCCCTTTTTGCTGCGGAGCCGCCCATTCTCCCTTGCCGGAGTTCTCGAATGAGACCCCTCGAAGACATCCGCGTGCTTTCGGTTACGGTTTTCCTCGCCGGGCCGTTTCTCAGCATGACGCTCGCCCGCTTCGGCGCGGAGGTCATCAAGGTCGAAGCGCCGGGGGCGGGCGATCCGATCCGCAGCGCCGGCCCCTTTCACGGACCGAAGGGAATCAATGCGGAGCGGCAGACGGAGGACGACCTCTCGATCCGGTTCCTGAAACGGTCGGAAGGCGTGAAGAGCGTCACGCTCAACCTCAAGGACCCGGAGGGGCGGGGCATGTTCCTGGAGCTGGCGAAACAATCCGACGTGGTGATCGAGAACCTCTCGCCCGGCTCCATGAAGCGGATGGGCCTCGGCTACGAGGACATCGCCGCCGTCAATCCGGGCATCGTCTATTGCTCGATCGCCGGCTACGGCCAGACCGGCCCCTACAAGGACCTGCCCGCGCACGACCACCAGATCCAGGCCATGTCCGGCATCATGGACATGAACGGCGCGGCCGACGGCCCGCCGACGCGGATCGGCGTCTTCGTCGGCGACCTCGTGACGCCGCTCTACGCCGCCTATTCGATCCTTGGCGCGCTCCGCCACAGGGAGAAGACCGGCGAGGGGCAATATCTCGACGCTTCCATGATCGACACGCTGGCGACCCTGATGTTCATGGAGCCGATGGAATATGTGCTGAAGGAGGGGCAGCCGGTCCGCGCCGGCAATGACAGCCGCAACGACGTGACCGGCCTCTACCGCCTCAGGGACGGCGACGTGATTATCACGGTCGGCCTGTCGCTGCGCCTCAAGGCCCTGCTCGGCGCGCTCGGCGCCTCGGAACTGCTCGAGGAGGCGCGTTTCGCGACCCCGGAGGCGCGGGAAGCGAATATCGCCGCGCTCAGGGCGGAAATCCAGACGCGGCTCGGCGCCTATAGCTGCGAGGAGGGCACCGCGCTGCTCCAGGGGGCGGGCGTGCCGGTCGCGCGGGTGCGCACGATCCGGGAAGCGGTCGAGGACGACCATTTCCGGGCGCGGGGCACGCTCAGGCCCATGTACCGCCAGGGCTCCGACGATCCGGTCGAGCGCGGCATCGTCTCCGGCTTCCCGGTGAAGTTCTCCGGCGGCGACCTTCCGGCGCTTGAAGGCGGCGCCAAGCTCGGCCACCACAACCGGGAGGTCTATGAACGGCTCCTCGGCCTCGATGCGGACGCTCTGGCCGGCCTCCGGGAACGCGGGGTGATATAGGATCCGAACCGCCCGGCGGCGGGGCAAAGGCAGGCTCTTCCGTCGCGCACGGCCGCCTCCATCATGCCCGGCGCCCCCATACCGTCATGCCCGGAACGGGTCCACTGCTGTCCGGTTTAGATTTTGCGGACAGGGCACATGGCCTGGATTCAACAGGATTTCAAAGGGTTCCGTCGGATCGGGACACGGATCAGCGCCCGGCATCCCAACCCACTCCTCGTCATGCCCGGACTTGTTCCGGGCATCCATGCGGCCGTCCGTCGGGAACGGTGGAGGGA
>JAJEIH010000121.1 GCA_022827685.1 Alphaproteobacteria bacterium
GGCGCGACGCCGCTCAGGCGCTACGGCGAGCCGGAGGAGGTGGCGCGGCTGATGCTGTTCCTCGCCAGCGACGAGTCCAGCTTCTGCACCGGCGGCGTCTATATGGTCGATGGCGGCGTCTCCGCCGGCAGGCTGTAGGGCCGGAGGGGACCGCCCGCCCGCCATGCCGGCCGGTCCTCGGCTGCCGGTATAGGGGGCCGGCCGGAGCCGGCGGGACTGTCGAACCGGACATCCGCCGCCGCGCCCCTGTTTCTCCAATCCGGGCAAGGGATACCGCCCGCATGGGCGCGCCCGGAAGGGAGGCGCCCGATGCCGGTGCCATCAGATTTTTCTATGAATAACACTGAAAATTTATATTGGAATTATTCCGATCACGATGGTCTCCTGCCGTTGATATACGCCCCGCGCCTTTCCTGCGCCGGGGACGGGAGGAGTATGAGCGATGAAGACCTTTCTGGCGTCATTTGCGGCAGCCGCCCTGCTGACGGCGGTCGCGGCGCAGGCCGGCCCATTGGCGCCGCCGGCGCGCGTCGTCGCCGCATATGACCGCAACTTCATCGAGCGCTCGGGCGCGCAGACGATGCAGGAGCTGCTGGACACCGGCATCACCCGCTATTTCCTGACCGGGGGCCAGTCGCTGCTCGTGCTGGTCGACGGCAGGCCGTATGCCTCGACCGACAGCGATCTGGAAAGCCTGCCGCTCTCGGCCGTGGAGCGCATCGAGGTGCTCGGCGGCGACAGCCTGGGCTCTGTCAGCAGCACGGCGCGCGGCGCGCTCAATATCGTGTTGAGGAAGGACCTCGACGGCTTCGAGACGCGTACGGTCACGCGGGCGCCGGACCGCGACGGCGGCGACGCCTGGCAGGGCAGCGCCTTCTGGGGCGGCGCGTTCGGCAAGGGCCGCATGACGCTGGGCGTCGATGTTCTCGACCGCCAGGAAATCCCCGACAGCGAGCGGGCTCACAGCCGCTCCGAATGGGTCGAGGGCGGCGAGTTCAACCGAATGAGGAATATCAGCACCAGCGGCAACACCGTCTTCGTCGTCAAGCAGGACACGAACGGCGATAGGGAGACGGAGATTGTGGACGGTGAAACAGTCCCCCTGCCGAAAAGGTCAGTGGGGCTGGGGGACTGCGACACGGCGCACGGCTACGTGCCCGGCATAAACCCGTCCGGCATCACCTCGGGCGACGAAGGCTGCGGCTTTGCCTATGGCGATATCGCTTGGGATACCCGGAGCCGCGAGCAGCAAAGCGCCATACTCAACCTGGACCATCCGTTTGGCGATGACGCCGAACTGCATCTGGATGTGAACGTCACGCGGTACGAGACTGCCTTCCGCTATGCGCCGTCGACCGATACGTTTTCCATCACCCCGGACTCGGACCTGCTGGAAGCGATCAACAACGCATTTGGCGAAACTCCTGTTGTTGCCGACGCTGACGACGGGTTCTCCATCGGGCACCGTTTCGTGGGCCACGGCAACCGGGAGTGGGTGGACGAGGGAGAGGAATACGACGTCTCGCTGGGCGTCACCGGCCGTCTGGCGGATGACCTCGGTTACGATGCGCGCATCGGCGCCTACCGGTGGGACCGGTTGGAAACCGGCATCAACAAGGTGCTCAAAAGCAGGATAAGGGAGGAAATCGAGGCGGGGCGTTACAATGTGGTGAACCCGTTTTCCCAGGATGCGGACCATCTGGCTGCGATAGAGAAGAGCCGTGTGCTGGAGACAACCGATTCCGGTAGCGAGTCTCTTTCGACCCGGCTGGCGCTGGAGGGGTCCGGCTTCGCGATCGGCGGCCGCGACGCGGCATGGACGGCAGGAGTCGAACTGGGCCGCTTCGAAGCCCACGAATTCCTTCGTTTTCGCAGCAATGACGGCATGACCCACAGGGTGACCGACGTGCTCGGGTCCGGCGGTGTCAGCTATGCGGGCAAGCGCGAGACGGCTGCGGCCTTCGCGGACATGTCGCTGCCGGTTGCCGACAGGCTCGACCTCAGGGTCGCGGGCCGGGCAACGGAACTCGACGATGTGGGTGGGCTGGGTTCCTGGCGCGTCGGGGCCGAATACCGCCCGACCGGCATTGTCACCCTGCGCGGGTCGTTCGGCGCGGCGGAAGGCGCGCCCTCGATGGTGTATCTCTACGCCACCGAGTTGCAGACCCATCCCTATGTCCAGTGCGATCCGGGCCCCGGGATGCCGCCCCGCACATGCCCGAATGACAATGCCCGGCAGGTGACGGAGGAGCTGACGGGAAATCCGAAGCTCGACCCCGTAAAGGGGGAAAGGCTCTCCTTCGGCGCCGAGGCTCGCCGGGGGCCGTTCTTCCTGGCGGCGGAATGGTACCGGGTCTCGACCTCAAAGGGGGTGGGGAACAACACCCCCACCCACGCCATTCTGAACCTGCCTGAATGCGAGGGCGAAGCCAGAACGAACTGCATCGTGCGCAATGGCGGCGAAATCACCATCCACCGGGGATTCGAGAATGTCGCCGAGTCCGAAGTTTCGGGCATCAATACCCGCTTCGGCGGCGGCATGAGGACGAGTTGGGGCGTTGTCGGCATGCGCGGCGCCTGGCGGCACGTCCTCAACGCCGGGATACGGGTCGCGGGCGCGAAGGTTCGATATCCGATTGCGCGCAACGCCGTCCGTGTCGGGTTCCTGGCGCGGCGCGGCAATCTGAGCGCCGTGTGGACCGCCAATTACCGCGCCGGCTTCAAGAATCAGGATGGCACCGGGAGTTACGAGTCCTGGACCGGCCACGATGTATCGGTGGATTGGGCCGACCCGCTGGGGCTGAAGGGCGCCCGGGTTTCCGCCGGCGTGTTCAACCTCACCGACACGCTGCTCACGACGGATACCTCCAACCCCTCCAAAACGGACGGGCCCACCGCGGCCGGCTGGGGCCGCACCTACTTTTTCACTCTCAACATGCGCTTCTGAGAACCGGGAGCGCCGCCGCCCTCATCCCCGGCGCTTCCTCCGGGGACCGGAACGCGGTTCTGTCGGAACAGGCCATGTGCCAGCGTTTCTGTTTTTCGTTCCATATTTGATCTCGATACAGGACAGGATGCGATAAGCCCTCCCTGAGGGCCGCGGCATCCGGAGCCGCGTCTCCGGCGCGGCGCAGCGCCACTCTCCGAAAACCCCCGGAACACCGACGTAAGTGGCGTGTCCCGCGCTTGGCGCGCGCCGCCGGCCGGCGCCTTCGCGCCGCCCATGGATTCTTGTTACCAATATAGAATCATATTTATATTGGTTTTTATGACTTCAGAATGGTTCCCTGCCGTTTGAGCCGCCGGACTGCGCGGCGGCGATGCGCGCGCCGCGCCTTTCCCGTGCCGGGGCCGGGAGGAGGGTGTGCGATGAAGACAGTCCTGGCATCGCTGGCCGCGATGGTCCTGCTGGCGGCGGCGGGCGCGGCGCAGGCCGGCCCGCTGGCGCCGCCGGCGCGGGTCGTCGCCACATATGACCGCAACTTCATCGAGCGCTCGGGCGCCCAGACGATGCAGGAACTGCTGGACACCGGCATCACCCGCTATTTCCTGACCGGCGGGCAGTCGCTGCTCGTCCTGGTGAACGGCAGGCCCTATTCCTCGACCGGCGGCAACCTGGAAAGCCTGCCGCTCTCCGCCGTGGAGCGCATCGAGGTCCTCGGCGGAGACAGCCTGGGCTCTGTCAGCAGCACGGCGCGCGGCGCGCTCAATATCGTGCTGAGGAAGGACCTCGACGGCTTCGAGACCCGCGCTGTCTCGCGGGCGCCGAGCCGCAACGGCGGCGACGCCTGGCAGGGCAGCACCTTCTGGGGCGGGGCGTTCGGCAAGGGCCGCATGACGCTGGGCGTCGATGTCCTGGACCGCCAGGAAACCCCCGGCAGCGAGCGGGTCCACAAGCGCTCCGAATGGGTCGAGGGCGGCGAGTTCAGCCAGATGAAGAATGTCAGCATCAGCGGCAACACCGCCTTCGTGGTCCCGCTGGTGCCGGATCCGGAAAATCCCGGCAAATTCAAGAGGGAAGAGATACCGGACCCGGACGGCGAGCCGGGCGACACGATCCCCAAGCCGACAAGGTCGGTCTCGCTGGGGGACTGCAACACGGCGCTCGGCTATGTCCCCGGCATAAACCCGGCCGGCATCACCAATGGCGACGAGGGCTGCGGCTTCGCCTTCGGCGACATCTGGTGGGATATCGCCAGCTATGAGCAGCAGAGCGCCATCCTGGACCTGGACCACCCCCTCGGCGACGGCGCCGAACTGCATCTGGACGTTAACATCACGCAGGCCGAATCGGCGTTTCGCTACGCGCCTTCGGTCGATGTGTTTTCCGTTTTCGTCACGGACGAAAGCGGCACCGTAACGAACCAGCCTCTGCTGGATGCAATCAACGCCGGCGAAACCATCGCCGATAGCGATGACGCGTTCTCAATCGGGCACCGCTTCGTGGGCCACGGCAATCGGGACTGGGTGACGGACAGCGAGGAATACGACATCTCGCTCGGCGTTACCGGCCGCCTGACGGAAGACCTCGGCTACGATGCGCGCGTCGGCGCCTACCGGTTCGACAGTTTCGTGATCGGCAACACCCTGGTCCATGGCGAGACGATGCAGAACGCTGTTCGGGAGGGGCGGTACGACCTCGTGAACCCGTTGAACCCGTTTCCCGACGGGACTGAGGAGCAAAGGAGGGCGCATTGGGAGGCCATAAGGGATAGCAGCCTGACGCAGGAAAAGGATGCCGGCGTTGAAGGCCTTTCGGCCCGGTTCGCGCTCGAGGGATCGGGCTTCGCGATCGGCGGCCGCGATGCGGCATGGACGGCGGGGATCGAACTGAGCAGGCTCGAAGTGCATGACCTGCTGCGCTTCCGCGACCGGGACGGCGGCACCCACGACGTGACCAAAGTGCTCGGGTCCGGCGGCGTCAGCTATGCCGGCAAGCGCGAGACCGCCGCGGCCTTCGCGGATGTGTCGTTGCCGGTGGCCGACCGGCTGGACCTCAGGGTCGCGGGCCGCGCGACGGAACTCGACGATGTGGGCGGGCTGGGCTCCTGGCGCGTCGGGGCCGAATACCGCCCGACCGGCATCGTCACCCTGCGCGGCTCCTTCGGCGCAGCGGAAAGCTCGCCCTCCATGTCGGATCTCTATGCCACGGAGGACCAGAGTCATCCCTACATCCTGTGCGATCCGGGCGCCGGGCCTCCGCCGCGCAAATGCCCGAAGCCGAATGTCCGGCAGGTGACGCAGGAACTCTCGGGCAACCCGAAGCTCGATCCCGTGAAGGCGGAAAGGCTTTCCTTCGGCGCCGAGGCGCGGCGGGGGCCGTTCTTCCTGGCGGCGGAATGGTACCGGGTCTCGACCTCAAAGGGCGTGGGGAACAACACCGCCACCCACGCCATGCTGAACCTGCCCGTATGCGAGGACGAAGCCGGAACGAACTGCATCGAGCGCAATGGCGGCGACATCACCATCCACCGGGGCTACGAGAATGTCGTTGAGAGTGAAATCTCGGGCATCAACACCCGCTTCGGCGGCGGCATGAGGACGAGCTGGGGCGTTGTCGGCATGCGCGGCGCCTGGCGCCATGTCCTCAACGCCGGGATACAGGTCGCGGGCGCGAAGGTTCGATATCCGATTGCGCGCGACGCCGTCCGGGTCGGGTTCCTGGCGCGGCGCGGCAGTCTGAGCGCCATCTGGACCGCCAATTACCGCGCCGGCTTCACGAACCAGACCAGCACCGGGCAGTTCGGGTCCTGGACCGGCCACGATGTGTCGGTGGACTGGGCCGACCCGCTGGGGATCGACGGCGCCCGGGTCTCCGCCGGCATCTTCAACCTCACCGACGAGCTGCTCACGACGGACACCTCCAACCCCTCCAGCACGGACGGCCCCACCGCCGCCGGCTGGGGCCGCACCTACTTCCTCACCCTCAACATGCGCTTCTAAGGGGAGCGGCCGCCGCCGCCGCCGCAAAGGCGGGGGCCTGCCCGAAACTGTCACCCCGCCCCCCTTTTTGTCACCCCGAACTTGATCCACTGCTGTCCGGTTTAGCTTTTGCAGACAGGGCGCATGGCCTGGATTCAACAGGATTTCAAAGGGTTCCGTCGGATCGGGACACGGATCAGCGCCCGGCATCCCAACCCACTCCTCGTCATGCCCGGACTTGTTCCGGGCATCCATGCGGCCGTCCGTCGGGAACGGTGGAGGGA
>JAJEIH010000153.1 GCA_022827685.1 Alphaproteobacteria bacterium
ATGAGTTCGACCTTGTTCAGTCCGAAAGCCATTTTGGCCTCCTTGGTTTCACGATGGCTGAAAGAGAACCGACCGACCGAGCCATCCGACCCGGTCACCGTTCGGTTCGAAAAAGCGCAAGCTTCCCTAAAACTCATTCCCGGTGCCGGCGTCCCGGGCGATGGAGGGAGTGAAGAGAGGCTCGGCGATTCCGGGATCCGGAGTGGCGTGTGTGGGCAGGGCGAAGGTGACGATGATGACCCGCAGGATGACCGCGGTGACCACGACGGCGGCGAGGAAGCGGTAGACGCGCCAGGCCAGGCGGCCCAGGCGGAGGAGGTCGTCCTCGACGGCGTAGAGGTATTCGATGACGCGGTGGCGCAGCGTGAGCGGTCGGGAAAACGGCGGGACGGGATCGCAGCGGTCGAAGTCGAAGCAGATGGTCGGCCGCTTGCCGGCGAGGACCTCGGCGTTGTGTTTGCGCACGGCGCTGGAGAGGACGGCGTGGACGGCGGCGTCGGTTTCGGGGAGGTCGGAGGGACCGAGATTGACGACGGCGAGCGAGCCGTCCGGCGAGGTGGCGATGCGGAATGTCATGGGCGGTCTCCCGGCGTTCGGTTCACGGGGAGAACGGCTTTCCTGGGACTCAATGGCGGCGGTCGGCCGCGGACAGCGAGCAAAAAACGGGCCGGCGCTGTTGCTCGCCGGCCGTTGGATCATCAAAAACAGGTCAGGATTTCATCGGTGTGTGGACGAGGTTGAAGACGGGGTGCGAAGCAGCGTTTCGACAGGGCTCGGCAGTCTATTGGCGCTTGGGGGGACTCGCGGCTAGGGAAGGTCCGGGCGTGGAGGTGCTCGGGGTGGGCGCGGTATGCTGGCGCTGGTAAGCCGCCTCGTCCGCGAGAAATTGCGCTTTTAGTCGGTCGACTTCACGGCGATCGGCTTCGTCGAGATTGTCGATGAAGTCCTGGAGAGGATCTGCCATTAGCTGGTTCCCTTGGTAGCGAGCCGGGCGAGGTGGCGGTCAAAGCGCTGGTCGGCTTTTCGAATGAGTTCGCGGTAGAAGCGCTTGCTGGAGAGGCCAGACTTGTCGCCGCCAACGAGAAGAATCGCATTGCGTGAAGGGTCGAAGGCGAAGGTGACTTTCCATGCGCCGTCAGCGGCGTTGAAACGCATTTCCTTCATGTCGGAAGAGGAGACGATTGTCAGTGTGGGTTATCGCCGTCGATATCGGCAGGTGCCAGGGAAGGCGCTGTGAGCTCGGCGGGGACGGCTTCGGGGTTGCCGCGAGCACGTTGGCGTTCTGCTTCCTCGGCGATCAGTTTGGCCGCCTGCTGCCGAATCTTATGCTGTCGGGCCGGTTCGAAGGTGGCCAGAATTTTCCTTGCGGGTACAGACATCGTCAAGATCCCCTTGTATTGAGCTGCTCCAGATGTTTGTCGAAACGCTCGTCCGCCTTGCGGATCAATGCACGATAGAAGCGGCGTGAAGCGAGGCCCGATTTGGCGCCTGCGGCCAGAAATATGGCTTGCCGTGCAGTGTCGAATGCGAAGGCGAGGCGCCATTCTCCATTCACGGCGCGGAACCGCAATTCCTTCATGTTGGCGTGCCGCGATCCGTTCAACGTGTCTACATGAGGGCGACCGAGATGCGGGCCGCCGCGCTCCAGCAGGTGAACCATGGACATGATCGTGTCCTGAACCTCTTCATGTAGAGCGATGAACTCGGGCTCGAATTCATCCGCGAACTCGACGCTCCAAGTCATGACAGAATGGTGGGATGGGGGACGGTGCAAGTCAAGGTTGGACGATTGTGCATGGCGGTGTCCCTGGAGGGTGTCGGTTGCCCCGGATCGGGGCTTTCCTGTGACTCGCTGTCGGTGGAGGGCCCCGAAGGGGAAGCATAAGAAAGGGGCCGCCGCTGGATGGCGGCGGCCCCGCGGGGGAGGGAGAACGGGACGGCGGTCAGGCCGCCAGGGGGTAGCTCTCGTCGAGCGACGGGAGATCGCCGGCGGGCGTCGCCGGGGAGGGTTCGGCCTGTGCGGCGGCGGTCGCGTCGGGCTTGTCGAGGAAGGAGACCTGGCTGCCCGGGATCACCATGATCTCGGTGGTGAAGCGGTCGGTGTCCTCGCCGTCCTTGCGCCAGCGGCGGGTCTGCAGCTTGCCCTGGACGAACACGAGCCGGCCCTTGCGACCGTGCTTCTCGAACATCGAGACGAGGCCCGGCTGGAAGGTGACGACCTGGTGCCACTCCTGGGCGTCGACGCGCTGGCCGGTTTGCTTCGAGACGTAGCTCTCGTCGGTGGCGATCCGAAGCTTGGCGATCTTCGTGCCGTTGGAGAGGGTGACGATTTCGGCATCAGCGCCGAGGCGGCCGATGAGTTCGACCCGGTTCAGTCCGAAAGCCATGATGGCCTCCTTGTTTGACGATGGCTGAAAGAGAACCGATCGACCGAGCCTTGCGACCCGGTCATCGTTCGGTTCGAAAAAGCGCAAGCTTCACTCAAACTCAGGCCGGATGTTGTCGGCGGGACCGATCCAGAGCGGGGGAAGCACGTCGCGGATCTCGCGGGCGGACAGGCCGATCTCCGCGAGGAGTTCCGGGGCATTGGCGGGTTCGCTGTCCGCGGATGGGGAAGCGGGGTCGCGTTCGAGGGTATCGATATACATGGCAGCCCTTTCTTCTGCTGGCCCGGCAATCCAGGCGGTTGCGGAGCTGGGGCTTTCCTCAAACTCGGTGACGCGGGGGCGCGGTCAAGCGCCGATGGATGGGATGGGAAGGCGATGGAACGGACCGGCCATACGCTGTCGAGGGGCTGTGTTGTGCCCGATCGCACGGCCGCGCAGTTCCACCTTCAGGTGCAAGAATGCCCTTGGGCAGGAGCGGTGCCGTGCTGGAGTATGTCAGCGGCGGTCGATGAACTCCCGGACGGTGAGCCCGGTGTCGCGGGCTATGAGGCGCAGCAGGTCGGGGTGGATGTCGCGGCTGCCGTGGACCGGGACGGTGGTGCTGCGACCGTCGGGGTGAGAGAACCGTTTGTGAGAGCCTCGCTGGCGAATTTCGCGGAATCCGAGGGTGGCCAGGATCGCGATGACCTCGCGTGGCCTGAGACCGGGAATTGAGGGCATTGTGGTTCAGACGTGAACCGTCTGGATGCCGACGAATTCTGCCTGGAGGGTGGGTTCGCCGTCTTCGAAGATGAGCGCGAGGACTTCTGCGAGGTTGGCGTTGAGCTCGTCGAGTGAGTCGGCCTGCGAGTGAGCGCCGGCGATGCCGGGAATATGACCGATGTAAACGCCGGTATCGGGGCATCGTTGGATGACAGCAGCATAGGCGCGCATGGAGGACGCTCCTTTGGTTGCCAGAATTGAGTGTAGCGGCGAAGGGGTGCAGTGGGAATATGGACGGGGAGGAAGTGGGGATCTACCCGGGGGCCGGGCCGTAGATGACGATGTCGACGTGGTCGAGCGGGGAGAGGTGGCGGTCCATCAGTAGGCGCACGTCGGGCCAGGACAGGCCTCCGAGGCCGCAACCGAGCGGGGGGACTGCAATCGACCGGATGTCGTTGGCGGCGATGACGTCGGCCAGCGCCCCGAGGCCGTGGGCCACGTCGTCGAGGCGGCTGCCGTCGCGCCAGTGGCGCTTGGTCGGGAAGTTGATGATGTAGCGGGGTTTCGGCGCGCCGGTGTCGAAGAGGTGCATTTGGCCGGGGACGAGCTCGCCGGCGCGGCAGGCCTCGGCATAGGCTGTGAAGTTGGCCGGAAAGCGCTGCTTGAACTGGAGCGCCAGGCCCTTGCCCATGACGCCGACGCAGTTGACGGGGTTGACGAGGGCCTCGCAGCCGGAGTTGAAGATATTGCCCTGGGCGAAACGGATCATGGCGGGGCTCCCGGAATGGAATGAACGCAGGGGAGCGGGCTTTGCTCGACCTTGCAGGCGGTCGGCAGAAAAAGGCCGGCGCTCCGGAGAACGCCGGCCGATAGCAGAGATTGGGATTGTCAGCCCTGGAGGCCTTCGTCGTTGATGAGGTCCTCGGCGGGCGGGCTGTTGGGCGGCGGCGCGGCCGCGGGGTCGGAGCCCTGCGGCGCGGCGTCGTCGCGACGGTCGAGGAAGATGATCTCGCCGCCCGGGGGTATCACGATCTCGGTGGAGTAGTGCTCCTTGCCGTCGCGGTCCGACCACTTGCGCGTCTGGAGGCGCCCGGAGACGAAGATGCGCCGGCCCTTCCTGCCGTGCTGTTCGAGCAGGTTGACAAAGAAGGGGTGGTAGCTCGCGATCCGGTGCCATTCGGTCCGTTCGCCATATTCGCCGGTAGAGCGGTCCTTGAACCGCTCGGAGGTCGCGACGGAAATCGTCGCGATGCGGCCGCCGCTCTGGAACGAACGGATCTCGGCATCGCGTCCGAGGTTACCGATGACCTCGGCGCGATTGAGGGATTGTGCCATGGATGGGTGAACTCCCTGATGCACTGGTTGTCGGGCCGCGGGGGGATTCTGACTTGTGGGGAGTCGGCAATCAATGGGAAAGGCGTGTGCGGCGCCGGACTAATCGATAGCGGGATCACCTGCAGGTGCAAGGCGGACCCTTAGTGGATCTGGTTGGGGTCGAGGTCCTGGAGCTTGTCGGCCGCGCGAGCCCGGGCGGCGATGCGCCGGGCGTCCTCGCGCGTCTGGCCGAGAGGGGCATTGAAGCGGTCGCAGAGCTCGAGCGCGTCGGCCATGTTCGTGGCGTGGAGTTCGGTCGGGATATAGCCGGGGACGCCGTCGATGGCGATGATGACCTGGATCAGGCCGGCCGTGTCCGTCGGCTCGGGAACGAAGGCATAGGTGATTTCGGGCGGCAGGCCGTGGAAGGGCATGGATGGCTCCCTGCGGGGAAGGCGGTGACTGTAGAACCGGTCCGGAGCGGGGAGACTCTCCGGGTTTCCGGAGGGGAGCGGCCCGGGTCCGCGGGTGTGCAGGGCAGTCAATCCTCCCAGGTTACCGGAATGGATGCTGACGGTTGCCCCGCCGTGTATTCCGTCACCACGACCGCGTCCATGATCTTTTCGCGGGTTGGCCGGACGATCCAGTCGCGGACCACGCCGTCCACGTACAAATACGCACTGAAGCCGGACTTGTCGCTCCGTGCCTTCCATTCGATCGCTGACATGTGCTGTCTCCTCGTTCGGTTGCGGGCCGGGGGACCGGGGGCGCGTCCGCGTTGCCGGACGCCTCCCTGAGGCGGTGAGGGCATGGTCAGACGCATGCCGGCATCTGGACGATGGTGAGCTCGGGACGGTCCGGGGAGACGAACACCG
>JAJEIH010000110.1 GCA_022827685.1 Alphaproteobacteria bacterium
ATGAGTTCGACCTTGTTCAGTCCGAAAGCCATTTTGGCCTCCTTGGTTTCACGATGGCTGAAAGAGAACCGACCGACCGAGCCATCCGACCCGGTCACCGTTCGGTTCGAAAAAGCGCAAGCTTCCCTAAAACTCATTCCCCGTGCCGGCGTCCCGGGCGATGGAGGGAGTGAAGAGAGGCTCGGCGATTCCGGGATCGGGGGTGGGGTGTGTGGGCAGGGCGAAGGTGACGATGATGACCCGCAGGATGACCGCGGTGACGACGACGGCGGCGAGGAAGCGGTAGACGCGCCAGGCCAGGCGGCCCAGGCGGAGGAGGTCGTCCTCGACGGCGTAGAGGTATTCGATGACGCGGTGGCGCAGCGTGAGCGGTCGGGAAAACGGTGGCACGGGATCGCAGCGGTCGAAGTCGAATTTGATGGTGGGGCGCCGGCCGGCGAGGACCTCGGCGTTGTGTTTGCGCACGGCGCCGGAGAGGACGGCGTGGACGGCGGCGTCGGTTTCGGGGAGGTCGGAGGGACCGAGATTGACGACGGCCAGGGTGCCGTCCGGCGAGGTGGCGATGCGGAATGTCATGGGTATCTCCCGGCGTTCGGTTCACCGGGAGAACGGCTTTCCTGGGACTCAATGGCGGCGGTCGGCTGCGGACAGCGAGCAAAGAACGGGCCGGCGCTGTTGTTCGCCGGCCGTTGGATCATCAAAAACGGGTCAGGATTTCATCGGTGTGTGGACGAGGTTGAAGACGGGGTGCGAACCAGCGTTTCGACAGGGCTCGACAGTCTATTGGCGCTTGGGGGGACTCGCGGCTAGGGAAGGTCCGGGCGTGGAGGTGTTCGGGGTGGGCGCGGTTTGCTGGCGCTGGTAAGCCGCCTCGTCCGCGAGAAATTGCGCTTTTAGTCGGTCGACTTCACGGCGATCGGCTTGGTCGAGGTTGTCGATGAAGTCCTGCAGAGGGTCTGCTATCAACTGGTTCCTTTGGTGGCGAGCCGGGCAAGGGGAGGGCTGGACGTGGAGGCGGGCGGGGTAGAGGCCGAGGCTTGGCGATGGTACTCGTCATGCTCGGCACGGAGCTTTGCAGTAAGTTCGTCCACCTTCCTGCGCTCATCCGGGTCGAGTTCGTCGATGAGGTCCTGAACGTTGAGGGGCATCAGCGTGGTCCTTTCGTGGTGAGCCGGTCTAGGTGTCTGTCGAAGCGCTCATCCGCCCTTCGTATGAGGTCTCGGTAGAAACGCCTGCTCGGGCGGCCTGACTTGTCGCCGCCAACGAGGAGAATGGCATTGCGGCTCGGGTCGAAGGCGAAGGCGATTCTCCATTCGCCCTGGGCGGTGGAGAGCCGCATTTCCTTCATGTTGGCATGTCGGGACCCGTTGAGAGTATCGACATAGGGGCGACCCAGTAGGGGGCCATGCTCTCGTAGAATGTTCGTTGTGGCGAGAATGGTTCTCCTGATTGAGGTTGGTAGATTGCGGTACTCCGGCACGAATTCGTCGGCCAACTCAACGCGCCAGTTCATGGCGAGAGGTTGGGACGCGGCGTGGCGCGTGTCAAGGTTGTGGGCGGGTGCATGGCGGTGTCCCTGGAGAGTGTCGGTTGCCCCGGATCAGGGCTTTTCTGCGCCTTGTCGGCGGTGGCAGGACCGCGAAAGGGGGCAAAAAAGGGGCCGCCGCTGGGGAGCGACGGCCCGAGGCAGGGAGGGAGAACGCGAGGGCGGTCAGGCCGCGAGCGGGTAGCCCTCGTCGAGGGAGGGGAGATCGCCGGCCGGCGTCGGCGGGGACGGTTCGGCCTGGGCGGCGGCGGTCGCGTCGGACTTGTCGAGGAACGACACCTGGCTGCCCGGGATCACCATGATCTCGGTGGTGAAGCGGTCGCTGTCCTCGCCGTCCTTGCGCCAGCGGCGGGTTTGCAGTTTGCCCTGGATGAAGACGAGCCGGCCCTTGCGTCCGTGCTTCTCGAACATCGAGACCAAGCCCGGCTGGAAGGTGACGACCTGATGCCACTCCTGGGCGTCGACGCGCTGGCCGGTCTGCTTCGAGACGTAGCTCTCGTCGGTGGCGACCCGCAGCTTCGCGATCTTGGTGCCGTTGGAGAGGGAGACGATTTCGGCGTCAGCGCCGAGGCGGCCGATGAGTTCGACCCGGTTCAGTCCGAAAGCCATGATGGCCTCCTTGTTTGACGATGGCTGAAAGAGAACCGGTCGACCGAGCCTTGCGACCCGGTCATCGTTCGGTTCGAAAAAGCGCAAGCTTCACTCAAACTCAGGCCGGATGTTGTCGGCGGGACCGATCCAGAGCGGGGGAAGCACGTCGCGGATCTCGCGGGTGGACAGGCCGATCTCCGCGAGGAGTTCCGGGGCATTGGCGGGTTCGCTGTCCGCGGATGGGGAAGCGGGATCGCGTTCGAGGGTATCGATATACATGGCAGCCCTTTCTTCTGCTGGCCCGGCAATCCAGGCGGTTGCGGAGTGGGGGCTTTCCTCAAACTCGGTGACGCGGGGGCGCGGTCAGGCGCCGATGGATGGGAAGGCAATGGAACGGACCGCCCATACGCCGTCGAGGGGCAGTGTCGTGCCGGATCGCACGGCCGCGCAGTTCCACCTTCAGGTGCAAGGCCGCTTCCCGGAGGGCGGCGGACATTTACCCGGGGGCCGGGCCGTAAACGACGATATCGACGCGGTCGAGCGCGGAGAGATGGCGGTCGATCAGCTGACGGACATCGTGCCAGGCGAGGCCTCCGGGCCCGCAACCGAGCGGGGGGAGCGCAATCGACCGGATGTCGTTGGCGGCGATGACGCCGGCCAGCGCCCCGAGGCCGTGGGCCACGTCGTCGAGGCGGCTGCCGTCGCGCCAGTGGCGCTTGGTCGGGAAGTTGACGATATAGCGGGGCCGCGGCGAGCCGGTTTCGAAGAGGTGCATTGTGATGAGGGTATGGAGGCCGTTATTTCGCGGTATTGCGGGCAATTGCGGGTTTCGGGGATGTTGGAGAACAATCTCGGGTGGACGCTTGGCGTAGGTGGCGGGCGCGCTGGCGGGCGTTTTCTTCCGCCAGGAACCTGGCAGCCTCGCGCTCGATTTCGCGCTGGTGGTCGGGGTCCAGAGAGGCGAGGACCTTGGATGCGGGGATGGACATGGTTGCTATTCTCCGGCGGAAAGCTGGCGAAGGTATCGGGCGATACGCCGTCGAGGGGCAGTGTCATGCCGGATCGCACGGCCGCGCAGTTCCACCTTCAGGTGCAAAAATGCTCTTGGGCAGGGGCGGTGCCGTGCTGGCGTGCTGGAGGACGTTAGCGGAGGTCGATGAACTCCCGGACGGCGAGCCCGGTGTCGCGGGCTATGAGGCGCAGCAGGTCGGGGTGAATGTCACGGCTGCCGTGGACCGGGACGGTGGTGCTGCGACCGTCAGGGTGAGAGAACCGTTTGTGAGAGCCTCGCTGGCGAATTTCGCGGAATCCGAGGGCGGCCCAGGATCGCGATGACCTCGCGTGGCCTGAGAACGGGAATTGAGGACATTGCGGTTCAGACGTGAACCGTCTGGATGCCGACAAAATCTGCCTGGGGGGCGGGTTCGCCGTCTTCGAAGATGAGCGCAAGGACTTCTGCGAGGTTGGCGTTGAGCTCGTCGAGCGAGTCGGCCTGCGAGTGAGCGCCGGGGATGCCGGGAACATGGCCGATGTAGACGCCGGTATCGGGGCATCGTTGGATGACAGCTGCATAGGCGCGCATGGAGGACGCTCCTTTGGTTGCCGAAATGGAATGTAGAGCCGAAAGGGCGCGGTGAAAAGTCGACGGGGAGGAGGTGGGAATCTACCCGGGGGCCGGGCCGTAAACGACGATATCGACGCGGTCGAGCGGGGAGAGATGGCGGTCGATCAGCTGGCGGACATCGTGCCAGGCGAGGCCTCCGAGCCCGCAACCGAGCGGGGGGACCGCAATCGACCGGATGTCGTTGGCGGCGATGACGCCGGCCAGCGCCCCGAGGCCGTGGGCCATGTCGTCGAGGCGGCTGCCGTCGCGCCAGTGGCGCTTGGTCGGGAAGTTGATGATGTAGCGAAGATGCGGTGAACCGTTGTCGAAGAGGTGCATCCGGCCGGGAACGAGCTCGCCGGCGCGGCAGGCCTCGGCATAGGCCGTGAAGTTGGCCGGAAAGCGCTGCTTGAACTGGAGCGCCAGGCCCTTGCCCATGACGCCGACGCAGTTGACGGGGTTGACGAGGGCCTCGCAGCCGGAGTCGAAGATATTGCCCTGGGCGAAACGGATCATGGCGGGGCTCCTGCAAGGTGAAGATTGCAGGGGAGCGGGCTTTGCTCGACCTTGCGGGCGGTCGGCAGAAAAAGGCCGGCGCTCCGGAGAACGCCGGCCGATAGCAGAGATTGGGATTGTCAGCCCTGGAGGCCTTCGTCGTTGATGAGGTCCTCGGCGGGCGGGCTGTTCGGCGGCGGCGCGGCCGCGGGGTCGGAGCCCTGCGGCGCGGCGTCGTCGCGGCGGTCGAGGAAGATGATCTCGCCGCCCGGGGGTATCACGATCTCGGTGGAGTAGTGCTCCTTGCCGTCGCGGTCCGACCACTTGCGCGTCTGGAGCCGGCCGGAGACGAAGATGCGCCGCCCCTTCCTGCCGTGCTGTTCGAGCAGGTTGACGAAGAACGGGTGGTAGCTCGCGATCCGGTGCCATTCGGTCCGTTGATTATATTCGCCGGCGGAGCGGTCCTTGAACCGCTCTGAGGTTGCGACGGAGATCGTCGCGATGCGGCCGCCGCTCTGGAACGAACGGATCTCGGCATCGCGTCCGAGGTTACCGATGACCTCGGCGCGATTGAGGGATTGTGCCATGGATGGGTGAACTCCCTGATGCACTGGTTGTCGGGCCGCGGGGAGATTCTGGACCGTGGGGAGTCAGCAATCAATGGGAAAGGCGTGTGCGGCGCCGGACGAATCGATAGCGTGATCACCTTCAGGTGCAAGGCGGACCCTTAGTGGATCTGGCCGGGGTCAAGGTCCTGGAGCTTGTCGGCCGCGCGAGCCTGAGCGGCGATGCGCCGGGCGTCCGCGCGTGTCTGGCCGAGAGGGGCGTTGAAGCGGTCGCAGAGCTCGAGCGCGTCGGCCATGTTCGTGGCGTGGAGTTCGGTCGGGATGTAGCCGGGGACGCCATCGATGGCGATGATGACCTGGATCAGGCCGGCCGTGTCCGTCGGCTCGGGAACGAAGGCATAGGTGATTTCGGGCGGAAGGCCGTGGAAAGGCATGGCGGTCTCCCTGCGGGAAAGGTAGCGACTGTAGAACCGGTCCGGAGTGGGGAGACTCTCCGGGTCGCCGGGGGCGTGGCCCGGGTCTGCGGGTGTGAAGGGCAGTCAATCCTCCCAGGTTACCGGAATGGATGCTGACGGTTGCCCCGCCGTGTATTCCGTCACCACGACCGCGTCCATGATCTTTTCGCGGGTTGGCCGGACGATCCAGTCGCGGACCACGCCGTCCACGTGCAAATACGCACTGAAGCCGGACTTGTCGCTTCGCGCCTTCCATTCGAT
Source organism: Alphaproteobacteria bacterium (assembly GCA_022827685.1). Lineage (GTDB taxonomy): Bacteria > Pseudomonadota > Alphaproteobacteria > Bin95 > Bin95 > Bin95. The sequence continues at coordinate 5,518 of JAJEIH010000110.1, forward strand.
CGCTGCCATCTGCTGTCTCCTCGTTCGGTTGCGGGCCGGGGGATCGGAGGCGCGTCCGTGTTGCCGGACGCCTCCCTGAGGCGGTGAGGGCATGGTCAGACGCATGCCGGCATCTGGACGATGGTGAGCTCGGGACGGTCCGGGGAGACGAACACCGCCGGGTAATCGGGCTTCGTGTAGCGCATCACCGTGTCGACCTGCCCGAAGGCGCGCCCGGCTTGTTCCAGATGCAGACCGTTGAAGGAGATCGGGTCGCCCCGGACCCGGCATTTGACCGGCAGGAGCGTTTCTTCGGCGTCGAGTTTCCGGGTGTCGCAGTAGGGGGTCAGCGTGACATTGCCGTTGAGGGTGATCTTCGGCCAGCGATTTGCGGACCGGGGGCCCGATCTCGCCGCTTTCACCGCCGTTGCCAGCATGAACAGGTCCAGCGGCGCGGATTTCATGCGCCCGGCCGGCATGACGCGCCGGTAGTCCGGGAATGTGAGGTCCGGGAACTTCATCGCGATTTCGCCCGTCCTGCAGCGGAACCGCGCGCCTGCGGACCATATCTCCATGACCGCCGGTCCGCCGCCTTTCAGCAGGCGCTCCAATGCCCTCACGGGTTTGAGCGGCAGGATCGCGCCGGGGCCGTTGAAGGGGTTTTCCGGCAGCGCGGATTCGGCCAGCGGAATGTCCGTGTCGCGGATTGCCATCCGGTGCCCGTCGGTCGCCACCATGCGCAGGCGCCGGTCGTGCGATTCGATGAAGAGGCCGGTCATGTGCCGGCGCAACGGGTCTGTCGAGACGGCGATGGCCGTTTCGGCAATGACGGCCGCGAGTTCCGCCGCCGGCATTTCCAGCCGGGCCTCGAGCTGGTCGCCCAACTGCGCATGGGGATGGTCGGATCGGCCGGTCCAGGCCTGCCCCAGCGCGACCGCCTTGCCGCCGTCGAGCAGGCGGCAGGCCGCCATTGCGGCGTCGCCGTGCTCGCTG
>JAJEIH010000135.1 GCA_022827685.1 Alphaproteobacteria bacterium
GCTGCCGCAGCGGCGGGACCCTGATTCGCGCGTATCCTGCGCGCGCCTGTGCCGGCGCGGGCGCGCGTATCGCGGCGGCGCGGCTCGTGCGCCTGATTGCGCGCGCGAGACGCAGGGCGCACCTCTCCTGTGCGTTTCTCAGGGTTTTTTTCGCGCCGGCGCGAACGGCGAAACGAAGCGGCCCCGCGGAGGCCGCCTCCTTCCTCCTGCTATCCATAATAACACAGATTCTGTGAGGTCAATCAGATTTCCAAGAATTATTTCCAGAAAAACAGGAATCGGGATACGGCGCAGCTTGCCGGAATGTCAGCCCCGGAGGCAACGGCCCGGGATGCAGGCGCGGTCCTGCCTTTACGGAGCCCCGCCCGGACAGCAATGGCCCGGACGAGGCCGTCGGAGCGGAAGGCGTGCCCGGCCGGTGACCGGGCGCGCCGTCAGAAGCGGTGGAACAGCGCCTGCAGTTCTTCGGGGTCCTTCGTGCGGGCGAGGCCGAGCATGAGGAGGATGCGGGCCTTCTGGACCGTCAGGTTGTCGGCCAGCACCGTGCCCTTCGGCCGGCGGCGCTCCAGCGGCACCAGGCGTCCGGCCCCGGCGCGGGTGCCCATGACGAAGACCACGCCGCGCGCCATCACCTCTTCCATGACCTCGTGTTCCTCGGGCGTCGGGTTGCCGGGGGCGAGCGCCGCCATGACGATGCCCTCCGCGCCGAGATCGGCCATGGCGCGCAGCACCGCGCCGTCCGAGCCGCCGTAGGAATAGGCGATCTCGACGCGCGGGAAGCGGTCCGGCAGGCCGAGCTCGCGCGCGGCCGCCGGCGCATGGACGCGCACCGGCCGGCGGTAGATCGCGACCCGGTCCTCGTCGGCATGGCCGAGCACGCCGAAGTCGGGCGCCTTGAAGGTCTGCGCGCGGGCGCTGTGCGTCTTGGTCACCTCGCGCGCGGCGTGGATCTCGTCGTTGAGCACCGTCAGCACGCCCATGCCGCGCGCTTCCGGCGCGCCGGCGACGCGCACCGCGTTCAACAGGTTGAGGAAGGCGTCGGTCGAGAGCCCCGAGGCCGGGCGCTGCGCCCCCACCAGCACCACCGTCTTGTCCGTCTCGACGGTGAGGTTGAGGAAATAGGCGGTCTCTTCCAGCGTCGCCGTGCCGTGGGTGATGGCGATGCCGTCCACGTCCGGCCGGGCGGCGGTCTCGTGGACGATGGCGAGCAGCTCCGGCCAGACGGCGGGGCCCATCGCGGTCGAGGGGATGGCGCGGAACGGCACCGGCACGACATCCGCCACCCGGTCGAGCTCCGGCACCTTCGCGATCAGGTCCCCGACCTCCATCACCGTGGCATGGTCCACATAGGTGGCGAGCTCGAGGCTGTGGTGCCCCAGCGAGGAAATCGTGCCGCCGGTGCCTATCACCGCGACGGTCGGGCGCGCCATGTGCTTGTCTCCCTGTCAGGTCAGGCTGCTTCGTCCAGCATGTTGCGCAACACATAGGGCAGGATGCCGCCGTGGCGGAAATAGTCGAGCTCGTTCTCGGTGTCGATCCGGCAGCGGACCTCGAATTCCTGCACCGTCCCGTCCGTCCGGCGCACGCGGCATGTGAGCGTCGAGCGCGGTTCCAGCCCTTCCGCAACGCCTACCACATCGACCGTCTCGCTGCCGTCGAGGCCGAGCTCGTTGCGCGTCATGCCGCCGGTGAACTCCAGCGGCAGCACGCCCATGCCGATCAGGTTGGAGCGGTGGATGCGCTCGAAGCTCTCCACGATCACCGCCCTGATGCCGAGCAGGGCCGAGCCCTTGGCCGCCCAGTCGCGCGAGGAGCCGGTGCCGTATTCCTTGCCGCCGAACACCACCAGCGGCACGCCCTCCTCGCGGTAGCGCATGGCGGCGTCATAGACGGACATGACCTCGCCGGAGGGCCGGTGCGTGGTGAAGCCGCCTTCCGTGCCGGGGGCGAGCTCGTTGCGGATGCGGATATTGGCGAAGGTGCCGCGCATCATCACTTCGTGGTTGCCGCGCCTTGCGCCGTAGGAGTTGAACTCGACCGGACGTACCTGGTGGCCGATCAGATAGTCGCCCGCCGGCCCGTCGCGCTTGATCGCGCCCGCCGGCGAGATGTGGTCGGTGGTGATGCTGTCGGCGAGCGAGAGCAGCACCCTGGCCCCGGAGACGTCCGAGACCGGCGCCGGCTCGCGCTCCATGTCCTGGAAATAGGGCGCGTGGCGGACATAGGTGGAGCCGTCGTTCCAGCGGTAGGTCTCGTCCGCCGGCACGCGGATCTCGCGCCATTCCTTCGGCCCCTCGGAGACATTGCCGTAGCGCGCGCGGAACATGTCCGGCGTGAGCGCGGCGCCGATGGTCTCGCGAATCTGCCCGTCGCCCGGCCAGATGTCGCGCAGGAAGACGGGATTGCCCTCGCCGTCCTCTCCCAGCGGGTCGCGCGCCAGATCGACCGTGAGCGAGCCGGCGAGCGCATAGGCGACCACCAGCGGCGGCGAGGCGAGGTAGTTCGCCTTCACCTGGGCATGGACGCGGCCCTCGAAATTGCGGTTGCCGGAGAGCACCGCGCCGACGGTGATGTCGCCCGCCTCCACGGCGTCGGCGATCGGCTCCGCCAGCGGGCCGGAATTGCCGATGCAGGTGGTGCAGCCATAGCCGACGAGGTTGAAGCCGAGCGCGTCGAGCGGGTCCTGCAGGCCGGCGGCCTCCAGATAGTCGGTGACGACCTGGCTGCCGGGGGCGAGCGAGGTCTTGACCCAGGGCTTGACCTTAAGGCCGCGCTCCAGCGCGTTGCGGGCGAGCAGCCCGGCGGCGACCAGCACGCTCGGGTTGGAGGTGTTGGTGCAGCTCGTGATCGCGGCGATGACCACATGGCCGGGCTCGATGGAATAGTCCGCGCCCTCGACCGGCTGCGCCGCCCCGCCGCCGATCTCGGCCACGGCCTGCTCGAAGCTCGCCGGCACGCCGGAGAGCGTCACGCGGTCCTGCGGGCGCTTGGGGCCTGCGAGCGCCGGCTCGACCGAGGAGAGGTCGAGCGAGAGCGTGTCGGAGAAGACGGGCGCCGCCATGCCCGCCTCGCGCCAGAGCCCCTGCGCCTTGGCGTAGGCCTCGACCAGCGCCACCTGCTCCTCCTCGCGGCCGGTGAAGCGCAGATAGTTGAGCGTCTCGCCGTCGACGGGGAAGAAACCGCAGGTGGCGCCGTATTCGGGCGCCATGTTGGCGATGGTGGCGCGGTCGGCGAGCGCCAGCGCGTCGAGGCCGGCGCCGTGGAACTCGACGAACTTGCCGACCACGCCCTTCGCCCGCAGCATCTCGACCACGCGCAGCACGAGGTCCGTGGCCGTGGCGCCTTCGGGCATCCGCCCGGTGAGCTCGAAGCCCACCACCTCTGGGATCAGCATGGAGATCGGCTGGCCCAGCATGGCGGCTTCCGCCTCGATGCCGCCGACGCCCCAGCCGAGCACGCCGAGCCCGTTGACCATGGTGGTGTGGCTGTCCGTGCCGACCACCGTGTCGGGCATGGCGACCGTGCGCCCGCCCTCTTCCTCGGTCCAGACGGTGCGGGCCAGATATTCGAGATTGACCTGGTGGCAGATGCCGGTGCCGGGCGGCACGACGCGGAAATTGCGGAAGGCGGACTGGCCCCAGCGCAGGAACTCGTAGCGCTCGCGGTTGCGTTCGAATTCCCGCCCGACATTGGCCGTGAAGGCATCCGCGCTGCCGTAGGAATCCACCATGACGGAATGGTCGATGACGAGGTCCACGGCGTTCAGGGGGTTGATCTTCTGCGGGTCCCCGCCGAGCTCGGCCATGGCGTGGCGCATGGCGGCGAGATCGACCACGGCCGGCACGCCGGTGAAGTCCTGCATCAGCACGCGCGCGGGGCGAAACGCGATCTCGGCCCCGGCCTTGCGGTCCTTCAGCCAGGCGCCGAAGCCGGCGATGTCATCGACCGTGACGGTGCGCCCGTCCTCGTGGCGCAGCAGGTTCTCGGCGAGGATGCGCAGCGAGACCGGCAGGCGCGAGAGGCCGCCCGCGGCCGCCTCCGCCGCCTCCAGTGCGTAATAGTCGTATTCCCTGCCGCCGACCCGAAGGGTCCGGCGCGCACCCAAGGTGTCGCGTCCCATGATGCGAAAGCCTCCACACTGCCGAAATCCACGCAGGCCGGGGTTTACACCCGAACGCGGGGCAAGCAAAGGGTCGGGGGATCGCAACGGGAAGCGCCGGCGCGGTCCGCGGTTCCGCCGGCCCCGCATTTGCGGCGGAGGCGGCGAATTGCTATCTCCTCCGGGCATCGGGGGGAGCGGGGCTCTTGCGCATTGAAGTCATCTGCACCGGCGACGAGGTGCTGAGCGGCAAGACCGTCAACACCAATTTCAGCCGCCTCAGCCGGCGCCTGACCGAACTCGGCCTGGCGGTGGTCCGCGAAACCACGGTGGGCGACGACCGGGCGGAGCTGCGCGCCGCGTTCGACGCCGCCGCCGGGCGGGCCGACGCCGTGATCGTGAACGGCGGCCTCGGGCCCACCGTGGACGATCTCAGCCAGGAGGTGGCGGCGGAAGCGGCGGGCGTGGCCCTCGGCCTCCGGCCCGAATGGCTGGAGACCATCCAGGCCTTCTACCGCCGGCGCAACCGCGAGATGCCGCCCAACAACCGCAAGCAGGCCATGCTGCCGGAAGGCGCGGAGCTGATCGACAATCCGGTCGGCACGGCCTGCGGCTTCGCGCTCGACATCGGCGCAGCGCGGTTCTTCTTCACGCCGGGCGTGCCCTCGGAACTCGACGTGATGACGGAGGACCAGCTGATCCCGCGGCTGCGCGCGATGAGCGGCATCGACGCGGTGATGCACCTCAAGCGCTTCCATTCCTTCGGGATCGGCGAGTCGCGCGCCGACCATCTGCTGACCGGCATCGAGGCGATGGACAGCGAGGGCCGGGTCAAGCTCGGCTTCCAGTCGCACTACCCGCAACTGGAGACGAAGCTCGCCGTCGCCGCGCCGACGACCGGGGCGGCGGCGGCCCTGCTCGAGCCCATCGTCGCGGAGGTCCGCGCGCGGCTGGGCCACTTCATCGTTGCCGAGGATGACGGCACGCTGGAGGGTGCGGTCCTCGACCTGCTGCGCGCGTCGGGCGGCACGCTCAGCACCGTCGAGACCGGCTCCCAGGGCGGCCTCGGCGCGCGGCTTGCGGCGGCCGACGAGGAGGGCGCGGTTTTCCTGCACGCGTCCTCCGGCAACGGCGCGGCCGCCGTGGCGCGGCCGCTGGGCCTCGCGGAGGATGCCTCGCCGATGGAGCTTGCCGAGGGCGTTCGCCGGGCCGACGGGGCGACGCACGGCCTCGCCGCCGCCGTCAATCCGGGGACCGGCAGGGTGCGTGTTGCGCTCGCCGGGCCGGAAGGCGGCCTGGAGCGGCGCGCCCTCCTGATAGGCGGCCCGAGGCGGGCGCGCCAGGGCGGGGTGGAACTTGCGCTCGACTGCCTGCGGCGATGCCTTGCCGGCGCGCCGGTGGACCAGAAGATCGATTTCGAGAAGGCGTGAGGGCGCGCCGGACCCCGAGGGAGCGAGTTTCATGAGCCTGGTGCTGTTTCTCCACGGCGAACATTTCACCGCCATGGGCGGGCCGTTCCTCGACCGGCTGGGCGCGGGCAGGGAACTGCATGCGCCGCTCCATCCCGGCTATGACGGGACGCCGCCGGACCCCGGCTTCCGCAGCGTGGACGACCTCGCCTACCGCTATCTGGACCTGCTGGAGGAACTGGATGCGCGCGACGCGACCCTTGTCGGCGCCTCGCTCGGCGGGTGGGTCGCGCTGGAAATGGCGGTGCGCGACCGCTCGCGCATCGCACGCATGGCGCTGCTGGCCCCGGTCGGGGTCAAGCTCTCGGGGCGCGAGGAGCGGGACTTCGCCGACCTGCCCTTCATGCGCGAGGCCGAGGCGGCGCAGACGCTCTTCCACGACCCCGCCCGCTGGGCGCCCGACCATGCCGCGCTCGACGAGGCGGCGGTCGAAACCATCGCGCTGGAGCGCCAGTGGGCGGCCTGGTACGGCTGGAAACCCTATATGCACAATCCCGTGCTCGGGAACTGGCTGCACCGGGCTGCGGTGCCGACGCTGCTGCTCTGGGGCGGGAGCGACGGTTTCGCGGCGCCGGACTACGGACGCAGGCTGGCGGACCGGCTGCCGGACGCGCGTTTCGAGCTTGTCCCCGGCGCCGGCCACTATCCCCATATCGAACGGGCCGATGCAACCGCCGATGCGGTCCGGGCCTTCCTGGAGAGCGCATGATGCAGGTCTGGCATTTCAGCGAGATGGCCTACCACCCGGGCTGGGAGTTCCTGAACGAAGGCTTGCGCAACGTGATCCCGAGCCGGGTTTACGACCCGGAGGTGGGCGCCGACCTCTACCACCGCTATCTCGACGAATGGGCGCTCTGCGACCGGCTCGGCCTCAACATCATGGTGAACGAGCACCATGCGACGGCCACCTGCACCACCTCGGTCTGCACGATCCCGATGGCGATCCTGGCGCGCGAGACCGAGACGGCGCGGCTGCTCTGCCTCGGCATGCCGATCGGCAACCGCATGGACGCGGTCCGCGTGGCCGAGGAATACGCCATGCTGGACGTCATCAGCCGCGGGCGCGTCGAGATGGGCTTCGTGAAGGGCGCGCCGTTCGAGATCAACCCGGCCAACTCCAATCCGGCGGAGCTGGAGGAGCGCTTCTGGGAGGCGCACGACCTGATCGTCAAGGCGATGACGACCCATGACGGCCCCTTCAACTGGGAAGGCCGGCATTACCATTACCGCGAGGTGAATGTCTGGCCGCGCCCCTGGCAGCAGCCGCACCCGCCGATCTGGATGACGGTGGCGAGCCCCGGCTCGGCAGCGCGGATCGGCCGCAAGGGATATGTCATTGCCGCGCTGAACACGGGCTATATCCACACGCCCGTGGTCTATGGCGCCTACCGGGAGAGCGCCGCCGAAACCGGCATCGCCGCCGGTCCGGACCGCTTCGCCTATCTTTGCATTATCGGCGTCGGCGAGACGGAGGCCGAAGGCAAGCGGCGCGCGCACCAGATCCTCGACTACAGCCGCACGACCCCGCGCGTGCAGCCGCAGTTCTTCTATCCGCCCGGCTACTCGCCCGCCGGCCCGACCGCCGCCATGATCCGCAGCGCCGACCGCCTCATCCAGCGCCGCGACGGGTCGAGCTTCCTGATGCAGGACGGCACGGTGGAGGACTTCATGGCCGCCGGCGTCGCCTTCGCGGGCACGCCGGCGCAGGTGGTGGAGCAGGTGGAGGAATTCGCCGCGGCCGTCGGCGGCTTCGAGCACCTGCTGATGATGGGGCAGGGCGGCTTCATCAGCCATGAGGACACGGTCGCCAACCTCACGCTGTTCTCCGAGGAGGCGCTTCCCGCCATCGCCGGGCTCTGATCCGCCTTCCCGCTTGCCGCACGGGGACTGGCGGAGGACAATCCCGGCTCCTGCGGGAGGGAGGAGACGAGGCATGCCGGTCATTCTGGGCAGCGGCGAGCACCGCTACCGGGTCGTCGAGGACTGGGCGAAGCTGCCCGACGGCTGGGAGTTCCGCGACGTCGCCGCGGTGGCGGTGGACAGCAGCGACCGGGTCTATGTGTTCAATCGGGGCGAGCACCCGATGATCGTTTTCGACCGCGAGGGCAACTTCCTGCGTTCCTGGGGCGAGGGGGAGTATCCGCGCGCCCACGGCATCCATATCGGCCCGGACGAGACGCTCTACCTCACCGATGACGGCGACCACATCGTCAGGCGCTGCACGCCGGAGGGCAAGGTGCTGATGACGCTCGGCGTGCCCGGAACGCCCGCGCCCTTCATGAGCAACGAGCCGTTCCACCGCTGCACCCACACGGCGATCTCGCCGGACGGGCACCTGTTCGTCTCCGACGGCTACGGCAATGCCTGCGTCCACAAATACACGCCCGACGGCAGGCTGGTGAAGAGCTGGGGCGAGAGCGGCACCGATCCCGGGCAGTTCAACATCGTCCACAACATCACCGCCGACGACGACGGCTGGATCTATGTCGCCGACCGCGAGAACCACCGCGTCCAGGTGTTTGACACGGAGGGGCGCTACGAGGCGCAGTGGAACAACCTCCACCGGCCCTGCGGCCTCTACATGCCGCGCGGCTCCTGCCCGCACTGCTTCATCGGCGAGCTCGGGCCGGGCATGGCCGTCAACCGCAACCATCCCAATCTCGGCCCCCGCCTTTCCATCGTCACGAACGAGGGCGAGCTGATAGCCCGGCTCGGCGGCGAAGACGGGCCGGGACAGGAGCCCGGCAGGTTCCTCGCCCCGCACGGCCTCGCCGTGGACAGCCGGGGCGACATCTATGTCGGCGAGGTCGCCTACACCAACTGGCCGTCGAGCTTCGGCGACGAGCCCCGGCCCCGCTGGCTGCGCACCCTCCAGAAGCTCGAAAAGCTCTGAGCCCCGCCCATGGTCCCCGAACCGAAGGTCATCGAGACCCGCATCCACGCCGTCCTGCCGGACGAGCTCCGCATCACGGACCGCGAGAGCGCCTTCACCCGCGAGATCTTCCGCGGCCACCGGGTCGGCTCCTTCCTGGAGGGGCCGGCCTTCGACGGCGACGGCAACCTCTACATGGTGGACATCGCCTTCGGGCGCATCCTGAAGCTCGCGCCGGACGGCGGCTGGTCGGTAACCGCGCAGTATGACGGCCACCCGAACGGCATGAAGCTGCACCGGGACGGGCGGCTGTTCGTCGCCGACCGGCAGAACGGCGTCATGGTGGTCGATCCCGTGAACGGCCGGGTCGAGACCTTCCTGGGTCCCGACCGCCTGCCCGGCTACAAGGGGCTGAACGACCTCTTCTTCGCATCGAACGGCGACCTCTACTTCACCGACCAGGGAACGAGCGGCCTGCACGACCCGACGGGGCGCGTCTTCCGGCTGTCCGCCTCCGGCGAACTCGACTGCCTGGTGTCCAATGCGCCGAGCCCGAACGGTCTCGTCATGAACCCGGCCGAAACGGAGCTCTATGTGGCCGTGACCCGCGACAACGCCGTCTGGCGGGTGCCGTTCCGCGAGGACGGCACGGTGCACCGCGTCGGCCTCTTCTGCCGGCTCATCGGCGGCATGGGGCCGGACGGCATGGCGGTGGACCGGGCCGGCAATCTCGCCGTTGCGCACGCCGGCGGCGGGCAGGTCTGGCTCTGGTCGGCGGCCGGCCTGCCGACCCACCGGGCGGTCGCCTGCGACGGCGGCGCGCTCACGACCAATGTCGCCTATGGCGGGCCGGAGGGGCGCACGCTGTTCATCACCAACTCGCTCAGCGAGAATGTGCTGACGGCGGAAATGCCGGAGCCCGGCGAGCCGATGTTCGGGCCGGGCTGACTGCGGCGGCGGAATATGGAGGCGGAACGATGACGGGCAAGGCGGTACCGGTCGGCATCAACCATGTCGCGCTGGAGGTCGGCGATATCCGGGAGGCGCTGGACTTCTACGGCGGCTTCCTCGAGCTCGAGATCGCGCGGCAGAGCGAGAAGGCCGCCTTCGTCTATTTCGGCGACCAGTTCATCAACTTCTCGCTGGGCCGGCGGCAGGGGCCCGACGACAATCGCCATTTCGGCATCGCCGTGGACGACAAGGAGCTCGCCATCCGCCGGCTGGAGGAGATGGGCGTCGCGTTCCTCGAAGGGCCGTTCACCGACTTCCTCGACCCCTGGGGCAACCGGGTGGAGCTCACCACCTACACGAAGATCCAGTACACCAAGGCGGACCATGTGCTGCGCGGCATGGGCCTCGGCCATCTCGAAAAGGCGCCGGAGGCGCTGGAGGAGCTTGCCGCCAAGGGCATGGCCCCCGGCGAATGACCGCAACCCGGCGACAAGGAGGACAGCGATGAGCGGGCGTTTCGGCTTCGCGCCGGCGGAGGACCGGCCGATCCCCTATCTGGACCGTATCCGCCGCTATTACGAGACGCTGGGCTACGGCAAGCCCTATGAGTGGGCGCACTATGTCGAGACGCCCTTCGCGGCGCTCGCGAAGCCGCTGGCGGAGTCGCGGGTCGCGCTGGTGACGACGGCCGCACCCCACCAGCCCGGCAAGGGCGACCAGGGGCCGGGCGCGCCCTACAATGCGGCGGCCAAGTTCTACAGCGTCTATTCCGGCGACAGCGCTTCGGACCCGGACCTGCGCATCTCGCATATCGCCATCGACCGCGACCACACCACGGCCGAGGATATCGGCAGCTGGTTCCCGCTCCGCGAGCTCCGGAGGGCAGCGGAAGAGGGCCGGATCGGGGAGGTGGCCCCGCGCTTCCACGGCGCGCCGACCAACCGCAGCCATGCGGCAACCATCGAAGTGGACGCGCCGGAGCTGCTGGCGCGATGCCGGGAGGACGGGGCCGACGCGGCCGTTCTCGCCGCCAACTGACCGGTGTGCCACCAGACCGTGAGTCTGGCCGCACGCACACTGGAAGCCGCCGGCATCCCGACCGTCGTCATGGGCTGCGCCCGGGACATCGTGGAACATGCGGGCGTGCCGCGCTTCCTGTTCAGCGACTTCCCGCTCGGCAATCCGGCCGGGCGCCCGCACGACCCGGACTCGCAGCGCGAGACACTGGCGCTCGCGCTCCGGCTGCTGGAGAGCGCGCCCGGACCTGACACGACGGTGCGCAACCCGCTCCGCTGGTCGGACGACCCGTCCTGGAAGCGCGACTATTCCAACATCGACCTCGTGCCGCCGGAAGAGATCGCGCGCCGCAAGGCGGAGTTCGACCGCATCAAGGAAGTGGCGAAAACCCGGCGCGAGGAGGATGCGGCCGCCGGCTGACCGGGTTATACCCGGCGAAGCCCGCAGGCGAGGAGCGCCGGAATGGAATATGCCGATGGCAAAATGCTGGCCGACAAGGAATCCGGCATCGGCTGGATGACCTTCAACAATCCGGCCCGGCGCAACGCCATGACCATGGAGATGTGGCAGGGCGCGGACGCCATCCTTGCCGATTTCGAGGCGGACCCGGAGGTGCGCGTCATCGTGCTGAAGGGCGCGGGCGACAAGGCGTTCGTCTCCGGCGCCGACATCTCCCAGTTCGAGAAGAACCGCGCCGACGCCGCGGCCGCCGCGCGCTACAGCGCCGCGACCGACGCCGGCCGCCAGCGCCTGGCGACGGCGGAGAAGCCGGTGATCGCCATGATCCGCGGCTTCTGCATGGGCGGCGGCCTCGGCATCGCCATGACCTGCGACCTGCGCTTCGCCGCCGAAGGCTCCGAGTTCGGCATTCCCGCCGCCCGGCTCGGCATCGCCTATAATTTCGAGAATGTGCGCAGCCTCGTGGGGCTGGTGGGACCGGCGCGGGCCAAGGACATCCTGTTCTCCGGCCGGCGGCTGCCGGCGGAGGAGGCCTACGCCGTCGGGCTGATCGACCGTGTCGTGCCGGCGGCGGAGCTGGAAGGGCATGTGCGCGACTATGCGGCCGGGCTTGCGGTGAACGCGCCGCTCTCGATCCGCGCCTCCAAGCTCACCATCCGCGAGGTGATGGCCGACCGGCAGGAGCGCGAGGCCGGCCTGATCGAGGCGCTCGCCAAGGCCTGCTTCGACAGCGCCGACTACCGCGAGGGCCGCACCGCCTTCATGGAAAAGCGCCGCCCGGTCTTCACGGGCAGCTGAGGCCGCGCGGGCCTGCTCCCGTCCGGCCGACGGCCTGCACGCCTGCCTGGGAAGGACAGAACCGATGGCGAATACAAGCAGCAACACCCCGGCGACCGAACGCGGCGCCCATCCGCTGAATGCGCTGACGCCGGCCGAGATCGAGGCGGCGGGCGGTATCGTCCGGGCGTGGGACGGATGGACCGGGACGACGAAGTTCGAAACGATCCGTCTGCACTATCCCGACAAGGCCGAGTGCCGGGCGAAGATCGCGGCCGGCAGCGCCGGCGGCAGCCGCAAGGCCTATGTCAGCATCTATGACACGGCCGCCGTCAGCGTGAGCGAGCTTATCGTGGACCTCGCCGGCGGCAGGGTGGAATCGGCAGCGGAGGTGCCGGACGCCCGGCCGGCGATCAATGTCGATGAGTTCCTGGTCTGCGCCGAGACGGTGCCGCAGCATCCCGACTTCATTGCGGCGATGGCCCGGCGCGGCGTGACGGACCTTTCGAACATACAGGTCGATCCCTTCTCGGCCGGCAATTTCGGCTTCGAGGACGAAGAGGGCCGGCGGCTGGTGCATTGCCTGGTCTATCTGCGCTCCGATCCGGCGGACAATGGCTACGCCCATCCGGTCGAGGGCCTGAACGTGCTGTTCGATCTCAACAGGGTCGAGGTCATGCGGGTCATCGACCAGGCGGTCCACAAGGTGCCCAAATCGTCCTCGAACTACCAGGCCGCGCGGCCGGAAATCGCGCACATGCTGCGCGGCGACCTGAAGCCCATCGACATCTCCCAGCCCGAGGGCGCCTCCTTCACCGTGGAGGACCGGGTCGTCACCTGGGCCAATTGGCGCTTCCATGTCGAGTTCCATCCGCGCGAGGGGCTTGTGCTCAACGACATTCGGGTGCGCGGCGGCGAGAAGGCGCCCTGGCGCCCGCTGATCTGGCGCGCCTCGATTGCGGAAATGGTCGTGCCCTATGGCGACCCCTCCTTCAACAACTACCGCAAGAACGCCTTCGACGTCGGCGAATACGGCCTCGGCCAGGTCGCCAACCCGCTGAAGCTCGGCTGCGACTGCCGCGGCCATGTCCACTATTTCGACGGCGTGTACACGGTGACCTCGGGCGAGCCGGTGGTGGTGGAGAACGCCATCTGCCTGCACGAGGAAGACGACGGGATGCTCTGGAAGCACACCGACTACATGACCGACGAGATGGAGCACCGCCGGGCGCGCCGGCTGCTGGTCTCCATGATCGCGACGGTCGGCAATTACGAATACGGCTTCTACTGGGTCTTCCACATGGACGGGACGCTGGAACTGGACGTGAAGGCGACCGGCATCATGAACACCCAGGGCCTGAACGTGGTTTCGGGGACGGACTACGGCACCGAGGTCATGCCCGGCGTGACCGCCCCCAACCACCAGCACCTGTTCTGCGCCCGCCTCGACATGGCGGTGGACGGCGACGCCAACCGGCTGGTCGAGATGAATGTCGTGCAGCCGCCGATGGGCGAGGGGAACCCGAACGGCAACGCCTTCCGGGCGGAGCGGACGGTGCTGAAGACCGAGACCGGCCGGACGCGCAATGCCGACACCGAACGGTTCTGGAAGGTGGAGAGCGCCACGGCGGCCAACGCGCTCGGCCGGCCGACGGCCTACCGCCTGCACTCGAACGGCATGCTCCGGCCCTGGTTCCATGCCGGGACGATGATGGCGAAGCGCGCGGCCTTCATCTTCAACCATATGTGGTGCACGCCGTACGATCCTGACGAGCGCTATCCGGCCGGGCGTTTCGTCAATCAGAGCGACGGCTCGGAGACCATCGCAAGCTGGGTTGAGAAGGGCCGGTCGATCGAGGATGCCGACATCGTGCTCTGGCACACCTTCGGCCTGCTGCACCTGCCGCGCCTCGAGGACTGGCCGGTGCAGCCGGTCGCCCGCACGGGCTTCCGGCTTGAGGCCGACGGCTTCTTCGACCGCAACCCGACACTGGACGTGCCGCCGGGGGCGTGACGCGCCGGAAGACCGACTCCGGTTCCACAAGCGCTGGAAGGACCGAGAGGGGGAACGGAAGACGATGACCGACGGCTGGGTGAGGCTGGACGACAGCGTTGTCGACGGGGCGGACATGGCGGAGAGGGCGGCGCGCGCGGCGACCGGCTTCGCCCGCCTCGGCGTCGGCCCCGGCGATGCGGTCGTCTGGCTGCTCCACAACGATTCCGCGGTGTTCACGGTGACCGATGCAGCCGGGATGCTCGGGGCCTATGCGGTGCCGGTCAACTGGCACCTGGCACCGGACGAGGTCCGCTACATCCTCGCCGACAGCGGCGCGAAGGCGCTGGTCGGGCATCCGCATTTGCTGGCGCCGCTGGGCGAGCTGGAAATACCGGCAATCCCGCTCTCGGACTGGCCGGACTGGCTCGCCGCCCATGAGCCTCATGCCGGGCCGCCGCTCGATCCGCCGGGTTCGATGATGTACACCTCCGGCACGACCGGCCGGCCGAAGGGCGTGCGCCGCCGGCCGGCCACGCAGGACCAACGCGACACCATCGCGGCCTTCCTCGCAGAGATCTACGGCCTGCATCCCGGCATGGTCTCGGCCGTCACCGCGCCGCTCTACCACGCCGCGCCCAACAACCACGCCATGATGACCCGGCTTGCCGGCGGCCATCTGGTGCTCATGGGGCGCTTCGACGCCGAGCGGTTCCTGGCGCTGGTCGAGGAGCACCGGATCGGCCATGCCTTCATGGCGCCGATCATGTTCGTGCGCCTCCTCAAGCTGCCGGAGGCGGTGCGGGCGCGCTACGACCTCTCCTCGCTGCGGCGCGTCATCCATGCGGGCGCGCCCTGCGCCCCGGACGTCAAGCGGGCGATGATCGAGTGGTGGGGGCCGGTGCTGGTCGAATATTACGGCTCGACCGAGACCGGCATGGTGACCTGGTGCGATTCCGAAGAGTGGCTCCGGCGGCCCGGCACGGTCGGCCCGGTGATGCGCAACGCCGAGATCGCGATCTTCGACGAGGACAAGCGCCGCCTCGGCCCCGGCGAGACCGGCGAGATCTACTGCCTGCACCGGGACCTCATGCCCTTCACCTACCACAACGACCCGGAAAAGCGCGCCGGCGTCGAGCATGAGGGGCTCGTGACCAATGGCGACATGGGCTATCTGGACGAGGCGGGCTACCTGTTCCTGAACGACCGCCGCCGCGACATGATCATCTCGGGCGGCGTCAACATCTACCCGGCCGAGATCGAGGCGGCGCTGATCGACTGCCCCGGCGTGCGCGACTGCGCGGTGTTCGGCGTGCCGGACGAGGAATATGGCGAGCGGGTCGCGGCCGCCATCGAGCGCGAGCCCGGCAGCGGCTGCGACGAGGCGGCGGTGGCCGCCTTCCTCACCGGGCGCATTGCGGGCTATAAGCACCCGAGGCTGGTCGTCTTCCACGACTCCCTGCCGCGCGAGGACACCGGCAAGATCTTCAAGCGCAAGCTCCGCGAGCCCTATTGGGACGCGGCCGGCCGGCGCATCTGAGAGAAAGGCGCCCGAACCCCATGTTCTATGCCGACCACCGCAAGCACGGCCTCCGCCACAGCCCCTTCAAGGCGCTGGTGGCGCCGCGCCCCATCGCCTGGGTCTCTTCGCTGAGCACCGATGGCGTGGTCAACCTCGCGCCCTACAGCTTCTTCAACGCGATGGCGGACTCGCCGCCGATCATCGTCTTCGCGCCCAACAATCCGCGCCTCGGCGGCGGGCGCAAGGACACGCTGGAGAACATCGAGCAGACGGGCGAGTTCGTGGTGAATCTCTGCAACTGGGACCTGCGGGTGGCGATGAACGAAAGCTCGGCGCATGTGCCGCCGGAGGTGGACGAGATCGAGCTTGCGGGCCTGACGGCCGCCCCCTCGGAGATCGTGAAGCCGCCGCGCGTCGCGGAGGCTCCGGCCGCGCTCGAATGCGAGTTCCTGTTCCGCGTGCGCCTGCCGGGATCGAGCCCGAAGATCGAGAACAATGCCTGCTTCGGCAGGGTGGTCGGCGTCCATATCTCGGACGACATCATCGTGGACGGCATGGTGGACATGACCCGCTACCGCCCGATCGCGCGCTGCGGCTACATGGACTATGCGCTGGTCGAAAGCGTCTTCTCCATGGACCGCCCCGACGACAATCTCGAAGCCTCCGAAGCCCGCAGACGCCAGGAAGCCGCGGAGTAGCCGCTTGACGGCGGAATGCAGCGGCCCATATGCTGGCGGAGGTCGTGAGAACAGCGGGATGCGGGATATGGGACGTCCGATAGGACCCGGCGGCGTCTAGTAACGGCGCCTGTAGTCTTCACCTAGAGCTTCTGCCATTGCTTCGCATGCTTTATCGAGTGCGCATGCGAGTGGCGAGGTGTTTTCCAACTGTTGTTTCGCCTGCTCATACAACTGTTGCAACAGCCAAAGCTTTCTTTGACAGTCATATGATTTGAATTGTGGCGCCATTATCGCGTCGGTCAACAAAAACACTGCGTTGCGGCTTCCCAGATATGCGATGGCGTGATCGATAACAGGGGTTGGTAGGAAATGCATACTCTCGTCGCAGACTTTCTGAAGCTGTGAGCGAGAAGTATCTCCCACAAAAATCGGCTGGTAATCTTCCGTATTGCGGCATCGATTCTTTATTTCATCCCAATCCGTTTCATCAACAAAAGCTCTTATTCCATCTTCCTCTACGTTAACTTCTGCCAAAATAGTTCGACACGCCTCATACCGATTGAATGCCATATCGAATCCAAATCTATCGATGTCGTTCCTTGCCCTTACCTGCTCCAGTTTGCGTTCCCGCCAGGATTGAACCGACTGATCTACAATTACGCGGGCAACATGCCAGGCGACAGCGAAGCCGGCAACGACAAGCAAAGAGCTCCAGGGTTCGGCGAACACCGTCGCCCTAACCCCCCATAGCCTCCGCGATCGCGGCCAGCGCCTCCGTTGCGCGGGCGCCGTCGGGGCCGCCGGCCTGGGCCATGTCGGGGCGCCCGCCGCCGCCCTTGCCGCCGAGCGCGGCCGCGCCGAGGCGCACGAGGTCCACGGCGCTCAGCGATGGCGCCAGGTCGTCGGTAACGCCCACCACCAGCGAGGCCTTGCCGTCATTCACCGCCGCCAGCGCGACGACGCCGCTGCCGATCTGCTGCTTCAGGTCGTCGGCGATGGCCTTCAGTTCGCGCGCCGGCACGTCCTCCAGCACCTGGCGGCTGAGGCGCCGGCCGCCGATCTCCTCGAAGGCCGGCCCCGCGCCGCCGGTCGCGGCCTTGCGGCGCAGCTCCGCGATCTCGCGCTCCATGCGCCGGCGCTCCTCCAGAAGCTGCGCCACGCGCGCCGGCACCTGGCCGGGCGCGGTGCGGAGCGCGGATGCCGCCTCGTCGAGCAGCCCCAGCCGCTCGGCGACATGGGCCGCCGCACCCTCGCCGGTCAGCGCCTCGATGCGGCGCACGCCGGCGGCGAGCGCGGCCTCCTCGACGATGACGAACTGGCCGATATCGCCCGTCTGCGCCACATGCGTGCCGCCGCAGAGCTCGACCGACCAGGACCCGCCCCCGCCGTCCGCGCCGCCCATCGTCACCACGCGCACCTCCTCGCCGTATTTCTCGCCGAAGAGCGCGAGCGCGCCGGCCTCTATGGCATCGTCCGTGGCCATGAGGCGGGTGGACACGGGCGAGTTCAGCCGCACCCGCTCGTTCACCGCCGCGCCGACCGCCGCGATCTCGTCGGCCGCCATCGGCTTCGGGTGGGAGATGTCGAAGCGCAGCCGGTCGGGCGCCACCAGCGAGCCCTTCTGCGCGACATGAGCGCCCAGCGAATCCCGGAGCGCGCGGTGCAGCAGGTGGGTCGCGGAATGGTTGCGCCGGACCGCCGCGCGCCGCGCGCCGTCCACCCGGAGCTCGACCGCATCGCCCACCGCCAGCGCGCCCTCTTCCAGCCGCGCGAGATGGACATGCAGGTCGCCGAGCTTCTTCTGCGTGTCGGTCACGGCAAGCGTCGCGCCGCCCGGAACCGTCATGGCCCCGCTGTCGCCGACCTG
This sequence comes from Alphaproteobacteria bacterium, assembly GCA_022827685.1. GTDB lineage: Bacteria > Pseudomonadota > Alphaproteobacteria > Bin95 > Bin95 > Bin95. Next base: position 17,707 of record JAJEIH010000135.1, read on the forward strand.
GCCGCCCGACTCGCCGTAGAAGGGCGTCTGGTTCGTGATGACCAGGACCTCGCCGCCGGCCTCCTCGAAGCGCCGGACCTCCTCGCCGCCCGCCACCAGCGCCAGCACTTCGGCCTCGGCGGCCAGCGTCTCGTAGCCGAGGAACTCCGTCGCGCCGAGGCGTTCGCGGAAATCGAACCAGAGCGTCTCGGCCGCCGCCTCGCCGGAGCCGGCCCAGGCCTTGCGGGCCTCGGCGCGGGCGCGGTCCATCTCGGCCTCGAAGCCCGCCTCGTCCACGCCGCGCCCGCGGCCCCTCAGCACGTCGCGCGTCAGGTCGAGCGGGAAGCCGTATGTGTCGTAGAGCCGGAAGGCGACCGCGCCCGGCAGCGCCTCGCCGTCGCCGAGGCCCGCCTCCGCCTCGTCGAGCAGCCGCAGGCCGCGCCCGAGCGTCTGCTTGAAGCGCTCCTCCTCCAGCCTGAGCGTCTCCGAGATGAGCGCGCTCGCTTGCCCGAGCTCCGGGAAGGCCCCGCCCATCTCGCGCACCAGCACCGGGGCGATCCGGTGCAAGAGCGGCTCGCGGCAGCCGATGATATGCGCGTGGCGCATGGCGCGGCGCATGATCCGGCGCAGCACGTAGCCCCGGCCCTCATTCGCCGGCAGCACGCCGTCGGCGATCAGGAAGCCGGAGGCGCGCAGATGGTCGGCGATCACCCGGTGCGAGACGGCGTGCGGGCCGTCCGCGTCCACGCCGGAGGCCTCTGCCGAGGCATGGATCAGCGCCTGCATCAGGTCGATGTCGTAATTGTCGTGCTTGCCCTGCAGCACGGCGGCGAGCCGCTCCAGCCCCATGCCGGTGTCGATGGAGGGGCTGGGCAGGGAAATGCGCTCCTCCGGCGTCACCTGCTCGAACTGCATGAAGACCAGGTTCCAGATCTCGATGAACCGGTCGCCGTCCTCGTCCGGGCTGCCGGGCGGGCCGCCGGGAATGTGGTCGCCGTGGTCGTAGAAGATTTCCGAGCAGGGGCCGCAGGGGCCGGTGTCGCCCATCGCCCAGAAATTGTCCGAGGTCGGGATGCGCAGGATGCGGCTCTCGGGCAGGCCGGCGATCTTTTTCCAGAGGCCCGCCGCCTCGTCGTCCTCGGCATAGACGGTGACCAGCAGCCGCTCCGCCGGCAGGCCGTATTCGCGCGTCACCAGGTTCCAGGCGAGCTCGATGGCGAGGTCCTTGAAGTAGTCGCCGAAGGAGAAATTGCCCAGCATCTCGAAGAAGGTGTGGTGCCGGGCGGTGTAGCCGACATTCTCGAGGTCGTTGTGCTTGCCGCCGGCGCGCACGCATTTCTGCGAGGTGACGGCGCGGTTGTAGGCGCGCCGCTCGCTGCCGGTGAAGACGTTCTTGAACTGCACCATGCCCGCATTGGTGAACATGAGCGTCGGGTCGTTGCGCGGCACGAGGGGGCCGGACGCGACGACCTCATGCCCGTGCCGGGCGAAATAGTCGAGAAAGGCCGTGCGGATTTCGCTCGCGCTCGCCATGCGTCGCAATCCTCCGGGCGGATGCGGGGAAGACGGGTTTGTATCGGCAGGGCCGGCGGCTGTCCACAGGCGGCGGCGCCCGCCCGCCCGCCCGCCCGGCGCGCGCCCGGAGGGGCCCGCCCCGGCGGCATGTCATGAAGTGTCATGGTGTGTCATGCGATGTCATGATCTCCATGCGCGGGCGTCATATCCTGTGCCCGTTCCGGGCATGAGGTCCGCCGCTTCGGGCGGCGGCTCCCGGTATTCCGTCCGGTTTTCCAGTCGATGCGTCTCCGGCATGGATTCCTCCCTTGCGAACCCGCTTCGTTCCGTTCCGCCGGGACCCTAATTCGCGCGTATCCTGCGCGCCCGCCGGCGCGCGTTCGCGGCGGCGCGGTTTGCGCGCCTGATTGCCCGCGCGCGGGGGCGCGCGAGGGCCGGGCAGAGGACGAAGGCGTTTCGTTCCATCCGCTCCATATTGGTGCGGACCCCTCACATTCAACCCGTGTGAAAGAATTATTTCATAATATCCGAACAGGCGCTATTGCCGGGGCGCAGGCCGGCGCGGCAGGGCCAGCGTGAGGCCGAGGGCGATGGCGGACAGGACCAGCAGGAGGACGAAGGCCGCGTCGTAGGAGCCCCGGGCATCGTAGATCTCGCCGCCGACAAGCGCGCCGAAGCCGCCGGCGGAGTGGTGGACCATGGTGATGAGCCCGGTCACCGCGCCAAGCCGCGACCAGGCGGCGATCTCGCAGCCGAAGACCACGGTGAGCGGCGCGGTGGCCCAGAAGGTCACGCCGAACAGCAGCGCCGCGCCGGCGATGACGGCAGGCTCCCGGCTGACCAGCAGGGCGGCGCAGAGGAGCGTCCTCAGCAGGAAACAGATCGCGGTCGGCAGCACCGGGCCCCGGCGGTCGTTCAGCACGCCGGTCAGCAGCACGCCGCCGACGCCGGCCAGCCCCATGAAGGCTAGGATGTTGCCGGCAAGCAGGACATCGACGCCCTCATCGACCGCGAAGGCGACCACATGGACGGCGATCAGGAAGTCCTGGAAGCCGCAGATCGCGTAGATGACGAGAAGCACCTGGAGCCGGCGCGAGGCCAGCGCCTCGCGGAGGGTCGCCGCCCCTCCTTCCGGCGACGGGGCGGTCCGGGGCGCGCCGTTCGGCGCCGGCGCGGGGCCGGGGGCGGTCCGCGCGAACAGCAGCAGCGGCAGCACGCAGACCAGCGTGGCGAGCCCGAGCGCGAAGAAGGACCCGCGCCAGCCGAGCACGGCGAGCTGCGCGGCGAGCAGGGAGATGACCAGCAGCTGGCCGAGCCCCATGCCGGAGATCGCGATGCTGTTGGCCATGCCCATGCGCTGCGGATACCAGCGGCTGAGCAGCACGCCGATGGGCGTGATCGAGGTGCCGGCGCTGCCGAGCGCGAACACGACGCCGTAGAACAGCAGCGCCTGCCAGGGATGCTCGACGAAGCCCATCGAGACGAGCCCGGCGGCCGAGACGAGCACGGCCGCGCCCAGCACGGCGGCGGCGCCCGCGCGGTCCACGAGGCGGCCGACCAGGAACATGGCGCCGGCGGTCAGCACCATGAACAGGGTGACATTGAGCGAGACTTCGCTGCGGCTCCATCCCAGGTCTTCGGTCATCGGCTGGAGCAGCAGGCCGATGGCGAAGCGCGCGCCGCCGTTGAACAGCAGCACCAGGAAGCAGGTCGCCAGCAGGAAGCGGGCCGCGGCGGCGGGGGTCACAGGCTACAGCCCCGGTCCCGGCCCGGCTGCCGTCACGGCCGCGCGAAGCGGTCCGCGGCGAAGGGGGCCGGGTCGGCGGCCGGCTCCCTTCCGGCGGCGAACTGCGCGGCGAGGAGGCCCGCGCCCGGCCCGAAGCCGAAGCCGTGGCCGGAAAGCCCGGTGGCGAGCGTCAGCCCCTCCAGCCCGGCGACCGGCCCGATCAGCGGCACCTCGTCCGGCGTCACGTCGATCATCCCGCCCCAGTCCTCGACCGCCGGCACGCCCCGGAGCTGCGGATAGACCCGCCGCGCCATGCGCAGCAGGTCGGCCGACAGCTTCGCGTCCGGAGCGGGGTCGAGCATGCGGGCCTGTTCCATCGGGCTGAACTGGTCCGCCCGCCAGCGCCGCCGGCCGAGCGCGCCGAAGAACTCGCGGCCGAAGCGGATCCGCGTCTCCCGCCAGCTTTCCCTCAGCAGCGGCAGGAAGGCCCGGAAATGGGCGAAGGCGGCGGGGATGAGGTCGAAGCGCGCCGTCCCGACCCGCCCGACCGTGTAGCCGCCGTCGAGCCGCGGGCGCACCGATGCGGTTCGCATCCCCACCGGGCCGGGCGCAAGGGCGGGCGCGGGCGCGGTGCGCAGGGCCTGGGCGCTGACGGCAAGCTGCGGCAGCGCGAGCCCCATGTTTTCGAGGAACGGCCGGGACCACGCGCCGCCCGCCAGGATGACGGCGCGGCAGGCGACGGCCCCGTGCTCGGTGACGACGCCGGCAACCCTGCCGCCGGAAAGCTCCAGCGCGCGCACGGCCGTGTGCTCGAAGACCGCAGCGCCCGCCTCGGCCGCAAGGCGGGCCAGCGCCGGCACGGCGAGCGCGGGCTCGGCATGCATGTCGGTCGGCGTCAGCAGCCCGCCGGCGAAGCGCGCGTCGTCCTGCCCGACCAGCGCGCCCGCCTCGGCGGCCGAAAGCATGCGCGAGGAAAGCTGGAAGGGCCGCGCGGAGGCGAGCCAGGCCTCCTGCCGGGCCAGTTCCTCCCCGTCCTCGGCGATATAGGCGATGCCCCGCTGGCGCAGGCCGAAATCCGCCGGGCTCTGCGCGCCGAAGCGCCGCCAGAGCGCCTGCGACTCCAGCATGAGCGGAATCTCGCGCAGATCGCGCCCCTGGATGCGGATCCAGCCCCAATTGCGCGACGATTGCTCGCCCGCGATCCGGCCCTTCTCGCAGAGCAGGACCGGCACGCCCCATTCCGCCAGGGTGAGCGCGGCCGTCACGCCGACCACGCCGGCGCCGATGACGACGACCTCGACGGCCCCGGGCAGCGGCCGGTCAGGTCCGGGCGGGAATTCCGGCGCCTCGTTCATGGCCGCGCAGCATGCGCCCGCGCCGCCCCGCCGCGCAACCGGAGGCGGGCGCGCGCGCCCCGCGGCCCGCAAGCCGGGGGAGGAACGAACGGAAGAGGAGGCCGGTAAGGGCTGCGGCTACTGGCTGGCCCAGACGATGCGGGCGATCCAGTCGAGGTCGCTCCGGTCGAGGACGCGGTCGTCATGGTCGGAGTTGAAGGAGCGCAGCTCGACGCGCCGCGCGCTGAGGCGCCCGAGCCATTTGGCCAGCACCTCGCCCTCGCGGGTGCGCGCCACGACACGGTCCCCGCGCCGGAGGCTCGCCGCCGGGGAGACGACAACGACGTCCCCGTCGCGATAGACCGGCTCCATGCTGTCGCCCGCGATCTCCAGCGCATAGGCGTTGGGGTCGCCCAGGTCCGGGAAGGCGACCTCGTCCCATCCCGCGCCCACCGGGTAGCCGGCATCGTCGAAATAGCCGTGGACGCCCGCCTGGGCATGGCCGATCACCGGGATGGTGCTCGCCGGCGCCCCCTCGCGCCGCAATTGCTCGCCGAACAGCCCCGAAACGCCGCAGCCGGTCGCCGCCATCGCCTTGGAAATGCTCTCCGTGCTGGGCCAGCGCGGGCGCCCGCCCCTGGTGGTCCGCTTGCTGCGGTTGAAGGTGGTGGCGTCCAGCCCCGAGCGTTTGGCGAGCCCGGAGACTGACAGGCCGTGACGGTCCGCCAGCGCGTCGATCGCGGCCCAGACTTCGGAATGGGTCAGCATGGGATTCATCATAGGCACAAATCCGCTTGACATGCACTAGGAATTTGACCACATACGCAAAATCGGAACTTTCAATGAACAGATGGGGGATTCATGCCTGTTCCCGATGTTTCGCGGGGCTCCCGCGACGAAAAGCCGTTCAAGAACGCCGAAGAGGCGTGGTTCTGGTTCATGTCCTGGCGCCTCGTGGTCGAGGATGGCGGCGTGCCGGGCCATGAAGGCCGGGGCCGGCCCTGCACGCCGCTCGATATGCTGGCCTGTCTGCGCCGGCTGGTAAAGCCCGGCGGGCTCACCCGGCGGCACCTGCAGGTGCTGACCCGGTTCGGCCGCCGCCTCGAAGCCCCGGCGCACGGGCCGCTCGCCCGGCTCTGGGAGGAGGGCATGGCGCGGCTGGAGGACCTGCTGCGCGCCAAGGGGATCGTTGCCGGCAGAGGCCCCGGACGCCCGGGAATCGCGGCATGACGGGCGGCTCCGGGGATGGCGGCGGTTTCGGCGGGCGGGCGCTTGCGGTGTTTTCCGGCAAGGCGGACCTCGGCTGGCTCCGGCTGCTCCGGCCGGGATTCCGCCACTGCTTCGTCGCGCTGGAGGAAGCCGGAAGCTGGATCACGGTCGATCCGCTGGCCGGCTACACCGATGTCGCGGTGCAGCCCGTGCCGGCGGCCTTCGACCTTGCCGGGTTCTACCGCGAGCGGGGCTTCACCGTGGTCGAGACGCGGCGGCGGCGGCGCTTCCGGCCCGCGCCGCTGCTGCCCGCCACCTGCGTCGAAGTGGCCAAGCGCGTGCTCGGCATCGCCTCCTGGCGGGTGCTCACGCCGGGCCAGTTGCACGATTTTCTCCTGAAATATGGGTAATATTTCTCGAATCTACTTGACAAATCAGAAACATGGGGTAGTATGCAAGAGAACATGAGGGAAACACAAATGACAGCCGAGACACCGGATCCGGAGGCGCTGCTCGCGGAATACCGCCGCGGCGAGGCCCGGCGGCGCCCCTGGGAGGCGCTCTGGCGCGACTGTGCGGCCCATGCCCTGCCTTACGGCGCGGACGGGGCGGTCCATGGCGCCGCCGGGCGCATCTACGACGCCACGGCCGCCGATGCCGCCGAGCAGCTGGCCGCCAGCCTGCTCGCCGAACTCACGCCGCCCTTCGAGCGCTGGGTCGGCTTCGAGCCGGGGATCGGGGCCGGTTCCGCCGCGCCGGACGCGGCGAATTCTCTCGATGGCGGCGTCGGCGCCGCCGGCTCCGCCGACGCACTGGAAGCTGCCGCCGCGACCGTGCAGGGCCATCTGGACCGCTCCGCCTTCGCGGTCGAGATGCACCAGGCGCTGCTGGACCTCGTGGTGCTCGGCACGGGCTGCCTGCTGTTCGAGGAAAGCGCGGTCGGCCGGGCCTCGGCCTTCCGGTTCACCGCCGTCCCGCTCCGCGAGGCGGTGCTGGAGGAGGGGCCGGAAGGGCGGCTCGACCGGGTATGGCGGCGGCGCGAACTCGGCCCCGCCGCGCTCCGCGCCCGCTTCCCCCGCGCGCCCGTCCCGGGCGGCGAGGGGCCCTTCGGCGTCGTCGAGCGCGTCGCGCCAGAGCCCGGCGGCGGCGCTGACGCCGCCCATTCGACGACTCGCCGCGTTCCGCGCGGCGGCGGTTACCGCTACCTCGCCGTGCTGGAGGGCGGCGGCGGGCAGGCGGCGCAGGTCGTGGCGGAGGGCCGCTTCGCGGTCTCGCCCTTCATCTGCTTCCGCTGGCTGAAGGCGCCGGGCGAGGTCTATGGGCGCTCGCCGGTGATGAAGGCGCTGCCCGACATCAAGACCGCCGACAAGGTGGTGGAACTCATCCTGAAGAACGCCTCGATCGCCGCGACCGGCATCTGGCAGGCCGACGATGACGGCGTGCTCGACCCGACGGCGGTGGAGCTGGTGCCGGGCGCGGTGATGCCGAAGGCGGTGGGCTCGGCGGGGCTCACGCCGCTCGCCGCGCCGGGGCGGTTCGACGTGTCGCAGCTCGTGCTGGAGGACCTGCGCAAGCGCATCCGCCACGCCCTGCTCGCCGACCGGCTGGCCGAGCCCGCGAGCCCGGCCATGACCGCGACCGAGGTGCTGGAGCGCGCGGCGGAGACGGCGCGGCTGCTCGGCGCGACCTACGGGCGGCTGGAGGCCGAGCTGCTGACGCCGCTGATCGAGCGCGCGCTCGCCATACTCGCCCGGCGCGGCGAGGTGCCGGCCTTCGCGCTGGACGGGCGGGACGCGGGGCTCCGGCTGCGCTCGCCGCTGGCGCAGGCGGCCGGGCGGCGCGAG
>JAJEIH010000071.1 GCA_022827685.1 Alphaproteobacteria bacterium
GCCATCGACGCCTCGAGGCTGCCGGACTGGGTGACGCTGGGCACGCACGGCGAGGCGGTGGTGACCATCCAGGACAATGACCCGGCGGGGCCGGGGCTGTGGCTCGCCCCGAGCACGGTGGCGGTGGACGAGGGCCTGACGCAGACCTACACGGTGCGCCTTGCCACCGAGCCGACGGGCACGGTGACGGTGGGCGTCGCCTCGGACAACGCGGACGTGACGGTGAGCCCGGCGCAGCTCACCTTCGCCCGCACCGGAGCCAACCTGTGGAGCACGCCGCAGACGGTGACGGTCTCGGCGGCCCACGACACCGGCGACAACGGGGCCGACGACGCCGCCACCCTGACCCACACCGCCTCGGGGGGCGGCTACGCCGGCATCACCGGCGCCGTGGCCGTTGCGGTGAACGACGACGACACCGCGGCCGCCCCGCCCGGGGTGACGGTCTCGGCCGCGACGCTCAGCCTCGCCGAGGGCGGCGCGGCGGGGAGCTACACGGTGGTGCTCGACAGTGCCCCGAGCGCCGACGTGACGGTGACCGCAACCAGCGACGACGCGGACGCGGTCAAGGTCCACGCCTCCGGCGGCACGCCGGGTACCAGCGCGACGCTCACCTTCACGCCGACGACCTGGAGCCAGACCCAGGCCGTGACGGTAACGCCGCAGGACGACGCCGACGCCGACGACGAGAGCGTCACCATCGCCCACGCGGTGAGCAACACCGGCGGCTACGCCAGCGTGACCGCGGCCCCGGTCACCGTGGCCGTGGACGACGACGAGACGCCGACGGTCCCGAGCGCCTGCGACCCGGACGACGTGCGGGGGGACGTGGAGGGCTACGTGCTCGAGACGCAGCACGGCACGGCGCACGTCGAGCGCTGGAAGCGGGTGCTCGCCGCCTTCGGGGTCGACAACGGCGCGACGGCGATGACCGCGGCGGAGGCGCAGCAGATGGCGGACCAGTTCTCGCCCGGGCGCTGGAACCCGGTGGTGACGGTGCTCGAGTGCCTGGAGCGCGGCACGGGCACCGGCCCGCTCGTCACCGTCACCGGCGGCGCCGGCATCATCGAGAGCGGCAATGTGCTCTTCACCGTCTCGGCGAATCCCGCCCCGACGGCGAATCTCACGGTGACCCTCACCGTCGACGACGACGCGACGAGCGACTTCCTGAGCCCCGGCCACGAGGGCACGCAAACGGTCACCATCCAGGCCAACCAGGCCTCGGCCACCCTCACCCTGCCCACGGTGAGCGACGCCATCGACGAGCCCGACGGGAGCGTGCGGGCGACGGTGGTGGGCGGCAGCGGCTACCGCATCGGCACCCCGTCCACCGCGACGGTGGCGGTGGGCGACGACGACGACCCGCCCCAGACGCCGGAGGTGCGCATCGCCGTCGGCGCCGCCATCAACGAAGGGGGCACCGCCACCTTCAGCCTGACCGCCGCACCCCCGCCGGCGAGCCCCCTCACGGTCCAGGTGCAGGTCACCGAGAGCGGCGCCTTCGCCGAAGGCGGCCAGACCGGCACCAGGCAGGCGACCGTCGGCACCGGCGGCACCGGAACGCTCACCGTCACGACGGACGACGACAACGTGGACGAGGACAACGGCAGCCTCACCGCCACCGTCCAGGCGGGCACCGGCTACACCGCGCACCCCTCCCACGGCGCGGCCACGGTCGCGGTGCTCGACAACGACGTGACCCCGGAGGTGCGCATCTCCGCAGGCGGGGACATCACCGAGGGGGGGACGGCCACCTTCACCCTGACCGCCACGCCCCCGCCGGCGAGCGCCCTCACGGTCGGGGTGCAGGTCACGCAGTCCGGCAGCTTCGCCCAGAGCGGCCAGACCGGCACGAAGCCGGTGACGGTCGGCACCGACGGCGCCGGAACGCTCACCGTCGCGACGGTGAATGACAATACCCACGAGCCGAACGGCAGCGTCACCGCCACCGTCCAGGCCGGCACCGGCTACACCCCGCACTCCACCGACGGCGCGGCCACGGTCGCGGTGGCCGACAACGACCCCGCGCCGGGCGTGCCGGTGGTCTCGATAGACGACGCCCGCGCGCGCGAGAGCGACCGGCTCATCCGGTTCACGGTGCGCCTGAGCCGCGCGGCGCGCGAGACGGTCACCGTCTACTACCGCACCCGGGAGTCGAGTCCGGTCTCGGCCCGCGAGGGGGTGGACTATTACCCGCAGAAGTTCCTGCTGCGCTTCCTGCCCGGGCGGACGGAGCGCTGGTTCACGGTCGGCATGGCCGACGACGGCCACGACGAGGGCGATGAGACCTTCGAGGTGAGGCTGGGGGCGGTGCATGGCGCGCGCGCGGTGCTCGGCGACAACGTCGGCGTGGGGACCATCGTGAACGACGACCCGATGCCCAAGGCGTGGCTCGCGCGCTTCGGGCGCACCGCCGCCGAGCAGGCGCTCGACGGCATCGCCGGGCGCATGGCCGCGCCGCGCACCGCGGGCGCCCGCGGCACGCTCGCCGGGCAGGCGTTCAGCTTCGGCGGGGACGGGTCCGGCGGATCGGGCGGCGCCGCCAACGATAATGCCGCCACCGGCAACACCGGCCCGGTGCTGCCGGCGGCGCGGCGGGGGCTGTCCGATATCGAGCGGCTGTTCGACGGCGGGCGGACGGGCGCGACGACGCGCACACTGACCGCGCGCGAGCTGCTGCTCGGCTCGAGCTTCACCGCGACCGGGGAGGCCGACGCCACCGGCGGCAGCCTCGCCTTCTGGGGCCGGGCGGCCGAGGCGCGCTTCGACGGGCGCGAGGGTGCGTTCTCCCTCGACGGCGAGGCGACGACCGCCATGCTGGGCACGGACTACGCGCGGGGCGACTGGCTGGTCGGCCTCGCGCTGATGCAGAGCGAGGCCGAGGGCGATTACCGCGACGGCGGCAGCGGGTCCGTACGCTGTCCCCAGGACTTGGACGCGGAGGCGCGGCGCATGGTGTGCGCCGGCGCGGTGCGCGAGGGCGACGGCGCCGTCGAGGCGTCGCTGACCGCGGCGGTTCCCTACGCCGCAATCCAGGCGTCCGAACGCCTCAGGCTCTGGGGCGCGCTCGGCGTCGGCGCGGGCCAAGTGACGCTCCAGACCGGCATGGGCCAGCGGCTCGACGCCGACATCGACTGGACGATGGCCGCGGCCGGCGTGCGCGGTGATGTCGTCACCGCGCCGTCCGAGGGAAGCGGCCCGGCGCTGGCGGTCACCTCGGATGCGCTGTGGGCGCGGACGGGCTCGGAGAAGACGCACGAGCTGGCGGCGTCGGACTCCGACGTGACCCGGTTGCGGCTCGGGCTGGAGGGAAGCTGGAAGGTCGCCCTGGACGGGGAGGGATCGGTGACGCCGAAGCTGGAGGTCGGCATGCGCCATGACGGCGGCGATGCCGAGACCGGCTTCGGGGTCGAGCTCGGCGGCGGCGTCGCCTGGGTCGACCCGGCGCTCGGCCTCTCACTCGACCTCTCGGGCCGCACGCTGATCGCGCACGGCAATGACGACCTGAAGGACCGGGGCTTCGCCGCCTCGCTCGGCTTCGACCCGGACCCGGCGAGCGCGCGCGGTCCGTCGCTCAGCCTGCGCCAGACGCTCGGCGGGCAGGCGACGGGCGGGCTCGACGCGCTGTTCCGGACCGAGCCGCTGGCCGGGCGCACGGGCAACGGCGAGACCGACAGCCGCTGGCAGGCGGAAGCCGCGTACGGCTTCCCGGCCTTCTCGGGACGCTTCACCGGCAGCCCGCATGTCGGATTGGGCTTGGCCACCGGAGCGCGCGACTACAGCATAGGCTGGCGGCTCTCGCCGGCGGCCAACGACAATGCACCCGATGTCTCCTTCGGGGTGAAGGCGACGCGCCGGGAGAGCGACACGGCGGCGCCGGAGCATACGGTCGGGTTCCAGGTCAACGCGCGGTGGTGAGCGTCAGGACAACTCGGCCGTGGATAACCGATGAAAGACCGGTGCAAGGAGCGGCGAACCGCCTTCGCCGCGAGCCGTGCGGGGCATGGCGCGAGGCATCGTGCGCCGCCGGGTCCCCAGGACGCAAGCGCTTGCCGATGGCGGCAGCCGGTGCACCGCGCCTCGCCGGAGGAGCGGGGGCAGGCCACGCGTTCCGCGACAGAAACGTGGCGCATGGCTCATGCCCGGTGACGCTTGACGGATCGGCTGCTAGAGTGGCCGAGGATGTCGCGGTCGGCTGCGGGAGCGTTCACCGCGGTTCGTTCCTTGAGGCCCCGGGCCGGTGGGGGCTGGATTCAGGCGGGTACGTACGATGCTATCCCCACCGTCGCGAGCAGCCTGACGTTGGAATGAATCTGCTTACAGTACGCTTACACTGGCCTGATCGTGGCTTGCGCGTTCTGGGCCGAGGTCATGCCACAACGTATTGAAAAGAAAGCAGATTATTCCGCCACTGGAGGCAGATTCCGGATAGGTGTAGATATAGGCGGCACGTTCACCGATTTCTGCGCCTTCGACGAGGCGACCGGCGCGCTCAGGACCCTGAAGATCCTCTCGACGCCGGAGACGCCGGGCGCGGAGGTCATGCAGGGCATCGCCGAGCTGGACCGCCGGCACGGGCAGCCGGCTTCCGGCATCCGGTTCTTCACCCACGGCACCACGGTGGGCGTCAACACCGTGATCCAGCGCCGGGGCGCGGCACTGGCGCTGTTCACGACGCGGGAATTCGAGGATGTGCTGGAGGTCGCGCGGCTGAAGACGCCCGACCCCTACGACATCTTCTCGCGCCGCCCGCCGCCGCTGGCTCCGCGCGAGCGGGTTTACGGCATCGCCGAGCGGGTGCTGAAGGACGGCTCGGTGGAAACGCCGGTCGATCCCGCCGATGTCCGGGACGCGGTGGCGAAGGCGAAGGCGGCCGGCGCGGACACGATCGTCGTGGCGCTCCTGCATGCCTATGCCAACCCGGCGAACGAGCGCGCGGTCCGGGACGCGATTCTGGCGGCGGAGCCCGGCATGGCGGTGACGCTCTCCTCCGATGTCTGGCCGGTCATCCGGGAATATGAGCGCACCGTGACCGCCACCGTCGCCGGCTATGTGCAGCGCCGGGTGGCCGCCTATATCGGCTCGCTGCAGGCGGCGCTCCGCGACGCCGGCGTGCCGGCCGAGCCGATGATTACCAAGTCGAACGGCGGCATCATGGCGGCCGAGCTCGGCAAGGCCCGCCCCATCGCCATGCTGCTCTCGGGCACGGCGTCCGGGGCCATCGGCGCGGCCGACGCGGCGGCGCGCATCGGGGCTCAGGACGTGCTGAGCTTCGATGTCGGGGGCACCTCGGCGGACGTCGCGGTCGTCCAGGGCGGCGAGCCGGCCTTCGGCACGGGCGAGCTGGTGGGCGAGTTCCCGATCTATGTGCCGACGGTCTCCGTCACCTCCATCGGCGCGGGCGGCGGCTCCATCGCCCGGGTGGACGATTTCGGCGTGCTGAAGGTCGGCCCGGAAAGCGCGGGCTCCCGGCCCGGCCCCGCCTGCTACGGCGCGGGCGGCGAACGCCCGACCGTCACTGACGCCTTCGTCGCGATGGGCCTGCTCGGTGCGGGCGCGCTCGGCTACGGCGCCGTCCGGCTGGACCGGGCGGCGGCCGAGCGCGCGGTCGGCGGGGTTGCGGAGCGCCTGTCGCTCGGGCTCCCGGAGGCGGCCGAGAGCATTGTGAGCGTTGCCGTCTCCGGCATGTATCTGGAAGTTTCGAAGCTGATGTCGCGCCGGGGCGCGGACCCGCGCGCCTTCTCGCTGCTGGCCTTCGGCGGCGCCGGACCGATGCTGGGCGCCCTGTTCGCGCGGGAGCTCGGCATGGCGCGGGTGATCGTGCCGCCCGCCCCCGGCGTGCTGTCCGCCTATGGCGGCCTGATCGCCGACATCCGCAACGACTTCATCCGCACGGCCTTCGTCGATCTGGACGCCGGCGGCCTGGCGGTGCTGGAGGGCCTGGCGGGCGACCTGGAGGCGGAAGCGCTCGCCTGGCTGCGCGAGGAACAGGGCTTCCGGGGCGAGGCGCGCCTCATCTGGTCCGCCGACATGCGCTATCTCGGCCAGTCCTACGAAATCGAAACCCCGGTGGGCCGCGCCGATATCGCCGCCGGCAGGGTCGCGGCGCTGGCCGAGGCCTTCCACGGCGAACATGCCCGCGTTTACGACCATGCCGACGCGCAAGCGCCGGTGCAGGCGGTCAATCTCCGGCTGACGGTGAGCGGCGCCGTGCCGAAACCGGCTCTGGCCGAAGCCGCCGCCGTGCCGGGGCCGGCCGCGCCCAGCGGCCGAGCGGCGGTCTTTCTGGACGGCGCCGAACGCATGGCGGCGCTCTACGACCGGGCCGACCTCCTGCCCGGCCGGCATTTCGCCGGGCCCGCAATCGTCTCGCAGGACGACTGCACCACCGTGGTTCCTCCCGGCTTCGCGGCCGAGGTCGATCTCCGGGGCAACCTGATCCTCACCAGGGAGGGCTGAATGCCCATCGACAAGGTCACGCTGGAAATCCTGAAGAACCACACCCGCGCGGCCGCGGAAAGCATGGCCTACACGCTGTACCGCACGGCGCATTCGACCTTCGTCAAGGAGACCGAGGACTTCACCACCGGCCTCACCACGCCGGAGGGGGAGACCTTCGCCACGCCCACGGAACTCGGCGCCACCTGGTTCGTCGGCCTGAATTACGGGCGCGCCATCGCCATGATCGACGACTACCGGCCGGGCGACATCGCGATGACGAACGACCCCTATTCGGGCTTCGTCTCCACCCATTCGCCGGACATGCACATCTGGAAGCCGGTCTTCCACGAGGGCGAGATCGTGGCCTTTTCCGTCGGCCATATCCACAACACCGATGTCGGCGGCGCGGTGCCGGCCTCGCTCTCCCGCACGCTTTCGGAAATCCACCAGGAGGGCGTGCGCATCCCGCCCGTCAAGATCCTGGAGGAGGGCGAGCTCAACCGGCAGGTGCTCGACATCTTCCTCGCCAATGTCCGCGCGCCCGACCAGAACTGGGGCGACCTGAAGGCCCAGATCGCCGCCTGCAACACGGGCGAGCGCAAGGTCCACGAGATGATCGCCCGCTTCGGCGCGGACACCTTCCGCGAGGGCGTGGCGGACCTGCTGGACTATGCCGAGGCCCAGGCCCGGGCCATCGTCCGCACCCTGCCGAACGGCAGCTACCCCTTCGCCGACTACATGGACGAGGACTCGGTGGACGGGCGGCCCTGCCGCATGAAGCTGACGGTGATCATCCGCGACGAGGAGCTGGTCTTCGACTTCACCGGGTCCGACCCGCAGCTCGAATCCTCGCTCAACATGCCGACCGGCGGCGACGAGCGCCATGTGCTGCTGCTGGTCGGCATGACCTATGTGCTCTACTCGCTGGACCCGTCGCTCTACCTCAACTCCGGCATCGCGCGCGTATGCCGCTGCATCCTGCCGTCGGGCACCATGGTCAATCCGGAGTTCCCGGCGGCGGTCGGCATGCGCACGCTCAGCTGCTACCGCCTGCACGGCCTCACCTTCGGCGCCTTCGCCCAGGCGGCTCCCGACCGTATGGCGGGCGCGCCCGGTTCCGGAGGGCCGATCATGAACGTCAACACCATCGACAACCGCACGGGCCGGCGGATCATGGCGGCGATCAGCCCGATGAGCGGCGGCGGCGGCGGGCGCGCGATGGAGGACGGTCCGGACGGCTCGGGCGCCAATCAGGGCTTCATGAAGAACACGCCGACCGAAGTGAACGAGGCGGAGGCCGGCATCAAGGTGCTGCGCTTCGGCCTTGCGCGCGACTCAGCCGGGCCCGGCCTGCATCGCGGCGGGCTCGGCACGGAGCTGGTGTTCCAGGCGTTCTCGCCGAACACCCGCGTCACCGCGCGCAACCGGGACCGGACGATCTTCACGGGCTGGGGTATCCAGGGCGGCCGCCCGGGCGGCGCGTCGAAATTCATCCTGAATCCGGGGACCAACCGCGAGGTGGACCTGAAGAACACCGACATCCTCACCATCGGGCCGGGCGACGTCATCCATGTCACCTGCGGCGGCGCGGGCGGCTGGGGCGACCCGTTCCGGCGCGACCCCGAGGCAGTGCTGCTGGACTGGCGGCGCGGCTGGGTCTCGGCGGAGCAGGCGCGCGAGGCCTATGGCGTGGTCATCGCCCACGGCGCGGTGGACGGGCCCGCCACGGAGGCGCTGCGCGCGGCCCGCGCCGGCGGCGAGGCGGTCGGCTTCTACGATGTCGGCCCCGAGCGGGCGGCCTTCGAGTCCGTCTGGACGGACGCCAATTACGATGCGCTCACCGAATGTCTCGCGGCGCTGCCCGTCCACTGGCGCTTCTACGCCAAGCACCGGATCTTCGACGCCGTCGATATGCTCGACCCGGCGGCGCGGCGGGGCGACGGCTCGGAGGTCCGCGCGGCCTTCGACGCACTCCGGGCCGAATTCCCGCAACTCAGGGCGGCGCGGGGCTAACCCGGCCGCCCCGAACGGCCGCAGGCTTACTCGAAGGTGAGCACGCTCCGGGCCACTTCGCCCGCCTGCAGCGCGTCATAGGCCTCGTTGATCTGCTCCAGCGGATAGGAGCGGCTTATCAACTCGTCGATCTTCAACCGGCCGCGCATGTACATGTCCGCGAGCCTGGGCAGATCGACCCACGGCCGCGCCGACCCGTACCACGAGCCGACGATGGCGCGTTCGGAGCGCGGTATCGACAGTGCATTGAACTCCAGCACGTCGTCTTCCGGGGCCATGCCGACGATCACGGTGGTGCCGCCCATGCGGCACATCTCGTAGGCCTGCTGTATCGCCGTCGGGTTGCCGATCGCCTCGAAGGCGAAGTCCACGCCGCCGCCGGTCATCTCCAGCACGCGGCCCGCGGCATCGCCATTGCCGGCATTGACCGTGTCCGTCGCGCCGAACAGGCGGGCGTATTCCAGCTTGTTGTCCAGCAGATCGACGGCGATGATGCGGTCCGCGCCGGCCAGCACCGCGCCCTGCACGGCGTTCAGGCCGACGCCGCCGCAGCCGATGACGGCGACGGTATCGCCGGGTCTCACGCGGGCCGTGTTGGCGACCGCGCCGACGCCGGTCATGACCGCGCAGCCGATGAGGCAGGCCCGGTCCAGCGGCATGTCCTTGCGCACCGGCACGGCGCCCGACTCCGGCACGACGGCGTATTCCGCGAAGCACGACACCCGCGCCATATGGTGGATGTCCGCCCCGTTGCGGTGCAGGCGCACCGTGCCGTCGAACATGGCCGAACGCGGCGTGTCGATGCCGTCGCACAGCACCGGTCGCCCGACCACGCAATAGTGGCAGTGGCCGCAATTGGCGCGGAAATTCAGGATCACATGGTCGCCCGGTTTCACGCGCGTCACCCCGGCGCCCACCTTTTCGACGATCCCGGCGCCTTCATGGCCGAGCACCGCGGGCAGCGGCGTCGTCCACTCGCCCTTGATCAGGTGCAGGTCGGAGTGGCACACGCCGGCCGCGGCGATGCGCACCAGCACCTCCCCGTCGCTCGGGTCGTCGAGCTCGACGGTCTGCACTTCCATCGGTTTGTTCGGTTCGTAGAGAACCGCGGCCTTCATTTCCATCCGGCTTTCCTCCCGGCCCGGACAGCCCGGGCGTGCATCACTCGGTCATCCCGTAGCCATACCAGCAGATGAGCGCGCCGACGATAGGGAAAACCGCCGTCCGGAGTGACCGGACGGCAAACCCGGCGGCACCGATAAAGCCCACTCCGGAGGGCAGGCCGCGTTTCGTTACGAACGGCCGTCCGCCGACTCGCGGGTTTCCGGCCGGCGCCGCAGCACCGTGTGCCGGCGCTCGATTTCCCGGCGGAAGCGTTCGGGCAGGCGGGCCCAGTCATGCGGCTGGACGAGGATAGGGATGGTGGAGGCTTCCAGCGCGCGGCGGAACGCACCCAGCCGGACGGGTTCGATTTCGGCCCCGCCGGGCGCGCGCAGCGCCAGGTCGAGGTCGCTGCCTTCATGCGCGCGGCCGGTGACCCGGCTGCCATAGGCCCAGACCTCGACCTCGGGCAGATGCTCGGCGAAGAGCCGTTCGAGCGCGGCGCGGTGGCGCTCCTGCAGGAGAAGCCCGTCAGCCACCGTCTTCGCCCTCGACGGCATCGGCGAGCGCCCGCGCATCGACCAGGAATGCCGGTATGAGCTCCAGCGCCGTCTCGGCGAAGCGCTCGCCGTAATCGTGCGCGGAGGCGTTGCGGACATCGCGGTATTGCAGCCACCGTTCGCAGGCGTCGGCGGTTACGAGCGCATGTTTTGCGGCGTGGCGGAAGGCGTCCCGGAAGGTCAGCCGGTCGGCCTCCCGGTTGCTCGCAAGGAAGTCCCGAAGGCGCCGGCGCAGCAAAGCCCCGCCGACTTCCAGCACAAGCTCGAATTCCTTGACGCAGGCCGCGCGGAAAATATCGCGCATCGGTCCGTCGGAAGCTTCGCGCTGCAAATGCCCGAACGCTGCTTCCAGCGTGCCGATGCACCGCCGGAGGCCGCTCGTGTCGATATCTGCCGTCCGCGACATGGCAGCCGCGCTCCCGGTTTGCCGCAGCCCGGATTCTACAGCGTGAAGTCGTCGCGGGTGAAGAGCGGGGCGAGGCGGATGCCTTCGCGGGCGAGATTGGCCTCCGCGCCCTCCAGCCGGTCCACCACGGTGTAGAGCGTCTCCACCCGGCAGCCGGCGGCGCGCGCGGCCTCGACCGCGATCATCGCCGAGCCACCGGTGGTCGTCACATCCTCGAACAGCAGCACCTCACCGCCCTCGGGCAGATAGCCCTCGACGCGCCGTTCGGTGCCGTGGTCCTTGGTCTCCTTGCGCACGAAGAAGGCCCGGCGCGGGCGCGGAGTGGCGCGGCTGAGCGCGCAGACCGCCGCCACGATGGGCACCGCGCCCATGGCGATGCCGCCGATATGGTCCGCCGGCTCCCCGCCTATCCGCTCCAGGAACGCCTCGGCAATGAGCACCAGCCCTTCCGGGTCGAGCATCACCTGCTTCATGTCGAAGAAATACTGGGTGCCCGCCCCGGAGGCGAGGGTGAACTCTCCGGTGGAGAGCGCCCGTTCGGCGATCAGGTCGCGGAGTCGTTCGCGCATGGGGCCTCCTCGCGTTCCAGAATGGCGGCGTAGAACCCGTCCGAGCCGTCCCGGGCGGGCGAAATGCGGAGATCGTCCCCGGCGCGCGCGAAACCGGGCGCGGTGTCGAGAAAACGGCCGACCCGCGCCTCGTTCTCCTCGCGGAGCAGCGAACAGGTGGCATAGACCAGCCGGCCGCCGGGCTTCACCAGCCGCGCGGCGCTCTCCAATATGCGGTCCTGGAGCGCCACCAGCTCGGCGAGGCCCGGGCCGTCGCGGGTCCAGCGGGCGTCCGGGTTGCGCCGCCAGGAGCCCGTGCCGGTGCAGGGCGCATCCACCAGCACGCGGTCGAACTTGCCGCGCTGGCGGCGCACCCAGCGGTCGCGCTCGCTCTCCAGCAGGCGGCGCTCGATATTGTGCGCGCCGGCCCGGCGCATCCGCTCGCCGAGGCGAGCCAGGCGCTTGTCATGCACGTCGGTGGCGACGACCCGGCCCTTGCCCTCCATGTCGGCGGCGAGCGCCAGCGCCTTGCCGCCCGCGCCGGCGCAGAAATCCACCACCTGCATGCCCGGCCCCGCGCCAACGGCCTGCGCGACGCGCTGCGAGCCGGCGTCCTGCACCTCGATGAGGCCCTCGCGGAAGGCGCGGGTGCGGCCGAGCGCCGGGCGGCCCTCGCAGCGGAGCGCCCAGGGGCTTGCCTCCACAGGCTCGGTGCGGATGCCCTCGCGGAACAGCAGGCGCCTTGCCTCGCGGCGCGTCGTCTTGAGCGCGTTGACGCGGAGGTCCACCGGGGCGGGCTCGGCGAGCGCGCGCAGCTCCTCCGCGAAGGCGTGGCCCAGGCTTTCCCGGAGGCCCGATTCCGCCCAGGCCGGGCACTCGGCGCGCACCGTAGCCGGCATGTCCGGCGGCTCCAGCGGCTCGCCGGCCAGCGCCATGAACAGGTCGAGTTCGGCCTCGTCGAGCGGGGCGGGCGCGTATTTTCCCCGCCCGAACACGGAGCCCGGCTCCTGCAGGCGGTCCACCAGCAGCAGGCGGGCCAGCATGCGCGCGCGCGCCGTCGGCTCGACGCCCCGGCGGGCGAGGTGCCAGTCCAGCCGGGCGCGGCGGCGCAGCACGCCGAACACGCGCTCGGCCACCGCCTTGCGGTCGCTCGCGCCGATATGCCGGCGGGCGCGGAAGAAACCGCCCAGCACGGCATCGGCCGGGCGCCCGGTCTCCTCGATCTCCTCCAGCGCCTCGATGGCCGCGCCGACGCGCGCCGCCGGGGTCACGGCCTCGGTTTCCTGAGATAGACATAGAGCGCGCCGTCGCCGCCGTCGCGGGGCTGCGCCGGGGCGGTGTCCAGCACGCGCGCGGCATTGGGCGGGTGCGCAAGCCAGACCGGCGCCTCGCGCCGGATGACCCCGGCCGCCATGCCGTCCTCGGCCCGGCGGCCCTTGCCGGTGACGACCAGCACCAGCCGCCGCCCGGCCAACTGGCTCTCGGCGATGAAGCGGGTGAGCCGGCGGCGGGCCTCCTCGCGCGTGAACCCGTGCAGGTCGATCCGCGCCTCGATCCGCAGCGCCCCGCGCCGGATGCGCCGGGCGGTGCGCTTGTCGATGCCGCCGCCCGCCGGGGCGGGGCGGGGAACGGGCGCGGGGCCGCAGGGCGGCGGAGGCGGCGGCGCTTCCGGACGGTCCCGCTCCGTCTCCGCTTGCCGCGGCCCTGCCTGGGGCGGCATGCGGCGGCCCGGCAGGGGTCGGACCGAGCGCGTCAGCCGGCGCCAGACCTCGAAATCGTCGGGACCGGAGTTAGCAGGCATCGGAAGCTTCCGGCGGCCCGTCGTCCACCAGCACGATATGCAGCCTCCGGGGCCCGTGCGCGCCCATGCGCAGCTCCTGGCCGATATCGGCGCTGCGCGACGGCCCGGTTATCAGGTTGACCGCGCGGGGCGTGCCGCCCGCCGCGCGCATCCGCGCCCACATGTCCTCATACGCGCCTACAAGGTCGCGCGCGTTCACCAGCGCGATATGCGCCTCCGGCAGGAAGTTGAGCGTGACCGGGCGCTCCGGTCCGGAGAGCATGGCGAGCGTGCCGGTCTCGGCGACGCCCGCGAAGCAGGGCGTGAGCGCTACGCGGTCCTCCGGCTCCGCCCGCCGGCGCTCCAAGGTCAGCAGCGGCCGGCTGCTCCAGGGATAGCGGTCGAGCGCCGGGTCGGGCGAGGCGGCGAGGCGCGCCGGCAGGTTTTCGTTGACAAGCCACTCGGCGATCGCGGCCGGCACCTCCTCCGGAGGCACCGGACCGGCAACAGTGCTGCCGGCCGCGCGCGCCTCGGCGGCGAAGCGTTCAAGCGGGTCTTCGGCCGCACGGGCCGGCCGGGGGCCTCTCGGCCGGGCGGCAAGCCGTTCTTCCGCTTCGCCCTTCGCGCCGCCGGTGGCGGCCCTGATCCGGGCCAGGATGGCGTCGCGGCCGCTCATTGCGGGGGGCCCAGATAGCGCGAGGCGAAACGGGTCCAGTCCCCTTCGGGAGATTCGGCGAGCGTGTCGTCCCGGCTCGGCATGCGAAGCGTCAGCCCGCCCAGGTCCCAGAGCCGCTGCCAGCCCTCGGGATCGGAGAGCGCATAGGCAAGCGCCCGCCGGCGCAACCTCAGCATGAGCAGATATTGCAGGCCGGTCGCCATCAGGATGAGCGCCGTCCCCGCGACCGCCAGCGCCCAGATCCAGCCGCCGAAATAGAGCGCGGCGAACACCGCGCCCATCGCCACGAAGAAGGGCGCCGAGTTCTCGGCCCGGTTGAAGACCGGGGAGTCCGGCTCGTTAAGCCGGCGCAGGTCGATGCCGACCTCGACGGCCTGCGCGCTTGCCGCCGCCACGATCCGTTCGTGCAAGGCCGTCCGCGAGGCCATGGCTTCAGCGCCTCCGCCCCGCCCGCCAGAGGCTCATGAAGCTCCGGCCCTCCGACGCCGGGAAATCCCGCGTGCCGGTCCACCCGCCCGCAAGCGGCAGCCGCCGCCAGCGCTTCCGGCTGCCGAGCACTCTTGCGGCAAGGGCCGCAAAAGGCCGGTAGAGCGCCGGGCGGGCGGCGAAGAAGGCCCAGAGGCCCAGCCCGTAGCGGAATCTGGCCGGCAAGAGGCGGCGCGCGAATTCGCGCTCGCGCCAGTGGCGCATCATGCGCGGCAGGGGGATGCGGACCGGGCACACCTCCTCGCACTTGCCGCAGAAGGTGGAGGCGTTGGGCAGGTGCCCCGCCTCTTCCACGCCGCGCAGGCCCGGCGTCAGCACCGCGCCCATCGGCCCCGGATAGACCCAGCCATAGGCGTGCCCGCCGATCTGCTTGTAGACCGGGCAGGCGTTCATGCAGGCCGCGCAGCGTATGCAGCGCAGCATGTCCTGGAATTCGCCGCCCAGCATGTCCGCGCGCCCGTTGTCGAGCAGCACGACATGGTATTCCTCCGGCCCGTCGAGGTCCTCCGGCCGGCGGGGGCCGGTGGAGAGCGTCGTATAGACGGTGAGCTCCTGCCCGGTTGCCGAGCGCGGCAGCACGCGCATGAACACCGAGAGGTCCTCCAGAGTCGGGATCACCTTCTCGATGCCGGCGATGACGATATGGGCGCGCGGCAGGGTCTGCGAGAGGTCGCCATTGCCCTCATTGGTGAAGATGACCGAGGAGCCGGTTTCCGCAATCAGGAAATTGGCGCCCGTCAGGCCGACATCGGCGCCGAGGAACTGCTCGCGGAGCACGGCGCGGGCCTCCGCCATGATCTCGCTGCCGTCGGAGAGCGAACGGTCCGCCGGCCGGTCGGTGTGCGCCGCGCGGAAGGCTTCGGTCCACTGCTCGGTCGCGACATGGATCGCCGGGGCCACGATATGGCTCGGCGATTCGCCGCGAAGCTGGAGGATGTATTCGCCGAGATCGGTCTCGACCGCGCGGACGCCCTCTTCGGCGAGGAACTCGTTCAGGCCGATCTCCTCCGAGACCATCGACTTGCCCTTGGCCATGGTCTTCGCGCCGAGGCGGCGGCAGATGGCGAGGATCGCCTGGCGGGCGTCCTCGGCGGTCGCGCACCAGTGCACCTCGCCGCCGGCCGCGCGGCAGTTCTCCTCGTAGCGCTCCAGGTAGAAATCGAGATGAGCGAGGCAGTGGTTCTTGATGTCGCGCGCCCGGTCCCGAAGCGCCTCGAATTCCGGCAGCCGGGAGGCCGCCTCGACACGCCGGACCTGAAAGCCCTGGCTGAACCTGGCGAGCTCGCGCTGCAGCGGCTCGTCGGCAAGCGCGCGCGCCGCGCTCCTGCGGAAATTGGCGGGCCCGGCGAAGCTCATAGCGGCGGGACCTCGTCCGTCATGCCGGCCAGCACCTCCGCGACATGGCGCACCTCGACCGGGCTTCCCTCGCGCGAGAGCCGCCCGGCCATGTTCATCAGGCAGCCGAGGTCACCCGCGAGCAGCGCTCCGGCCCCGGTGCTCGTCACGGCGGCAGTCTTGTCCCGGACCATGGCGGTCGAGATGTCGGGATATTTGACGCAGAACGTGCCGCCGAAACCGCAGCACACCTCGGCATCGGGCAGTTCGGCGAGTTCGAGTCCCTCCACCATCGCCAGCAGGGCGCGCGGCTGGTCCTTCACGCCGAGTTCGCGCAGCCCCGCGCAGCTGTCGTGATAGACGGCCGTCATCGGCCAGCGGGCCCGCACGTCCTGGAAGCCGCAGACATCGACCAGGAAGGAGGTCAGTTCCCACACCCGCTCGCCGAAGCCCTCGTCCTCGCCCCCCAGCAGGTCGGCATAGTGGCAGCGCAGCATGCCGGCGCAGGAGCCCGAGGGGACGACGATCCACTCATAGCCGCGAAAGGCGCGCACCGTCTTCCGCGCAATCTGGGCGGCGTGCTTGCGGTCGCCGCTGTTGTAGGCCGGCTGGCCGCAGCAGGTCTGGGCCGCCGGCGCTTCCACCCGGCATCCCGCCGCCTCCAGCAGGCGCGCGGAAGCAAACGCGACCGAGGGCCGCACCAGATCGGCCAGGCAGGTCGCGAACAGGGCTACGGTCCGGGGCGGCTTGCCGGTCTCGGACGCCATCGGGTCAACTCTCCGAGCGGGCGGTTCACCGCGTTTTAGAACGGTTCCCCGACAGGGGAAAGACGGCGGCCCGGTGCGGGACCATTGAAACGGGAGGCGCGGCCGGGCAATACTCCGGCCCGGATTGCCGTTCAGGGAGAAGTGCGCATGCGCGAAGCCGTCGTCGTCTCGACCGCCAGGACCGGGCTCACCAAGTCCTTCCGGGGCGAATTCAACAACACCCACGGCGCGGCGATGGCCGGCCATGCGATCAAGCACGCCATCGAGCGCGCCGGCGTCGATCCGGCCGAGGTCGAGGACGTGTTCGTCGGCTGCGCCAATCCCGAGGGCGCGACCGGCACCAATGTCGGCCGCAATGCCGCGCTCTGGGCCGGCTGCCCGGTGACGACCGCGGGCGCGACGGTCAACCGCTTCTGCTCCTCCGGCCTCCAGACAGTCGCCATGGCCGCGCAGGCCTGCATGGTCAACGGCGTGCCGGTGGCGGTCGGCGGCGGCGTCGAGCAGATTTCGCTGGTGCAGCCCAACATGAACCGCACCCACATCACCGAAGAGAGCCTGCTGGAGCGCCATCCCGACCTCTGGATGGCGATGATCGACACGGCCGACACCGTGGCCGGACGCTACAACGTGACCCGCGAGAGCCAGGACGAATACTCGCTGCAGAGCCAGCTGCGCTGCGCCGCCGGACAGCAGTCGGGCGCCTTCGACGACGAGATCGTGCCCTTCGAGACCACCATGCTGGTCACCGACCGCGAGACGGGCGAGGTCTCCGAGAAGGAGGTCGTCATCGACCGCGACACCTGCAACCGGCCGACCACCACGCTGGAAGGGCTGGCGGGGCTGGAGCCGGTACGCGGCGAGGGCAAGTGGATCACCGCCGGCAACGCCAGCCAGCTTTCCGACGGCGCCTCGGCCTGCCTGGTGATGGACTCCGCGGAGGCGGAGCGGCGCAATGTCGAGCCGCTCGGCATCTTCAAGGGCTTCGCCACAGCCGGCTGCGAGCCGGACGAGATGGGCATCGGCCCGGTCTATGCGATCCCGCGCCTGCTGGAGCGCAAGGGCCTGAGCATGGACGACATCGACCTCTGGGAGCTGAACGAGGCCTTCGCCTCGCAGGTGCTTTATTGCCGCGACCGGCTCGGCATCCCGAACGAGAAGCTGAACGTGAACGGCGGCTCGATCGCCATCGGCCACCCCTTCGGCATGACGGGCTCGCGCCTGGTCGGCCACGCGCTGATCGAGGGCAAGCGCCGGGGCGCGAAGAATGTCGTCGTGACCATGTGCATCGGCGGCGGCCAGGGCGCGGCCGGCCTGTTCGAGGTCTGCTGACCGTCGGTCCGTAGCAGCGCGGGAGCGCCGGCAGAGGGATGGACGCTTCCCGCATTTTCGCCCGCCATGTGGCGGGCACGGGCTTCGACGACCTGCCGGCGGCGGCGGTCGAAGCCGTCAAGACCTTTGCGCTGGATTCCTTCGGCGTAGCGGCGGCGGGTTCGCGCGGCCCGTTCACCGCCGAGTGGCGCCGCGTGCTGACCGGCCCGCCGGCCGAGGCGCGGGTCTGGGCCACGCCGGACAGGCTGCCGGCCCCGGCCGCGGCGGCGCTCAACGCCTACCAGCTGCACAACTCGGAATATGACTGCGTCCATGAGGGCGCGGTGGTGCATACCATGGCGGTGCTGTTCCCGGCCGCCATGGCGTTCGCCGAACGCGAGGGGGGCGTTTCCGGCCGCCGGCTGATCGAGGCGGTCGCCGTCGGCTCGGACGTCGCCGCCGGGCTCGGCCTTGCCTCCAAGGCGGGGCTGCGCTTCTTCCGCCCGGCGACGGCGGGCACCTTCGGCGGAACGGCGGCTTGCGCCAAGCTCGCCGGGCTGGGCGAGGAGACGGTCGCGAACGCTTTCGGCATCGCGCTGGGGCAGGTCTCCGGCACGATGCAGGCACATGGCGAAGGCTCGCCGCTGCTCGGCATGCAGGTGGGCTTCGGCGCGCGCAACGCCATTGCGGCGGTGGACATGGCGCGCGCCGGCATGCCGGGGCCGCAGGGCAGCATCGAGGGCGAGCACGGCTATCTGGAGCTCATCGAGGGCGCGCACGACATCGCGCCCGTGCTGGCCGGTCTCGGCCGGGTCTGGCGCATCGCGGAGACGGCGCACAAGCCCTGGCCGAGCGGGCGCGCGACCCACGGCGTCGTCGAGGCGCTGCTGGCGCTCCGGGCGGAACACGGCATCGGGGCGGACGACGTGGCCGATGTCCTGTTGAGCGTAACGCCGCTGGTGGAGCAGCTGGTGGGCCGCGAGGTCCGGGGCGAACTGGCGGTCAACCAGGCCCGGCTCTCGGTCCGCTGGACGACGGCGCGGATCCTGCTCGGCAGCGATCTCGGCCACGCGGACTTCACGCCCGACGCGCTGGCCGACAGGGAAAGCCAGCAATTCGCCGGGCGCGTGCGCGTGGAGACGGACGGCAATCCCGACCCGAATGCGCTTGCCCCGGTCGCGGTCGAGATCGCGCTCAAGGATGGGCGCCGCCTCGCGCGCCGGGTCGAGGACGTGCCCGGAGGCCCGGCCCGGCCGCTGACCCGCGCCCAGCACCTCGCCAAGTTCCGGGGCAACTGGGCCTGGGCCGGGCTCGACCCGCAGGCCGGCGAGACCCTGATAGAACGAGTGGACCGGCTTGAGTCGGTCGAAGATGTGGGCCAGCTTGCGGCCCTCACGCAGCCCGGAGGCGATACGCAATGAAATGGGCCGTCTTCAGCCTGAGCCAGATGCCGGACCAGTCCCGGCGGGTGGAGGCGTTCGACGAGGACCTCGACTATTTCGTGAAGGCGGAGGAGCTCGGCTACGACACCGTCTGGCTTGCCGAGCACCTGTTCTCGACCTATGGCGTCGTCACCTCGACCCAGGTCTATGCCGCCGCCGTCGCCCAGCGCACGAAGCGCATCAAGATCGGCACGGCCGTCGTGGCCATCCCCTTCAACCATCCGCTCCGGACGGCTTCGGACTTCGCGCTGATCGACATACTGAGCCACGGGCGGCTGCTGTTCGGCGTCGGGCGCGCCTACCAGCCGCACGAATTTGTCGGGCTCGGCGTGCCGATGGCGGAAGCGCGCGAGATGATGAACGAGGGCGTCGATATCGTGCTCGACGCCTGGATGAACGAGACTGTCAGCCGCCCCGACGGCCGCCACTGGCCCATCCCCGATCCCGTCGAATGCCTGCCGAAGCCGGTCCAGCAGCCGCATCCACCGGTCTATCAGGCGACGATCTCGCCGGAGAGCTTCACCCAGGCGGCGGAGAAGGGCTACCACCTGCAGCTGGCCTCGCCCTTCACCTACCGCACCTACCGGGAGGTCTGGGTGGAGAAGCTGCAGGAGAACCTCGGCGTCTATGAGTCGATCTGCGAAGCCAACGGGCGCGACCCGAAGGCGGCCGAGCGCATGATGCTCATGCCCTATTTCTGTCACGAGGACGGGGCGACGGCGCGCGAGATCTTCGGCGAGCGCGTGCAGTGGTTCTACAACAAGGTGGCGAGCAACCAGCTCTCGCAGACGGGGACGTTCCAGCCGGTCAGGGGCTATGAACTCACCATGACCGAGGGGCTGAAGACACGCGAGATGGGCTATCTCAATTTCGAGAAGCTGCACGAATTCGGCGCCTGCATCGCCGGCGACCCGGAGGAGTGCATCGCGCGGCTAAGGGAACTGCGCGACAGGCTCGGCATCACCGAATTCGCGCTCTGGAGCACGCTCGGCGGCCTGCCCATCGAGCATGTCGAATCGTCCATGCGGATCACGATGGAGAAGGTGATCCCCCACGTGTGACCCGGCTAGCCCGGCCTGCCGGCGCGCATGTCGCCGGTCTCTCCGGGCGGATTGCCGAGCGGGGCGAAAACCTCCTGGCTGCGCGTTTGCCGCCAGGCGTCGAGCGACCAGCGCACGGACGGGAAGGCGATCTCGTCCCAGGGAATCTCCTCCCAGCGCGCCAGGCGGACATCGGTGCTTTCCGGGCCCGGCGCGATCTCGGGCGAGGCGAGGCGCGCACGGTATATGAGCTGCACCTGCGAGAGGCGCGGGATGGAGAAGACGGCGAGCAGCCGGTCGATCTCGATGGCGGCGCAGGCTTCCTCGACCGCTTCCCGGATCGCGCCGTCCTCCGGCGTTTCGTGGAGCTCCAGATAGCCCGCCGGCAGGGTCCAGAAGCCTTTGCGCGGCTCGATGGCGCGCCGGCAGAGCAGCAGCCGGTCGCCCAGCGTTGCGACGGAGCCGACGACGACCTTGGGGTTCTCATAGGCGATATGCCCGCAATCGGCGCAGACCAGCCGCTCCCGGTCGTCGCCCTCGGGCACGGTGCGGATGAAGGGGGCACCGGTCATGGGACGCGAGCATGGCGCGGCGGGCCGAGCCTGTCGAGGCCGGAGTGACGTCGGCCGGGCCGGTCTGCTACAGTCGGGCAATCGTTCCGGCGGGCAGCGTCAGGAGGCGCCGGCAGTGGCGGACTATGACGGCCGCATTACCATCGAACCCGGCAAGCGCGGCGGCCAGCCCTGTGTCCGGGGCATGCGGATCACCGTTTACGATGTCCTCGACTATCTCGCTTCCGGCATGACCGTCCGGGAAATCCTCGACGACTTCCCGTATCTCGTCGAAGAGGATATCCGCGCCTGCCTCGCGTTTGCCGCCGACCGGGAGCGCACCGAAGCGTAGGCTGCCGGCGGGAAGAGACCGGGTGGCCGCCCGCTATGCAGTCCCGCGGACGCTGGGGCGCGCCGCTACTTCCGCCTGCCAGCGCGAGAGGTTGGGGCGGCCGTCGGCGGCGTCCATCTCGATGAACCTGGCGAAATCGGCGGTGCAGTAAGCCGTGATGTCGGCGGTGGTGAAGCGCGCGCCGGCGAGGAACCGCGACTCGCCGAGGCGGGCGTCGACGCGGTCGAAATAGAGCACGGCCCGCTGCCGGCCGCGCTCGATCAACTCGGGGATCTGGGCGGACTCGCCGGGAATCCCGGGCAGCGCGCGGCCGGCGAAGCTGCGTTTGGCGTTGCGGAAGGACTCGGCGACCGCGAACAGCCCCTCGAACTCGGACATCCGCTCCCACATCTCCGCGCGCGCCGTCTCCAGCGCGTCGGCGCCCATCAGCGGCGGATCCGGATGCTGCGCCTCGAAATAGCGGCAGATCGCCATGGCTTCGGAGATCAGCGTGCCGTCGTCGAGCTCCAGCAGCGGCACCCGGCGGTAGGGCGCCTTTTCGAGGAAGGCGGGGTCGAGAGCCGGCTTGCCGGGGATGCCGACCTCCTCCATCGGCACCTCGATGCCCTTCTCCGCCAGATAGATGACCACCCGGCGCGGGTTCGGCGCGATATTCCAGACATAGAGCTTCATCGGCGCCTGGCTTTCCTCTTGCGGACTGTCCGGGTCCGGGACCGGCTGCTCACGAAACGCGAGCATGACGGGACGAGCCGCACCTGTCGAGGTTCGGGCTCAGTCCTTCTCGCGGCGGAACAGGCCCTTCAGGCCGCGGCCGATATTCTTCACGGCGCCCTTGAGATTGTTCTTGAGTTCCCGGACGGCCTTTTCCGGCGACGGGGAACGCGGCTGCGCCGCCGCGCCCGTTTTGGGGCTGGCGGCGGCGGTCTTCAGGCATTCATTGTCGCCGCCGCCGAGCTCGCCGAGGCCAATGAGGGCGGCCGGCGGAAACAGGGCGAGCGCGGCGAGGCCACCGAGCTTCTTCAGCACCGCGCCGGTGTCGGGCCGGATTTTCGGCTCGGCGAAACTACCTCGTATATGGACCGGGACCGCGACATTGAGAGTTGCCGATTTCGCCCGGGGCTCGACGATAAGGTCGAGGGTTTCCGAGGCCAGGTCCGCCATGCCGCCGGCGGCGACGGTCGAATACTCGGTGTCGATCAGCGCCGCCCGGCTGGTTGCGCGCCCCTTTTCGATGCCGACGGAAGCGATGGCGCAATTGACGACTGTCCATTGCTGCCGGCCCGAGAACAGCGTGCCCAGAAGGGCGCTCGCGCGCCCCACCGCCGCATCGAACGCCTGCGTCTTCAGCCGTCCGCTCCCGCCGACGAGCCTGATATCGCCGTCAAGGCCGGCCATCAGCGCGGCGACGGACCGGCCGGCGCCGGAGAGATCGATCCTCGCCCCTGCTTTCCCCTCGAAGAGGTCGGTGACGCCGGCCTCAGCCAGCAGGCGGCCGAGATCGAACCCGTCGGCTCTTGCCGCGAGGCGGAGCCCGGGCGGCGCGCGGCGCGCGTCAAGGTGAAGCTCGCCCTCCACCGGGCTTCCGGCGACACGCGCCCGGAACGGCCTTACCGCCAGCGCGCCCTGATCGAGCCTGATGCGGGCGTCCACCTCTCCGACCGGAACGGCATACCCGGCCAGCTTCCCGATGCTGAGCGTCAGATTCAGATCGACGGCCCCGAGCCCGTTCAGCGGAAGCGGGTCATCGGGGAAAACCCGGTCCGGCGGCGGCTTTTCCGGCTCGGCCTCACCGCCCGGAGCGGCGGGACGCCCGCTGCCGGCCGACTCCTGCCGCAGTCCTGCGAGGTCGATTGCGTTTGACGCCAGCGTCCCGGCAAGGCGCGGCCGAAGACCTGCCAGCGCAAGCTCGATCCGGCCGGAGAGGTCGCTGGTCCCGAACGCGGCCTTGAAGTCGAGGCCGACCGGGCCGCCCGCAGCGACACCGGCCAGGGAGTCGGCAGCGCCCGAGATCGAAAACGGGCTTCCGTTCCACGCGCCTGCGGCCTCTATCTCCAGCGGCGCGCTGACAGAGTCCGCCTTTGCCGACACCCGTTCGAGGTCGAGGCGCATGTCCTCGCCGGTCCGCGCGTCCCTGTAGGCCAGGCGCCCCCGGCGGATTTCCACATGGTTGAAGAGCGGCACCGGCCGTGGTCCGTCCGCCGCGCCTTCCCTGTCCGCCTCTGCGGAGCGGGCGGGCGCAGCGGACCTGTCGCCCGAAGACGGTCCGGTCCGCCAGTTGGAGCGGCCGTCCGCATTCCTCTCGAGCAGGATGTCGGGCCCGACGAGGATGAGCCGGGTCACGCGGATATCGCCGGCGAGCAGCGGCAGCAGTTCCACTTCGGCCTCGGCGCGCTCGATTGCCGCCATCACCGGGCGCGAGCCCCAGCCGGCATTCTCGATGGAAACCTGCTCGACGACGATGGCGGGACTGAGCGAAATCGACAGGTCCATATCCCCGTCTATGGCGAGGCCGCGGCCGGTCGCCTTGCGGAATTCCGCCTCGATTTCCCCGCGGTAGCTGCCGACATCGACCGAAAGGAGAAGCGCAACGGCCGCCGCGACGATGACGACCAGCGCCAGCCCGGCCCATTTCAACAGAGAGGCGAGGCGCATTGCAGGCCGCCGGAGGAGCTACGTCCCGCCGCCTCCGTTTTCCGGCGCGTCGGGCGCGAAGGCGAGCGCGCCCTGCCAGCTGTCGACATAGCCCGCCCATTCGACGTCTTCCGGCAGTTCCGCCACATCCAGCGCATCGCGCGCGTCCAGCATGACGGCATATTCGTCGAGAAAGGCCTTGCCGCCGCCGAGCATCCGGCCCAGCGCCTTGGGATGGGGGCCGTGGGCGAAACCGCAGGGGTGCAATGTCACCATGCCGGCGTCGATGCCGTCGCGGCTGAAGAAGTCGCCGGAGTGATAGAAGATCACCTCGTCATAGTCGTCATTGTTGTGGAAGAACGGCACCTTGAGCGCCTCCGGGTCGGTCTCGGCCGGGCGGGGCGCAAAGGTGCAGACGACGAAGCGGTCGGAGACGAAGGTGGTGTGGGCCGAGGGCGGCAGGTGGTAGCGGTGGCTCATCAGCGGCCGGATTTCGCGCACATTGAGCTTGGCGACGGAAAGGTCTCCGTGCCAGCCGACGGCGTCGAGCGGGTTGAAGGGGAAAGTGGCGCAACTGATCCGGCCGCGCCGCTTGATCCGCACCTGCCAGGTTCCCGGTCCCTGCTGGGCGCGGAAGGCGTCGTCGATGCGCGGCAGCGCCAGCGCGGCCGGGTCGAACACCGCATGGCGGCCGACCATGCCCTTTTCCGGCAGCCGGTAGAAGCCGCCCGTCGCCTCGATCAGCAGCGCCTCGACCGGCCCCTCGGCGTCGAGCCGCCACATCGTGCCGCGCGGGATGACGACATAGTCGCCCTGCTCGACCGGGAGCCGCCCGTAGTCGCAGAAGAAGTCGCCGTGGCCCCGATGCAGGAAGAGCAGGTCGTCGCCGTCCCCGTTGCGGACGAGGTGGTCCATGCGCCCCTCCGCCCGCCAGAAGCGGTAATCGACATGGGCGTTGTGCAGCACGCGCCGGGCCTCCCACGGAGAGGCAGCGGCGGGGAGCCTGTTGAGGTCGAAGGCGCGGGGGCGGAGCGGGCCTTCCCAGCCGGTCCAGGCGGTCGGCGGGTTGCGGTGGTACATGTGCGCCGCCGGGCCGAAGAAACCCTCGCGGCCGAGCTCGCGCTCGAACCGTCCGTCCGGCAGTTGGACATGCGCCCGCCGGTTGGTCTCGCCCTCGCTGTGGGGAAAGGAAATCCAGGTGCCGCCCGCCATAGCCCGGCCCTCCGCCGCTATCCTCGCCGGCGGCCAGCATAGCGCGCCTGCGGATGCAGGGAAGGCGCGAGGTCGCCAGTTGGATAGAACGATGACGATTATGGGGGCGCGGCGAGTAGACTCATCTGACGCCCGGAGGTTTGAACAGGCCCATCCTCCGCAAACGGATCGTCGAGCTTCCTGGGCAGGCGCAATTGCCGGCGTAGTTCCACCACGGTGCCGGACGGGACGTAGAAGCGGCCCCGTTTTTCGCCCTCGGGAACAAGAAGACCGGCGTCCACAAGCGCCTTCAGGTCCCGGCTAGCGAGGTTCTTGGATATGTCCGCGCTGACCCTGTAGGATGTATTCCTGACCCGATTGCCGAACGCTGCCTGAAGCAGCGCCATTGCCGAGCGCTCGGGAAGCCCGTTTACCGTTACCAGTTCCTCGAATTCTGCGTAGGCTCTCTCCAGCTCTCTCGTCCGGCGAAGAAGCGTTTGCGCCTGCCGGTAATGGCCGGTCAAGCAAAACCGGACCCAGGGTTTGGCATTGCGCTCCGGGTTCCATCCGCCGCCGCCAACCTCCGCCAATGCGTCGTAGTATTCCTGCTGATTGCGGCCGATGTACTCTTCGATCGAGGAAAAGGCCGGTGCGACGATTCCGTCGCTCGCCAGCACGGCCGTATGGATGCACCTAGCGGTTCTTCCGTTTCCGTCCGAAAACGGATGCAGCATTGCCAGATTCAGATGTGCCATGGCGGCGCGCAGGAAAGTCGACTCGACATCTCCGTCATTCACATAATCCAGGAGTTCGCGGACAAGCGGCTCGAGCCGGTCGCGGTCAACGCCCTCATGAACGAGATCGCCGGTCCTTGCGTTCCTGACGCCCACCCAGCCCGGGCGGTACTGGCCGGGGCGCGCTGAAAAATTCGACTGGCAAATCATGAAGTGGACGGCCAGCAGAACATCTTCGGTGATCTTGAACGAGGGGCTCTGCCGACGCTGGAGGATGTAGTCCATAGCCTCGCGGTAGCCGACAACGGCTCGCCAGGTGTCGCGATCCGTGTTCGCCGGGTCTTCGTGGTCGATGGCGGCGATGGCGTCCTCATCGGACACATTGATGCCTTCGACGCTGTTGGACGCCGCAAGGGCGCGGGCTCGGGTCATGCGGGCTAGCAAACCGGTCCAGCGGCGCGGTTCCGCGACCACATGCCGGCTCAGATCGTCTCGCATCCGGGCCGTTGCGGCTTCGACCTGCTTTTCCGCCTGATCCAGAGCACGATATGTGAACAGCATGACCGAGACCATTTTGCAACCAACTATAAGTCAATAAATAATTGACTTTACGTCAATTGTCAATTGCTTATGATGCATAACACCCAAGGTACCAGACTTTGCAATCGTATCGTCCTGCCTTTCTAGCGGCGGTTCGTAGGAATGACGATTGACGTAGGCGGATATCTGCGCGGCCGACTTTCCGAGCGGAGCGACTTCACCGGTGCCGCCCTGACCCGGTGTGCAACGGCTGTCACTCCGTTCCCGCCGGAAATGTCCTAGACTGCCGGGCGGTCGAGAAGGCTTGCGCCCATGTCGCTCACCACACCGGTGCCCGAGGCAACGATCCTGGAGATGCCACCGACTGATCCACCGGTTGCGGAGGTATGGAAGGCGCAGGGGCTGTCCACGCGACGGGAAGCGCTCAGAAGCGCCCGTCATTGAGCTGCCAATAGGCATCGCTTCCCTTCAACGACTCTCGATCCTTGACAAGGTCCCAAGGGGTGCGACCGTCCTTATCCCGTGCCTTTGGGTCCGCACCGGCGTTGAGAAGAACTGTTAGAACTGCAGAGTTGTTTCTTGACGCCGCGAGGTGCAGAGGAGTCCAACCAATCCCATCCCGTGCTTCCAAATGCGCCCCAGCGTCAAGAAGTGCCGATAGAATATTAGGATTCTCGTTTGCACGAGCAGCAACATGCAGGGGCGTCTCCGAACCAAATAGGAATCCCGCAACTAGCATTCTCTTCGTCCGCGCTTCCAGATTTGCGCCAGCGTCAAGAAGTGTAGCTACAACAGAAGGAATACTGCTTGACTTCGCTGCAAGATGTAGGGGCGCTTCGCCGTATTTGTTTTGTGTATTTGGGTCCGCACCCGTTTCGAGAGTAAGCGTTGCTTGGGCGGCACCCGATTTTCAGCTTGACGGGGGCCTGAAGGGTAGGAGTTCGTCGATGCGGCTGTTGGGATGGCCAGCAGCAATGGCTTCAAGGGTTGCCTTGAGCCAGGCATAGGGCTCGACGCGGTT
>JAJEIH010000109.1 GCA_022827685.1 Alphaproteobacteria bacterium
CGTCTCGCGCGCGCAATCAGGCGCGCGAGCCGCGCCGCCGCGATACGCCCGCCCGCCCGCGCACACCCCCGCGCATTACGCGCGAAACAGGGACACCCCGTCCCGCCCCTGGCCTGGAAGGAGGCATGGATGACCGAAACCGACCCCCGACCCCGACTGGCGGCGGCGCTGCTGGAGCGCCTCGCCCCGGCCGCCGAAGCCCTCGCTGCCGCCTGTGCCGGGGACATCGACGCCGGACCGCCGCCGGAGGACGACCGCGACCGCGCCGATTACCACCGCGCCGCACGCGCCGGGCTCGCCCATCTGCGCCAGCTCCTCGCCGTGATCGACTGGAGCGCAAGGCACCTGCCCGAACCGGAACCCGAACCCGAACAGGACGAGGTCCATTACCTCGGCGCGGTCTGGACCGGCAGGCAGGACACGCCCGGGTTCTACGCCTGGGTCGAGCAGCAGGACCGCCGCGAAAGGCGCAGGAGGAAGAGGGAAAAGAAGGAAAGGAGGGAGAGGAAGGCCCTGGCCGCACGGGCCGGCGGAGGCGGAGACGGCGGCGGGGAGGAGCAAGGCGCCGCGGCGGGCCTCCATGACGAAACCATGACATATCATGACATGCCGCGACACTCCGGCAGGGGTCCCGCCCGCCGCTCCGCGCATGCGGACGCGCGCGCGGCCGGGCGCGCATTATGCGCGGGCGAGGCGCGCCCCTCCGGCAACGGGGCCGGGACCGCGGACCGGCAAGGAGGCCGCGACGCCTTGCGAACGACCCTCGGCCCGGCGCAAACGACCGGGGCAGAGACCGGCCCCATGACAAAACATGACACTTCATGACAATCAGGGGTCAACTTTGAACGACGATTGACAAACCGGACGAAGCTGACAACCTCCGGCTTGGCGAAATTGGGCTCGGGCAGGAACGAGAATCTGTCCAACCCCCTTCGTCGGTTGGACAATCGACCGACGTAAATTATTGAAAAACTGTAAGAAAATCGACGCGATGGCGACCCCGGCAGGACTCGAACCTGCGACCTACGGATTAGGAATCCGTCGCTCTATCCGGCTGAGCTACGGGGCCTGTTCTCCCGCTAGTTAGAAAACGGGCAGGTTCAGGTCAAGCTGCCGCGACGAGTGAGGGACGTTTGCCGCGCCGGCTGGCAGCGGGGCGGGCCCTGCACTGCGGCAGATGGAAAGCGTCATGACAGTTGGATGGCGGGGTGAGTACAAAATTGACTTAGGTCAAGTCATCTGCCGGGAGTATGTATTGTGGGTGGTCGATATTGACACCAAGCTGTTCCGCTCCTTCCTGGCGGTTGCGACGGAACGCAGTTTTTCCCTGGGCGCGCGCAGGCTGGGGTTCTCGCAGGCGACGATGTCGCTGCGGATCCGGGGGCTGGAGGAGAAGCTGGGCGTCCGGCTGCTCGACCGGGATCCGCGCAATGTGCAGCTGACGGCCGCGGGGCGGAGCCTGCTGCCGGAGGTTCGGGCGCTGGTGGGCATGCATGACGAAATGATGAAGCGCCTGCGGGCCGCTCCGGCTGTCGCCGGGGTCAGGCTCGGCATTGCCGAAGGCCATGTCGCATCGCTGCTGCCCCGCCTCATGAGGGACATGCGGGATGACCGCTTCGGTGTGCAGCTGGAGATTCTGTGCGGAACGAACGGCTGCCTCCAGCACATGGTCGTGTCCCGCAGGCTCGATCTTGCGATCCTGTCCATGCCGGGGAGTTCCGCTGCCGGACTCGACCTTTGCAGTCTGCAGCTGCATTGGGTGGCATCTCCCGGCTTCGCGCCCGAAGCCGGGGCTCCGTTGCCGGTTGCCTGGCATGAGGATGCCTGCTTTTTCCGGATGTCGGGAACCGCCGCCTTGAAGAGCGCCGGCGTCGCGTATCGCGAGGTGCTGATCGGCTCCGACGAACGGATCGTGCAGGCCGCCGTCGAGGCCGGGACCGCCGTTACCGTCATGGCTGAGGGGACCGTCCCTCCGGCGTTGGAGGTCCTTCCCCCGGACCTCAGGCTTCCCGCGCTGGAAAGGGCCGCTGTCCGGCTGCTGGAAAGTCCGGGTGCACAGTCCGAGGCTGTCCGGGCGGTCAAGCGAAGGATACTGGGCGCATATCGGGGAGCCGAAGCCCTGGCTGCCTGACGGGCGCGTTTCGACGCCTATCGGCTGCCGGACCACCAGTCTCTCGGCCTGACCCGCTTCGCCCGGCCGGAACGGTCGTCGAGCCAGAGCGCCAGCCGGCGCAGCGGTGACAGTGCGAGGCGAAGCCAGAGCCGGTTGGACCGGCGGCGGAAGTCCCGGTTGAAGGGGCATACCCTGAGGCAGATCGCGCAGTCGGAAGCCAGCTTCGCCCAGTATCCGAAGCATTTTTCCGCATCCGAGGTCCATTTCACCACGCCCTGGATGGCGGACCGGTTCGGCCGATCCGCCTTCGGCGGGCCGTAGGGCAGGGCATTTGCCGGACAGGCATCCGCACAGCGCGTACAGACGGAACAGAACTCTGCGACGCCCAGCTTGCGCGGGGCGTCATGGGCGAGCGGCAAGTCCGTGAAGATCTTGGAGAAGCGCAGGCGCGGGCCCGTCTCCGGAGTTATGACAAGCTGGTTGCGGGCATATTCGCCGAGACCGGCCTTGAGCGCATAGGGAATGGCAAGCGCCGTGTCGTTCATCGAGGCGACCGCATTGTAGCCGAGCGCCCTGATATAGGCGGCGAGCTGCATGACGATCGCCGCCTCGTGGCTGTATTCCCGCCCGGTCGCGGCGCCGGCAAGCGCGGAAGGGTAGGTCGCCACAAGCCCCTCATCCATCTCGTGGCCGAGCACAACGACATGCTCCAGTCCTTCGGGCAGGCCGACTGGAGCCTCGGTAAAGTCCCTCACATCCACCCGCGACTCATAAGTCCAGCGTTCGTCGTATTCCGTGATGCCGCAGAGGCTGGCGCCGAAGAACCGGGCGACCTTCTTGATCTCGGCCGCCATGGCCGCCCGGTCTTCGACCTCGATCTTCTCCGTAACGACAGGCGTGTCGTCGGAGATTGCCGCCTGGAAGCCCTCGCGCCGGCCCTGTTCGAGATGCCGGTTGGTTATCAGGTCGGAGATGAGCCAGGAGGCATTGCGAAGCGCGAAATCCCTCTGGTTGAAGCCGTCGCCCCGGCGCGCGGTGAAATCCGCCCGGTAGGAGTGGAAGAAGCCATCGGACTCCTCCGTGCGCACCCGCTCGTCCCAGAAGGCGCGGGTGAAGACATCGTTTATCTGCCGGAAGGGCGTGAAGTCCGCCGTCGTCTCAATTCCCGCTGCCGCATCGCTTTCGGCGTAGCGCCGCCGCCAGCGCGCGCGGCGCTCTTTGAGGCTTTCCTCGTTCCCGGGCCAGCTCATCGGGACAAGACTACCGCATTTCCTGCCGGGGCTTCAGTGTCCGGACCCGGCGAAGCCCTTGCCCTCCTCGTCGAGCGCTTCCGGCCCGCGGCCAAGCCACCGCGCCGAGACGGCGCGCCAGGTCGCGAGCCGGCTGAAGTCGGGAGGATCGGCGAGGGTATCGTCGTCATTGAGGAACGGGCTTGGAAAGAAAACGGTGAGGCCGTTCTCGCCCTTCCCGTTCCACATCTCGAAGCCCCAGGCAAGCGGTTTGGCCTCCCGGTCGAAGCCCCGGAATATCTCCGCCCGGGAAGGCCTGCGATGCGCGCGGAGCGCCGGGCCGGTGGGGTTGGCGGTCGAACCCCG
Source organism: Alphaproteobacteria bacterium (assembly GCA_022827685.1). Lineage (GTDB taxonomy): Bacteria > Pseudomonadota > Alphaproteobacteria > Bin95 > Bin95 > Bin95. Next base: position 3,709 of record JAJEIH010000109.1, read on the forward strand.
GTTTTCGCCGATGCACAGGTGGAAATGTCCGCCATTGCCGAACATCACCGTGAGATAGCCATCGAAGAGGCTTATCCGCTTCGGCGCTCCGGGGCATTTCCATTCATAGGCTGCGCCCTGGATCATCGGTCCGAAGCGGATGCCGGACCAGTGGTTCTCGAACAGGTCGCGGAGGAACGCCTCCAGAAACGCTTCCTCAAGCGGCAGCGCCCAGGCTTCCCGCGCCAGGGAGCCGTCGTCGCGATAGCCGCCTTCGCTCGGTTCCGGCGGGACCGCCCGGCCTGTGCCGTCCATATCGCTCGGCCTCCCGGCGCTTCGCTGCGGGGAGCTCGAACTATAGCACTCCGAGCCCGAGTCACTGCCTCCAGGCGCACGACCTGCGGCAACAGCCCCGTTCCCTCCGCCGTCATGTCGTGAAAGGGTCGGGCGATGGGTGCGTTTCTCGAAGTGGCGTTGCCGGCGTTCCTGCTGGTCTTTGCCGGGGCGGCGGCGGCGCGGGCGGGCTGGATCGACGAGGCGGGCGGCAAGGGGCTGAACGGTTTCGTCTATTACCTCGCCATGCCGGCCGCGCTGTTCCGGGCGGCGTCGGAGGGCGCGCTGCTCCAGGGCTTCGACTGGCGGCTTGTCGCGGCCTATTTCGGGCCGACTCTGGTGCTGCTGGCGGCGGTCGAGGCGTTCGGCCGCCGCGCGCCGGTCGAAGAACGCGCGCTCACCGGCATGGGAGCCTGTTTCTCGAACAACATCTTTCTCGGCATGCCTGTGATCGTGGCGCATATGGGCGGAGCGGCAGCCGGCCCGATGACGGCGATCATAGCGCTCACCACGGTCCTGTTCGTCGGCCTGCCCGTGCTGCGGATCGAGACGGCGAGAGGCAGGCGGGGCGCGGCCGCAGCCGCGCTGGGGCGCGTGGTCGCCAACCCGCTTCTGGTTGCGATTGCGCTCGGCACGCTTTGGGCGCTGCTGCCCTGGCGCCTACCGGGGCCTGCCGCCGTCGCGATCGACCTGCTGGCGGCGGCCTCTTCGCCGGCGGCGCTTGCCGGCCTAGGCGCGGCGCTCGCGGCCCACCGCATCGCCGGCGACCTTCGCGACAGCGCGGCATTATGCGGCTTCAAGCTTATCGCGCATCCCGTCATGGTCTGGCTGACGGCGGGCGCGGTTGGGCTCGGCGAGTTCGAGACGGCGGTCGCCGTGCTGGCTGCGGCGATGCCGGTCGGGGCCAATGTGTTCGTGCTGGCGCAGCACTACGGCATTTACGAGCGCCGCGCCTCCGCGGCGGTTGTGCTTTCAACGCTTGTTGCCATGCCGCTGTCTGCCCTGTTGATGACCGTCTTCCACCCGTGAGCGGCTTTCAGCCGGTCCTTTCGAACATGCCGAGCTTGAGGTCGAGGCCGGCGCCGAGCCAGAGCGCGCGGTCGCGGTGGTCCAGAAGGTCGTCGCCCGCATTGGGGTGGACGAGCACGATGAGCCCGTCCCGCTCCAGGGCGAGCCAGGGAACGAGGTCCGCGAAGACCTCCGGCTGGAAGGCGATCTGGAAGCTCCACATCGGGTGCGGCCCGACCGGGCGCTCATGGAAGCGCCCGACCGTTACCCTGTCGCCGAACGCCTCGCCGACCCGCTGCTTCAGGTCCCAGGCGCGCGTCTTGGTCGCCTGATCGAAATAGACATGCGCGTGCCAGCTCTCGATGGCGGCGGCGCTGTCCGGCGCAATTTCGCTCATGCCTTGCCCAGATAGATGTCCACGATCCGGCCGAGCAATTCCAGCGCTTCCTCGCGCGGCCGCTGGAAGGCGTTGCGGCCGACGATGGAGCCGGTGGCGCCGCCATCCCTCAACTGGCGAATTTCGTTCAGCAGGCCTTCCGTGTCCCGGGCCTCGCCGCCGGAGAAAACGACCATGCGCCGCCCGTTGAAGCAGGACTGCACGACATGGGCGGTGCGCGCGGCCAGCGTGTCCACCGGGATTTCCCTGTCGCGATAAACCTTCGCGGCAGCATCCAGCTCCAGCGCCTCCGTCGGCGGCTTCACCTTGATGATGTGGGCGCCCAGCAGGCAGGCCATATGCGCGGCATAGGCGCAGATATCGACCGCCGTTTCGCCCTCTTTGGAGAGGTCGCCGCCGCGCGGATAGCTCCAGACCACGACCGCAAGCCCCGAGGCCTTGGCCTCCTTCGCCAGATCGCGGATCTCCTCCATCATCTCGAACTGGTCGTCGGAGGCCGGATAGATCGTGAAGCCGATGGCCGAGCAGCCGAGCCGGAGCGCGTCGGCGACCGAGGCCGTCACCGCCTGATCCTTGAGGCGCGAGAGGCTGTTGGCGCTGTTCATCTTCAGGATAGTCGGAATCTGGCCGGCGAAACTGCCGGCGCCCGCTTCGATCATGCCAAGCGGTGCGGCATAGGCGGAGAGCCCGGCTTCCAGCGCAAGGTCGAAATGGTAATGCGGGTCGTAGGCAGGCGGATTGGGGGCAAAGCTGCGCGCCGGCCCGTGCTCGAAGCCCTGGTCCACGGGCAGGATCACCAGCTTGCCGGTGCCGCCGAGCCGGCCCTGCATCAGGATGCGGGCGAGGTTCGCCTTGACGCCGGGATTCTCGCTCTCATAGCCGGAGAGGATCGCCCTGACCGTGTCTGTGATGCGCATGAAATCGGCTCCCGGTTCGCTGGCTGGCACGGGTTCGATTACGCCGCCCGACGGGTGATTTCAAGACCTGTCGGACGGGCGCCGGAACGCCATTTCCTGCTGGGCGAGATCGGTCGTGCTGCCGGTCCAGGCATAGACCAGAAGCGTCGGCTCCAGCGCGCATGTGGTGATCTTGTGGTCGAATTCCGGCGTGTTCAGGATCATCGAGCCGGGCGTATAGACCGCCACGTCGTTTTGCGACATGGCGCCGGAGATACAGATATAGCTTTCGGTCACGCCCTGATGCGCATGGCTCGGATAGATCGTGCGCGGCGCGAACAGGACGCAGCCGAGCACCAGGTCGTCCGCCATCACCGGCCCCATCGGCCCCATGAACTCCGCATAGGCGTATTTCTCGCCGAGCTTTCCCGGCATGACGCGGTAGCCGTATCGCCAGACCAGTTCCGGCGTGACCGTCTCGACGGAGCGCACCAGAGCACCCGGGCCGAACCGCTTGCCGTTGTCGATTGCGCGCCCGAGATGGGCGCAGACGGGCTTGGTCCTTGGCCGCCGCTCAAGCACGAAGGGGTTCTGCGCCATCGCCCTGTTGAGCCGCTGGCGCACCAGCCGGTGATGCGAACGGATCGGCCGGCTGCCGCCGGAGGAGCTGTGGCGATAGACCCAGTAGATCTCGTTCAGCAGGTAACGCCAGTCGGGGCGGTCGTTGAGCGTGGGTGCAAGCACCATGGCAGTCGCCCCGTTGCATTGCCGGAAAGCCGTCCGCCCAGAATATACCCTTACTCGCCTCCGGTTGCCTGCTTTCTTGTGACCCGTTGCCCGCAGGCGCGGGCGATCTCCTGCAGGCGCCGGAAGCGCTCGTCGTCGGTGTCGATTGCCGCATCGAGGCCGTGCCGGAATGCGGCGAGCGCAAGGCCCGGCCTGTCGGCGCAATCGAGCCGGCCGCGCAGCGCCTTGTCCGGAAAGCGGGCGGCTGCGAGATCGACGAGCTTGCGGAAGAAGAGCGGCCCGAGCGTGATTGCGCCGCCGGGCGGGCTCGCCAGCACCACGCGCGCCGCCGGGCATTCCGCCAGCGCGGCGGTAACGGCGCCGAGCGAGGCTGCGCCCTCGATGACCGCTTCTGCGGCCTTGGTCTTGCGGTCTTCCGGGGCCATTATGGCCGCAGAATGGCATGGGGGGCGCTCCAGCGCATGGTCCTGGTCTGCAAAACCGGCGGCGCCGGCGACGACGAGCGGTGGAAGGAGGAGTTGCGCCGGCTCATGCCGGACCTCGAAATCCGGGACTGGCCGGATATTGGCGACCCGGCCGAGACCGAGTTCGTGTTGCTTTTCCACAGCGCGCCCGGTCTGTTCGAGGGCATGACCGGCCTGCGCGCCGTGCTCTCTGCGGGCGCGGGCGTTGACGGCTTTCTGGGCGACCTGCCGGCGGGCGTGCCGGCCGCACGCCTGGTCGATCCGTGGATGCAGACCGCAATGGCGGCCTGGGCCGTTCATGCCGTGCTGCATTTCGCGCGCAACATGCCGGCCTATGCCGCCCAGCAGGCGAGGGGCGTGTGGCGCGAGCAGTTCGAAGCGTATTTCGAGCCGCGCCGTGTCGGCATTCTCGGCTGCGGCGAGATCGGCCGGCGCACGGGCGGCGCGCTCGCCGATCTCGGTTTCCGCGTCTCGGGCTGGACACGGACGCCGCGGGACCTGGACGGGCTGGAGAACCTCCACGGCGCGGAAGGTCTTGACGCGATGCTCGCCGGGAGCGAGTTCCTCGTCTGCCTGCTGCCGCTGACGCCCGGGACGGAAGGCCTGCTGGATGCCCGGCGGCTGGCGCAACTCCCCGAAGGCGCCTTCTTCGTCAATGCGTCGCGGGGCAGGGTGGTCGTGCAGCGGGATCTGTTGACGGCGCTTGATTCGGGACGGCTCGGCGGTGCCTGGCTGGATGTCGCCGAGCCCGAACCGCTGCCGCCCGGCGACCCGCTCTGGCGCCATCCCAGAGTCCGGATAACGCCCCATGTCGCGGGCGTCACCAATCCCGTCACCAGCGCGGCGCTGGTCGCGGAGAACATCCGCCGGGCGCGGGCCGGCGAACCCCTTACCCATCCCGTTGACCGGAACCGAGGATATTGAACCCCATGGCAAGCTTTCAGGGAAAACGCGCGCTGATTACCGGCGGAGGCAGCGGCATCGGCAGCTGTCTTGCTCTCGATCTCGCGGAGGCCGGCGCGGAGGTGGTCATCTGCGGTCGTCGTCGCGAGCCGCTGGAGGAAACCGCACGGCGCGCCGGGGGCGGCATCGAGGTGCATACGGCCGACCTCGCGGACCCGGACGAAGCCTTCCGCCTCGCCGAAGCCGTCGGCCCGGTGGATATTCTGGTCAACAATGCCGGGTTCTCCTCCATTGTGCGCAGCACGCGCTATGTCGGTCCGGAGGAATGGCGCGCGGTCATGGATGTGAACACGCTCGGCCCCGCCATGCTGACCCGTGCGCTCCTGCCGCCGATGATCGGGAAGGAGGCGGGCGATGTGGTCACCGTCTCGTCCATGGCCGCGATCTCGCCGAGCATCATGGCCGGCGCGCCGTACAGCGCGGCCAAGGCGGCGGTCCGCGCGTGGATGGATGTGCTCGCCACCGAGGTGCAGCGCCACGGAATCCGGTGCATCACCGTGTTTCCCGGAGAGGTCGATACGCCGATCCTCGACAGGCGCGCGCTGCCGCCGGACGCCGCCGCACGCGCCACCATGATGATGCCGGAAGACATTTCGACGGCGATCGTCATGGCGCTCGCCCTGCCGCGCCGGGCCACGGTCTCCGAGATCGCCATCGTCGCGACCGAGCCCCGCGACCGGACGGAAGACGTCCGCGCCGCCATGGAGAAGACCGGCTGAGCGGCGCCCCGACCCCGACCGGCGTGGCGCTCAGCAGTTTTCGCGAATCCAGGAGCCGAGCCATTCGGAGATGCCGGCTGAGTGCCCGTCCATCATGAACATGTGGGTGGCGCCGGGGAAGCCGACATCGGGTAATTCCACAAGTTCCGCCCGCCCGCCCGCGGCATTCACCCGTTCGCCAAAGGCGGCGGTTGCCTCCCGCGTGGCGGTCCATCGCGGCGAGAAGTCGATGAAGTCCCCGAGCAGCAGCAGCCACGGCCCGCCGGCGACCGTCGCCGGCGATACCTGCTCATCCGCGGGCAGGGTCGAGCCCTCGCAGCAGACGACGCCGCGAATGCATTCGGGGTTTTCGATCGCGGCATGGCTGCCGAGATAGCCGCCCTGGCTGTGGCAGACCAGCACTGACGGGCCGATCCGCCTGAGCACCGCGCCGACGCCTCGGATCTGGGCCTCGGAGGTCGAGGTCCAGCGCGGCACGAACTGGCGCTGGAAGCTCTCCATCGCATCGAGGGGGAAGCGCTGCCCCTCGAAGGGCTTGCCCGCGGCGAAGTCCTCTGGCCGGCCGAAACGGAACAGGTCCCATGCCTCGGCAGCGGTCCGCATGACCGGCTCGCCGTCCCACACGCCTTCGAGCGCGCAGAAGCCCGAACGCCCGCGCTCGACATTGTCGATGACATAGACGGCAAAGCCTTGGCGGAGGAAGTCGTGCAGCCAGCCGGGGCGGCCGTCCGGCGTCGTCTCCCAGCAGGCGCCGGTCAGCCCGCCGCCGTGAAGCAGGACGAGAGGATGCGGGAACTTCTGTTCGGCCGGGATGAAATACTGGACATAGACCTGCTCGACGAGGAACTCGCCGTTGGGGTCGTATTCCAGGACCAGGCTCGGCGTAAACGCGACAGTGCGCTTCTGCCGGCCGGACACGGTCACCATCCGCCCGCCGACATGGAAGCTGCCGAAATCCCTTAGTGCGTACATGGCCGGGTCCCCCTCGATACGGGATTGTGAGTCTCCCGCTCCCGGCGCGCAAGCGGGGTTTCCCTCTTGCGGGCGCAGATCGCCCCGCATTCCGACCCTCTGGCCGTGCTCCGCAATTTATGACAATTAGGGGTCTCAGGGACGCATTCGGGCGTGTCGAGGCTTGCGCCGGTCTGCGAGTTCGCGGATACCCGCCGCTTTGTTTGGACGGGACGGGCGGGAGCGTTGCGAGAACCCCCAACCATGCAAAAATCGACCAGGGCAGGAACGAACGGCATGCGCCTTGCATTGTGCGGGCTTCTGGCCGCAATCTGCCTCGTATCGGCGCGCCCGGGGGCGGCCGACATGCCGGCGCCCGTCGTGACCTATGGCGACGCCATGCGGTGGTACGGACAGGCGGCCAGGGCCGGAGACCCGCAAGCGCAGTTCTATCTTGGCTATATCCACGACCGGGGCCTGCGCGGAGCGAACAGCCTGTCGGAAGCGCTGGGCTGGTACCGCAAGGCCGCGGCGCAGGGAGAGGTGCGGGCCCAGTTCCGGCTCGGTCTCCTGTTCGATTCCGATCCCCGCCTGCCGCGCGATCCGGACGAGGCGCAAAACTGGTACGAGGCCGCTGCGGCGCAGGGCCATGCCGAGGCGCATTTCAACCTTGCGCGTTTGGTCGAGGCCGAAGACGCCGCCCGCGCCGCTGACCTCTATACGCTCGCGGCCGAAGCCGGCATCGGGCAGGCGGCCTTCAATCTGGCGCTGCTCCGCATCAACGGGCCGGAGGAGGTTTACGATCCGGCCGAGGCGTGGCGCTGGACGCTCCGGGCGCAGGACCTGGGCGCGCCGGGGGCCGGAGAACTGCGGAGCCGGTTGTCGGCCGCCTTTGACGAGTAGACCGGCAAAGGCGGGCCCGCCGGCGGACCTTGGGGCTCAGGCCGGCGCTGCTGTGCCTCCGGCAAGCCTGCGGGGCAGGTCGGCCATGATGGCGGCGCGCTCCGCCTCCGACATCCGGGCCCAGCCTGCGATTTCCTTGAGCCGGCGGCCGCAGCCCTCGCAATGCTGCGTCTCGGGCAAGATGCGGCAGACCCTGACGCAAGGGCTGACGATGGGGCGCGGCGCGGTCATGGGCCGGGAAGATAGGGTTAGGACACAGTTCACGGCAAGCGTGCTTTGGCTTGGTGCGCGGCATGGGGTAAACCCTGCGGGCGCAGCGGGAGGGGGAGGTGCGGCTTATGGGACGGACCATCGCGATCATCGGCGGCACGGGCGCGCTCGGCACGGGCTTCGCGCGGCGCTGGGCGGACGCCGGCCACAAGGTCGTGATCGGATCGCGCACGCAGGAGCGGGCCGATGCCGCCGCGGCGGAGGCGGGCCACGGCGCGGTCGGCCTCATTAACCCGGAAGCGGCTGCCGCCGCCGATATCGTGGTGCTGACCGTGCCCTACGCCCACCACAAGAGCACGATCGAGAGCATCGCCGACGGTCTCGATGGCAAGATTCTCGTGGATGCGACCGTGCCGCTGATGCCGCCCAGGGTCGGCACGGTGCAGCTTCCCGATTCGGGGTCGGCGGCGGTTGAGGCGCAGGCATATCTGGGCGAACGCGCCATTGTCGTGTCGGCCTTCCAGAATGTCGCGGCGGCGCACTTGCAGGCGGTCCACGAGATCGACTGCGACGTGCTGGTGGCGGGCGACAAGCTGGCAGCGCGCGAAACCGTGATCGGTCTGGCGGAAGACCTCGGCCTGCGCGGCTGGCATGCCGGGCCGCTCGCGAATTCCGCCGCCGCCGAGGCACTGACCTCGGTCATTATCCAGATCAACCGCCGCTATGGCATAGACGGCGCAGGCCTCAGGATTACCGGGACGCCGGCGGCGGAGCAGGGCGGCGCGTGACCCGGCGGCTGGAACTGGTTGCGCTGCCCGGCCTGCCGATGGTCGAGCCGGGGGACGATCTCGCCGCGCTGATCTCGGAGGGACTCGAACGGGCCGGAACCGGGCTCGAGGCCGGCGACATCCTCGTGGTTGCGCAGAAGATCGTTTCCAAGGCCGAGGGGCGCTACGCCTTTCCGGCGGAGACGGCGCCGTCGCCGGCGGCGAAGCGGCTGGCAGCGCTGACCCGCAAGGACCCTGCGCATGTCGAAATCCTGCTCGGGGAAACGGCGGAGATCGTGCGCCACCGGCCGGGCGTGGTGGTCGTCGAGCACAGGCACGGCCATGTGATGGCAAATGCAGGCATTGACCACTCCAACATCGAGGCCGGACGCCTGTTGTTGCTGCCGCAAGACCCCGACGCTTCCGCAAGGGCGCTCAGGGCCGCGCTGGCCGAGCGTTGGGGCGCGGCGCCCGGCGTCATCGTGTCCGACAGCTTCGGCCGGGCCTGGCGGGTCGGCACCTGCGGCGTCGCCATCGGTGTCGCCGGCCTGCCCGCAATCGACGACCGCCGCGGCGAACCGGACCTGTTCGGACAACCGCTGGAAGTCACCATCGTCGGCCAGGCGGACGAGATCGCGGCCGCCGCCTCGATCCTCCAGGGACAGGCCGACGAAGCGACGCCGGTCGTGCTCGTTCGCGGACTCGACCTGCCGGACGACGATAGCGGCGTCGGCCCCCTGCTGCGCGACCGGGCCACGGACCTGTTCCGGTGAAGGTCGCGGCGCTCTCCGGCGGCGTCGGCGGCGCGAAACTGGCGGAGGGATTGGCGCGCGCCGGCGCGGACCTCACGGTGATCGCCAATACCGGCGACGATTTCGAGCATCTCGGCCTTTCGGTCTCGCCGGATATCGACTCGCTGGTCTATGCGCTGGCGGGCCTTGCCGACCGGGAACGCGGCTGGGGCCGCGCGAATGAAAGCTGGTCCTTCATGGGAGCGCTTGACGCGCTCGGCGGCGAAACCTGGTTCAATCTGGGCGACCTCGACCTGGCGATGCATGTGCTCCGCAGCGAGCGCCTCGCGGACGGAGAGCCGCTGTCGGCCGTTACAGCCGGCTTTCTCGACCGGCTCGGCGTGTCGGCGCGCGTGATTCCGGCGACCGACCAGCGGTTGCGGACCCTCGTCGAGACCGAATCGGGGCGGCTCGCCTTCCAGCATTACTTCGTGCGCGAGCGCACCGCCCCGCGCGTCGCCGGCTTCACCTTCGAGGGCGCCGAAACCGCCCAGCCCGCGCCCGGCGCTCTGGAAGCCCTGCGGGAGGCAGACCGCATCGTCATCTGCCCGTCCAACCCATATATCAGCATCGACCCGATCCTCGCCGTTTCCGGCTACCGGGACGCGGTGCGCAGCGCCGTCTGCGTTTCGCCCATCGTCGGGGGCAAGGCCGTGAAGGGGCCGGCGGCGAAGATGATGGCGGAACTCGGGCTGGAACCTTCCTCGCTCGCCGTCGCCCGGCACTATCGGGAGCTCATCGGAACGCTGGTCATCGACGAGGCGGACGCGCATGAGGCGCCGGCGATAGAGGCCGAAGGCGTGCGTGCTGTCGTCGCGCCCACATTGATGGCCGGGCCGGAGGACGCCGAACGCCTCGCCCGCATTGTGATGGGGATCTGAGATGCCCGACCCGCTCGGCGATTTCTCCTTCACCTGGCCGCTCTATGCGGCGTTCCTAGCGGCCTACCTGCTGGGCAGCATTCCCTTCGGCGTGCTTCTGACCCGCCTGGCCGGGGCAGGTGACCTCAGGCAGGTGGGCTCCGGCAATATCGGCGCAACCAATGTGCTGCGGACCGGGCGCAAGGGGCTGGCGGCGCTGACTTTGCTGCTCGACGCCGGCAAGGGCGCAGCTGCGGTGGCGGTGGCGGACCACTGGTTCGGCCCGAGCATGGCGGTGTTCGCGGCGCTCGGCGTAGTCGCCGGCCATATCGCGCCGGTCTGGCTGCGCTTTCGGGGCGGCAGGGGTGTGGCGACCGCCTTCGGCGTGCTGTTCGTCTTCGCATGGCCGGTTGGAATTGCAGCGGCGGCCGTGTGGCTCGGAACGGCTGCGCTCTTCCGCTATTCGTCGCTGGCCGCAATCCTCGCCATCGGCTCCTCGCCGGCCTGGGCCTGGGCGCTTGTCGGGGTGGCCGAAGCGGAGGTGACCGGCCTGATTGCGATAGCGGTGATCGCCCGCCATGCGGCCAATATCCGCCGGCTGCTGAAAGGCGAGGAAAGCCGGATCCGGCTGCGATGACCGCGAAGTTGCGCCTTGCGCGGACGCCCGGCATCGGGCCGATCCGCTACTTCGAACTCGTCGAGCGGCTGGGCTCGGCGGAGGCGGCGCTGGAGGCGCTGCCGGGATTCGGCTTCCGGCCGCCGCCCGCACGGGAAGCGGAGGAGGAGCGCGAGGCGCTGGCCCGTCTCGGCGCAAGGCCGGTCTGGTTCGGCGACGACGACTATCCGCTTTCGCTCTCGCGCATCGCCGACCCGCCGCCCTTCCTTGCGGCGCTGGGCGACCTTTCGCTGGCTATGACGCCGGTCGTCGCGATGGTGGGCGCGCGCAATGCGTCCGCGGCCGGCCAGCGGATTGCGGAGCGGCTGGCGCGGGCGCTCGGCGAAGCCGGCTTCACCGTCGTCTCGGGGCTTGCGCGCGGCATCGATGCGGCCGCGCACAGGGGTGCGCTCGCCAGCGGCACCATCGCCGTGCTGGCCGGCGGCATCGACCGGCCCTACCCGCCGCAGAACCGCGCCCTGTTCGACGCCATCGCCGCCGACGGCCTGGCGCTCGCCGAAAACCCGCCGGGCTTCCAGGCGCGGGCGCAGGACTTTCCCCGCCGCAACCGTATCGTCGCGGGGCTGGCGGCGGGCGTGGTCGTGGTCGAGGCGGCGGCCCGGTCGGGCTCGCTGATTACCGCGCGGCTCGCCGCCGAAGAAGGCCGGCAGGTGTTCGCTGTGCCGGGCTCGCCGCTCGACCCGCGCAATGCCGGCTGCCACGAGCTGATCCGCAATGGCGCCACCCTCGTCACCACCGCCGACGACATTGCCGAAGCGCTCGCCGACAGCATCGCGCCACCCGCACAGCCGCGCCCGGCAACCAGGCGGTCAGGCCGCGCCATATCGCCGCCTCCGGACCCTGCTCCGCCCTCCGACGCCAGCGGGCTCGGAACGGAAAGCAGTCTGCTCTCCGCACTGGGCCCCGTTCCGGTCACGGTTGACGAACTCGCCCGCCGGTGCCACTTGTCGAGCGCAGCCGTGGCCGCCATGTTGCTCGACCTTGAGCTGGCGGGCCGTGTCGAACGGCATCCTGGACAACGGGTTTCGTTGATATCGAGATGAGCGCCGAGAATATCGTCGTTGTAGAATCGCCGGCAAAGGCAAAGACGATCAACAAATACTTGGGACGGGACTTCCGGGTATTGGCCAGCTTCGGCCATGTTCGCGATCTGCCGCCCAAGGACGGCTCCGTGCTGCCCGATAGGGATTTCGCCATGTCGTGGCAGATGGACGAGCGCGGCAGGAAGCATGTCGGCGAGATCGCCAAGGCGGTGAAGGGCGCATCCCGGCTCTATCTCGCTACCGACCCGGACCGCGAGGGCGAGGCGATCTCTTGGCATGTCCGCGAGGCGCTCGCGAGCCGCAAGGCGCTGAACGGGGTCGAGGTCAGCCGCGTCGTCTTCCACGAAGTCACCAGGAACGCGGTGCTGGACGCGGTCGCCAATCCGCGAGCCATCAACCAGGAGCTGGTGGACGCCTATCTCGCGCGCCGCGCGCTCGATTATCTGGTCGGATTCACCCTCTCGCCGGTGCTCTGGCGCAAGCTGCCGGGCGCGCGTTCGGCGGGACGGGTGCAATCGGTGGCGCTCCGCCTGGTCTGCGACCGGGAGGCGGAGATCGAGGCGTTCCGGGCGCGTGAATACTGGACCGTCGATGCCGATTTCGAGACAGCCGCCGGGGCGGCGTTCCGCGCCCGGCTCACGCATCTCGACGGCAAGAAGCTCGGGACCCACGCGATTGCGGACGAGGCCGCAGCACTTGCGATCAAGGCGCGGCTGGAGGAGGCCGCATATCGGATCGCCGCCGTGGAGAAGAGGCAGGCGCGCCGCAACCCGGCACCGCCCTTCACCACTTCGACGCTTCAGCAGGAGGCCTCGCGACGGCTCGGCTTCGGGGCCGCGCGCACCATGCGCATCGCCCAGCAGCTTTACGAGGGCGTCGATCTCGGCGGCGAAAGCGTGGGCCTCATCACCTATATGCGCACCGACAGCGTCGCGATGAGCGGGGAGGCACTGGCCGGTGCGCGCCGGCTGATCGAACGCGACTTCGGCGAGGCCTATCTGCCGCCGAAACCGAGGCGCTACCGGTCTTCGGCGCGCAATGCCCAGGAGGCGCATGAGGCGGTCCGGCCGACCGATATGGGGCGCCGGCCGCAGGATGTCCGGGACCGGCTCGCCCCGGACCTGTTCAGGCTCTACGAGCTGGTCTGGCGGCGCGCCGTCGCAAGCCAGATGGCCGCTGCCGTGTTCGACCGCGCCGCCGTCGATGTGGCGGCGACAGACGGGCGGGCGGTATTGCGCGCAACCGGCTCGGTCATCCGCTTCGACGGCTACCTGAAGCTCTACCGTGAAGGCCGGGACGACGCGCCCGACGGCAAGGCGAACGGCGTGGAAGAGGGCCAGGCCCTGCCGCCCGTGGCCGAAGGCGAACCGGCGGAGCGCAAGGCGGTCGAGGCCGAGCAGCATTTCACCCAGCCGCCGCCGCGCTACACCGAAGCGAGTCTGGTCAAGCGGCTGGAGGAGCTCGGCATCGGACGTCCTTCCACCTATGCCTCGATCATCCAGGTGCTGCAGGACCGCGACTATGTCCGGCTGGAGAGCAAGCGCTTCCTGCCGGAGGACCGCGGGCGCATCGTCACGGCGTTCCTCCAGAACTTCTTCGAACGCTATGTGGAATACGAGTTCACCGCCGACCTGGAGGAGAAGCTCGACGCGGTCTCGAACGGACGCATCAACTGGCGCGCGCTGCTGCAGGAGTTCTGGGACGGGTTTCAGGCCAAGGTCGAGGAAACGCAGGGGCTGCGCATATCCAATGTCATCGACGCCCTCGACAAGGAACTCGACGCACATTTCTTCCCGCCGACCGAGGACGGACAGGACCCGCGCCTCTGCCCGGCTTGCGGCGAGGGACGGCTCGGCCTGCGGCTCGGCCGCCACGGCGCCTTCTTCGGCTGCTCGCGCTATCCGGACTGCCGCCATGTCCGGCCGCTGACGGCCCCGGAGGCCAGGGACGAGAACGGGCCGCGTATCGTCGGCGATGACCCGGAGAGCGGGCTCGAGGTGTCCGTGCGCAAGGGGCCTTACGGCTTCTATGTCCAGCTTGCCGGAGAGGACGGGAACAAGCCGAAGCGTGTCTCCACGCCGCGGGGCATGGATCCGGCGGCCGTCACGCTGCAGCAGGCGCTTGGCCTGCTCTCCCTGCCGCGCGAGGTGGGGCGGCATCCGGAAACCGGCAAGCCGATCTCGGCCGGCCTCGGCCGCTACGGCCCCTATCTCCGCCATGACGGCGCCTATGTCTCGATCCCGCGCGGCGACGATGTGCTGGAGATCGGCCTGAACCGGGCCGTGGTGCTGATTGCGGGCAAAACGGGCGGGCGCGCCGCCGGGCCGCTGAAGGAGCTTGGCGCGCATCCCGCCGACGGCGAGCCCGTCACTGTCCACAAGGGCCGCTACGGGCCCTATGTGAAGCATGGCCGCATCATGGCTTCGCTGCCAAAGGGCCAGGCGCCCGAGGAGGCGACGCTCGAAGCCGCCCTGCCCCTGCTGGAGCAGAAGAAGGCTGCCGGCGGCAAGACGGGCGCTCGCAAGGCCGCCGCGAAGCCGAAGGCCGCTCCCGCAAAAGGCCGTTCCCGCAAGAGCGCCGCCGCCAAAAAGCCAAAACCGCGTGGCGCTGCCTGACCGCGACAGCCTGCTCGCCTTCGTCGCGGAACGCGGCGGGCCGGTGGACCGCAAGGAGATCGCCCGCGCCTTCCGCCTCAAGGGCGCCGAGCGCGCGGCATTGCGGGACCTGTTGCGGGACCTGGAGGCCGAGGGCGCGATAGACCGCCGCCGGGGCCGGCGGTTCGCGACCGGCCTGCCGGAAGTGACCGTGGTGCAGGTGACGGGGCGCACGGAAGACGGCGACCTGCTTGCCTGCCTGGCGGGAAGGAAGGGCGTGCCCGCGCCGGACATCGTCGTCGATGAGCCGGGTCCGGGCCCGCTTCCCGCCACGGGCGCGAAGCTGCTGGTGCGCCTCAGGCCGACAGGCGAAGGCGGCTATCTGGCCCGCGTCATGCGCCGGCTGACCGCTCCTCCCGCCGACATGCTGGGCGTGGTGGCGGAGGAAGGCGGCGAGCTGGTGTTTCGTTCCGCTGACCGCGGGCGTAACCGGGAGTTCACCCTCAGGGAAGCGGGCGGAGCGGAGCCGGGAGACATTGTCCACGCCTCGGTTCTGCCGGGCGAGCGGGGACAGCGCCGCGCCGTCCGGGTGATCGAGCGCATCGGCCGCCATGACGGGCCGGGCGCGCTCTCGACGCTGACTCTGCTGGAGCACGGCATCGAGGAGCCGTTCCCGGCCGATGCGCTGGCCGAAGCGGAGGCCGCGCGGCTGCCCGACCCCGCCGGGCGCGCTGACCTTACCGACATGGCGCTCGTAACCGTGGACGACGACGACGCCCGCGACTTCGACGATGCGGTGTTCGCGGAGCCCGACGGCGAGGAGGGCTGGCGCGTAACGGTCGCCATCGCCGACATCGCTTCCCTTGTGCCGCCCGGAAGCGCGCTCGACCGCGAGGCGGCGCGGCGCGGCAACTCGGTCTATCTGCCCGACCGCGCCGTGCCGATGCTGCCGGAGCGCCTGTCCGTCGGGCTCGGCAGCCTCCTGCCCGGCGAGGAGCGGCCCTGCCTTGCCGTGGAACTGCGGATCGGCCCGGCAGGCGCTCTGCGCGGCCACCGCTTCCAGCGCGGATGGATGCGCTCTTCGGCCCGGCTCACCTACCGCGCCCTTCAGGATGCGCTGGACGGGCCGGACACGCCCCCGCCTCTCGCCCATCTGGAAGGGGCGTTCCGCGCACTCGAGCGCGCGCGGAAGCGGCGGGGCGCGCTGGAACTCGACCTGCCGGAGCGCCGCGTGGTCTTCGATGCCGGCGGAAACCCCGTTGCGGTGGACGCGCGCGACAGGCTGACGACCCACCGGATCGTCGAGGAGTTCATGATCGCGGCGAATGTTGCTGCGGCGGAGGTGCTGGAGGCGAAGGGCCAGATCTGCATGCGGCGCGTCCACGACCGGCCGGACCCGGCGGCGGTCGAAGCGATGCGGAGCCTGCTGCGCGACCTGGACTACCCCGTCTCCTTCGGCGAGTTGCAGCGCCCGAAACAGTTCAACGCGCTGCTCGCCCGGCTTGCGGACAAGCCCTTTGCGGCGCTTGCGCACGAGCTGGTGCTGCGTGCCCAGTCCCAGGCGGTCTACACGCCGGAGCTGCGCGGCCATTTCGGCCTCGGGCTCGCGCGCTATGCGCATTTCACCTCGCCGATCCGGCGCTATGCCGACCTGCTGGTGCATCGCGCGCTGATCGCTGCGCTCGGCCTCGGCGCGGGCGGACTCGAGGACGAATCGGGCTTCCACGACATCGCCGCGCATATCTCGACGACGGAGCGGCGCGCCGCGGCGGCGGAGAGGCGGGCGCTCGACCGCTATGCCGCCGCCCTGCTGGAAGGCCGGACGGGGGAAGCCTTCGAGGCGCGCATCGTCGGGGTGCAGCGCTTCGGCCTCTTCCTGCGCCTGGCCGGGGAGGGCGCGGACGGCATCCTGCCTATCGCCGCGCTCGGCGGCGAGTATTTCCGCCATGACGGGCGCCGCCATGCCCTCATCGGCAGCGCAACCGGCCGGACCTTCCGGCTGGGCGACACCCTCTCCGTCCGGCTATCGTCTGCCGACCCGGTCAGCGGCGGCGTTGTGCTGGCCTTGGGAGAGGGCGGATAACGGCATTATGCTGCCGGGCGACGGGCGGCAGCGAACAAGGGGACCGGTATGCGAAGCAAGTTTATTTCAGTCGTGGCGATGCTCGGGGCCCTTGCGGCCGGAACGGCGTTCGCCGGGGAGTTCAAGCCTGCGGTCGTCTATGACGTCGGCAGCAAGTTCGACAAGAGCTTCAACGAGGGCGTCTGGAACGGCGTCCAGAAGTTCTCGGCGGAAACCGGCGTCAAGGTCGCCGAGTTCCAGATCACCAACGAGACCCAGCGCGAGCAGGCGATGCGCCGCCTCGTCGAGCGGGGCGCCACGATGGTTATCGCGGTCGGGTTTTCCCAGGCGGACGCCCTCGATGCGGTCGCGGCGGACTATCCCGACCGCCAGTTCGCGATCATCGACGTCTCGTGGCTCGACCGGCCCAATCTGCGCCAGTATGTCTTCAAGGAGCATGAGGGGAGCTACCTGGTCGGCATCGCCGCGGCGCTGGCCAGCAAGACCGGCAAGGTGGGTTTCGTCGGCGGCATGGATATTCCCCTTATCCGCAAATTCCATTGCGGCTACCTGCAGGGCGCGAAGGCCGCGAATGCCGATATCGAGGTGTTCCAGGCGATGACCGGGACGACGCCCGCGGCCTGGAACGACCCGACCAGGGCGTCCGAGCTTGCCAAGGGCCAGATGGACCGGGGCGCGGACGTCGTCTATCACGCCGCCGGCAGGAGCGGCATCGGCGTGATCCAGGCGGCGGCCGACGCCGGCAAGCTCGCCATCGGCGTCGATTCGAACCAGAACGGGCTGGCGCCCGGTTCCGTGCTGACCTCGATGCTGAAGCGCGTCGATGTCGCAACCTACCAGACGCTGAAGGACGGTCTGGCCGGCACGTTCTCCGCCGGCATACTGAGCCTCGGCCTCGCCGAGGGTGGCGTGGACTGGGCGCAGGACGAGCACAATGCCGGCCTGCTGACGGACGTGCTGAAGGCCGCCGTCGAGAAGGCCAAGGCCGACATCATCGCGGGCAGCATCGCCGTTCACGACTATATGAGCGATTCGAACTGCTAGGGCTGAGGCCGTTCCTTGTCCGGCGGCAACGGCTCCGGAGAGGCCCGCCGCGCCGCGGTCCGGTTGCGCGGCGTCACCAAGCGGTTCGGCGCCGTCCTTGCGAATGACGATGTGGACCTGGACATACCGGCCGGCACGGTCCACGGCATCATCGGCGAGAACGGGGCGGGCAAGTCCACGCTCGCCTCGATCATCTACGGGCTCTATGCGGCCGACCGGGGCAGCATGGAGATCGACGGCCGGCCGGCGTCACTCCGCAGCCCGGCGGACGCGATTCGCCTTGGCGTCGGCATGGTCCACCAGCACTTCATGCTGGTGCCGACCTTCACCGTGCTGGAAAACGTCATGCTCGGCATGGAGGGCGGTTTCCGGCTCCGGGGCGGCGAGGCCGATATCCGCGCGAGGCTGGAGGACCTGAGCCGGACGCACGGGCTCGAGGTCGATCCGGACGCCCTCATAGACGACCTGCCGGTCGGCTTGCGCCAGCGGGTCGAAATCCTGAAGGCGCTTTTCCGCGGCGCCCGCATCCTGATCCTCGACGAGCCGACCGGCGTGCTGACTCCGGACGAGACCGACCGGCTGTTCGTCGTCCTGCGCGCGATCCGCGATGCCGGCGGCACGGCGGTGCTGATTACTCACAAGCTGCGCGAGGTGATGGCCGTCTGCGACACGGTCTCGGTCATGCGCCACGGCCGCCTGGCCGGCCACCGCAACACGGACGAAACGACGACGGGCGAGCTCGCCGAGCTCATGGTCGGGCGGAAGGTCGGCCAGACGGTGCGCCCGCCGGAGAGCGGAGCCCGGACGCCGGTTCTGCGGGCGGCGGGCCTCACCTGGAGGCAGGCCGGCAGCGCACCCCGCCTTCAGGATGTCTCGCTGGAATTGCGGGCGGGCGAAATCCTCGCCGTGGCGGGCGTGTCCGGAAACGGCCAGTCGGAACTGCTCGATCTCCTCTCCGGTCTCGCGGACGTGCAGGAGGGCTATGTCGAATTCGCCGGGCGGCGCATCGACGCGGCCCATCCGGCGACGCCGGCTGAGCTGCGCGCGCTCGGCCTCGCCCATGTGCCGGAGGACCGCCAGCGCCGGGGGCTGGTGCTGCCGTTCGAAGCCCGGGAGAACGCCGTGCTGGGCCGCCCGGAGCGCGCGGGGCCTGGCCCCTGGACGAGCGGGGCGGCGATGCAGGCGCATGCCGAACCCTTGATCGAGCGCTTCGACATCCGCCCGCCGGAGCCGAGACGGCCCGCGGCCGGGTTTTCCGGCGGCAACCAGCAGAAGATCGTGCTGGCGCGCGAGTTCGAGTCCGTGCCCGCCGTGCTGTTGCTCGGCCAGCCGACGCGGGGCGTCGATATCGGCACCATCGAGACCATTCATGCCGAGGTCATGGCGCTGAAGGAGCGGGGCTCGGCCATCCTGCTGGTCTCGACGGAGCTCGACGAAATCCTGGCGCTTGCGGACCGGATCATGGTGTTGAATGCCGGTCGGGTGGCCGGCACGGTTCCGGCGGAAGGCGCCACGGCACGCCGGCTCGGCCTGATGATGACCGGCGCTTCCGAGGGAATGGGCGCGTGACCGGCCTGCCGCGCTGGCTCGACATCGGCGTCCTCCCGCTCGTCAATCTGGCGCTTGCGCTGCTGGCGGCGGCGGTTGTCGTCGCGCTGGTCGGCGAGGACCCGCTGGAAGTCTTCGCAGTGCTCCTGCAGGGGGCGTTCGGGCCGGGCGCGCTCGGCTACACGCTCTACTACGCGACCAATTTCGTCTTCACCGGACTTGCCGCCGCGCTCGCCTTCCAGGCGCGGCTGTTCAATATCGGGGCGGAGGGCCAGGCGACGCTGGGCGGCCTCGGCATAGCGCTTGCCTGCCTCTCGCTCGAAACCGTGCTGCCGGGCTGGCTTGTCGCGCTCGTGGCGATTGCCGGCGCGGCGCTGTTCGGCGCGGCATGGGCAGTGGTGCCGGGCTGGCTGCAGGCCTATCGCGGCAGTCATATCGTCATCACCACCATCATGTTCAACTTCCTCGCCTCCGGGCTGATGGTCTGGCTGCTTTCCGGACCGATGATGCGTCCGGGCCAGGGCTCGCCGCAAACGCGGCTGTTCGACGAGGCCGTGCGCCTGCCGGCGGTCCACGACATCGTCCGGGCCCTCGGCTTCGAGGCCGCCCGCTCGCCGCTCAACCTCTCCTTCCTGTTCGCGCTGATTGCCTGCGTGGCGGTCTGGGTGCTGGTCTGGCGCACCAAGTTCGGCTATGCGCTCCGCGCCATCGGCCACAGCGAGGAGGCGGCGCGCTATGCCGGCATTCCCGTCCGCCGGGCGGTGGTGGCCGCCATGGCGCTCTCCGGCGCGCTCGCGGGCTGCATGGCGCTCAACGAGGTGCTGGGCGTCCAGCACAAGCTGGTGCTCAACTTCTCCGCCGGCTACGGCTTCACCGGCATTGCGGTGGCGCTCATGGGCCGCAACCATCCCCTCGGCATCCTCGCGGCCGGCCTCCTCTTCGGCGCGCTCTTCCAGGGCGGGGCGGAGCTCAATTTCGAGTTCGAGACCATCACCCACGAGCTTGCCCTGGTGATCCAGGGGCTGGTGATCCTCTTCTCCGGCGCGCTTGCCTACATGTTCACGCCCTGGCTGGCGCGCCTTCTGCTCGCGCGGAACGCCGCCCATGCCTGAGCTCTGGATCGACGTGTTGACGGTCCTGGACGGGACCGCCCGGCTCGCCGCGCCGCTCATCTTCTGCGCCATGGCGGGGCTCGTCTCCGAGCGCTCCGGCATCGTCGATATCGGCCTTGAGGGCAAGCTGCTGGCCGGCGCCTTCGCCGCTGCTGCGGTCGCCACACTGACCGGCTCGCCCTGGGCGGGACTTGCCGCCGCGCTCGCCGCCTCCGTCATGCTGGCGCTCGTCCACGGCTTTGCCTGCATCACCCATCGCGGCGAGCAGATCGTCTCCGGCGTCGCGGTGAATATCCTTGCGCTTGGCATGACCGTGGTGGTGGCGAATGCGCTCTTCCGCCATGGCGGCCACACGCCCGCTCTCGGCGCGGGCGAGCGCTTTTCGCCCATCGCCCTGCCGTTTGCCGAAAGCCTCAGAGAGGTTCCGCTTCTGGGGCCCCTTTATGCCGAGCTGGTATCCGGCCACAACCTGCTGGTCTATGCGGCCTTCCTGTCCGTGCTGCTGGTCTGGTGGCTGGGCTGGCGCACGCGCTTCGGGCTCAGGCTCCGCGCCGCGGGGGAGCTGCCGGAGGCGGTGGACAGCGCCGGCGTTTCGGTGTCGGCGCTCCGCTATCGCGGCATCCTGATAGCGGGTCTGCTCTGCGGGCTGGCCGGTGCCTATCTCTCGATAGCCCACGGCGCGGGCTTCGTGCGCGAGATGAGCGCGGGCAAGGGCTTCCTCGCGCTCGCCGCGCTGATCTTCGGGCGCTGGAGGCCGCTGCCGGTCCTCTTCGCCTGTCTCCTGTTCGGCCTGCTGGACACGGTGGCGCCGAGGCTCCAGGGCATGGAGTTGCCGCTGATCGGCCCGGCGCCGGTGGCGCTCGTCTCGGTGCTGCCCTATGCGATGACGGTCGTGTTGCTGGCCGGCTTCTTCGGCCGCGCCGTCCCGCCCGGCGCTCTCGGCCGCCCCTTCGTCAAGGAGCATTGAGGCCCGGGCGCTTCCGGGTCGGCAACGCGGGCGCTATGTTCTGCGGATCAGAGGAAGAGGGGCCGGACATGCCCGCCAACAAGAAGCTGCTCATTCTCGCCGGCGACGGCATCGGTCCCGAGGTCGTGGATCAGGTCCGCCGCGTGGTGGACTGGATGGACCGGCGCCGCCATGTCTCCTTCGACATTTCCGAGGGGCTGGTGGGCGGCTCCGCCATCGACGCGCACGGCCTGCCGCTGACCGACGAGACCCTGGCCGACGCGGTCGCCTCCGACGCCGTGCTGTTCGGCTCGGTCGGCGGGCCGAAATGGGAGACGCTGCCCTTCGAGGTCCAGCCCGAGCGCGGCCTGCTCCGCCTGCGCAAGGAGATGGACCTGTTCGCCAATCTCCGCCCGGCTATCGTGTTCGATGCGCTCGCCGACGCCTCCTCGCTCAAGCGAGAGGTCGTCTCCGGCCTCGACATCATGATCCTGCGGGAGCTGACGGGCGGCATCTATTTCGGCGAGCCGCGCGGCATCGAGGACCTGGGCAACGGCGTCCGGCGCGGCATCAACACGCAGGTCTATACGACGCCGGAAGTCGAGCGCGTGGCCCGGGTCGGCTTCGAACTCGCCCGCAAGCGCTCCAACCGCGTCATGTCGGTTGAAAAGGCCAATGTCATGGAGAGCGGCAAGATGTGGCGCGAGGACGTCCAGCGCATCCATGACGACGAGTTCCCCGATGTGGAGCTTTCGCACATGTATGCCGACAATTGCGCCATGCAGCTCGTGCGCAACCCGAAGCAGTTCGACGTGATCGTCACCGACAATCTGTTCGGCGACCTGCTGTCGGACTGCGCGGCGATGCTGACCGGCTCGCTCGGCATGCTGCCCTCGGCCTCGCTTGGCGCTGATGACCCGACGACGGGCCGGCGGCTCTCGCTCTACGAGCCGGTGCATGGCAGCGCGCCCGATATCGCCGGCGAAGACCGTGCCAATCCGCTCGCGGAACTGCTATCATTCTCGATGATGCTGCGTTACAGCTTCGACATGGGCGAGGATGCGGACCTCGTGGACGGCGCGGTCGAGAACGTGCTGGCCGCAGGCGTGCGCACAGCCGACATCGCGGGGCCCGGCCAGCGGCCCGTCTCCTGCTCCGCCATGGGCGACGCCGTGCTGGCGGAACTCGACAGGCTGGCGGCGTGAAGGGCGGCAGGCTTGAATGGGGCGAAGGCCCGGCGCGCGGTTGGCAGCCGGTGCCGCGGCCGGTGGTGCGTCCGGTTCGGCCGAAACGCCTGCCGGTCTGGTGGCCCCGGGCGAAGGCATTGCTGGAACAGGGCCAGTCCCTGAAGTCGGTCGGCGAGACGGTGGGCGTCACCTCCCAGAGAGTTCAACAGGTAGCCCGCAAGGCCGAGGGCCAGGGGGAGGTCTTCGAGCGGCGGCGGCAGAATCCTCCCGCGCCGCGGCCCTGCGCCCAGTGCGGGACCGTGTTCCGGCCTCACAGCGAAAAGTCCGCCTACTGCTCCAGGCAATGCGCTGGTCGGGCCCGGAGCGAAAAGGCCTTGTCCGACGAAACGGTCCGGCGCGCCTTCGAATTGCGCGCCGCCGGAAAGTCCTACAGGGAAATCGCAGACATCATGCGCATCTCGCCGGATCGGTCATGGCCTCTTCGCCAGAGACGGGCGCGGCACTTCATTTATGTGTGGGCCCGGCGGGCCGGCGTCGATCCGCCCGGCCCGGCGCCCAAGCCCCGCCCGCGCCGCCGCCGGGCCGAAAATTAGAGAAGTTCGATTTCCGCGCCGTGGCCGGCGGCGCCGGCGAGCCGCCGGTCGCGCGTGACCAGCGGCGCGTCCAGCACTTCGGCAAGCGCGACATAGACTGCGTCATACGCCGTAAGGTTGTGGCGCAAATCCCACACCCGAGGCAACAGCATGTCGTGCGGATACCGCCGGATGGGCATGTCGGCGAGGTCAGCCATGGCCTCGCGACCATGCTGGCTGTCAATCTCTCCCGCCCGGGCGTAACGGCGCAGAACCTGGGCGGTCTCGACATCGATGAGATATGGCGCGGCGAGGGAGTCGCCCGAATCGAAAAGCCGGGCCGCAACGGTTCCCGCGGCGTCCGAGGGTAGAAGCAGGTCGACGACGGCGGAGGCGTCGACGACGATCACCGGTTGTCGCGTTCCTGGCGGACCGCCTCGGCGGGCGGAACAGAGGGCGACACGCTCGCGCGGCCCGCAATGCGTCTGCGCAGCTCATCCACGGTCGGCCGCGCCGCAACCTCGCGAATCTCGGCGAGCAGGAAGTCGGAGAGCGACATGCCGGCCAGCGCGGCCCGCGCCTTGAGCGTGCGATGCAGTGTTTCGGGGACGTTGCGGATCTGGATCATGGTGGACATGCGTAAAGCATGTTTTCATCCTTTTTGCATGTCAAGAGGCTGGGAGCCCCGCTTCCGACAGGCCACTTGGGACGTGGGCCCGGTATGCGGAATCGTCCGGCCCGGTCCATCCATTGGCAAGATGGCTCTGCGAGGCTATTGACCTGACAGTTGCCGCTCGCGGCAGGGAGTAACCGCGACAGCCGGGTTCCCGGATGACCGAGTCGGAGACGCCAGACCCCAGAGGGAAGCGGCGACTGCTTGCCGTTGCGGTGCTCGCTGTCTCCATCTATCTGGTGCTGGCCGCCAGCGGCGCGATGTTCCTGCTGGTGGTGAGCCTCAAGCAGATCGCGGGCGACTTCGGCTGGCCGCGCGCCGTGCCGTCTTTCGCCTATTTGCTCTTCTTCGCCGGCACCGGGATCGGCGGCATCGCTATGGGATACTGGTTCGACCGCGCTGGAGCGGGGCCGGTCAGCCTGCTCGGCATGACCATGCTGGGCGCCGGCGCAGCGCTCGCCGGGTCCATCGACTCGGAGTGGCAGCTCTACCTCGTCTATGGCGCGATGATGGGGCTGCTCGGCTACGCGACCGTTTACGGGCCCCTGTCCATCAACGCGATGCGCTGGTTCGAGAACCGGCGCGGTCTCGCGGTCGGCCTGGTCACGGCCGGGGAGAGCATCGGCGGCACCGTCTGGCCGCCTGTGTTCCGGTATTTCAACGAGACTGTTGGCTGGCGAGACACCTTCCTGGGGTTCGGCGTCTTCGTCCTGGTCACGGCGCTGCCGCTCAGCCTCGTGCTGTGGCGCCGGATGCCGGCGCGGGACGCATCGGCCCCGGACGGTGGAGGCCGCGGTGCCGGATCCCGTTCCGGGGCGCCGGCGGTCCGCCAGCGGACAATCGCCCTCTCGACATTCGCGACCCAGACTGCGTTCTGCCTCGCCATCGTCGGATGCTGCGTTTCCATGGCGATGCCGGTCGCGCATCTGGTCGCACATGCGAGCGATCTCGGCCATGCCACGGCGCGGGCGGCGGAGATGCTCGCAACCGCATTGCTGGCGGCCACCGTCGTCCGGTTCGTTGGCGGCGCGCTGCTGGTGGACCGCGTTGGCGGCCTCATTTCGCTGCTGGCGTTCTCCGGCCTGCAGACGGCGGCGCTGCTGTTCTACGCGGCAGTGGGCGGCATGCTCGCGCTCTACGCCGTCTCGGCCCTGTTCGGGATCGGATACGGGGGCATCAGCATCTGCTATCCGGTGATTGTCCGCGAGCATCTGCCGCCGGCCGAGGCCGGACGGCGGCTGGGCGTGGTCCTGCTGTTCGGCACCCTCGCCATGGGATTCGGCGGGTGGATGGCCGGTTACATCTTCGACTGGACAGGCAGCTACACGCCCGCATTCCTGGTCGGGGCGGCATTCAACGCCGCCAACCTGGTCGTCGTCCTCGTCCTCATATCCCGCATGCAGACCGGCGGCGGCGCGCCGATGCGGCTTCTCCGGCAACCTTCAGGGTCCCGATAATCCCGCAAGGCCGGCGTGGACGTCGAGGGTTTTCAGGCCGGAGCCCGTCAGCACGAGCACCAGGTCGTCCTCCGGGATCTGCGGCAGGGCTGCTGCGGCGGCCGCGGAGGTCGGCTCCAGGAACCAGCCGGACCGGGCAAGCCGCTCCAGGACGCCGAGGATCGCCTCCTCGCTGACGACGGGAACCGAGCCGCCCGTGGCCCGGACGGCGTCCGCCACCATCCGGCCCCTGATCGGCTGCGCCGTCGCGATGCCGTCTGCGACGGTCGGCCCCCGCGGCAGGGCCCGGCCGTCGAACAGGGCGCGGATGGGGGCGCTGTTCGCCGCCTGCACCGCATGAAGGCGGGGCAGCGCCTCGATTTCTCCCGCCTCCTGCAACTCCCGGAAGCCGAGATGGAGGCCGAGTATGTTGGCGCCGTTGCCGCAGGGCGCGACCACGGCCGCCGGCGCGCGGAAGCCCAGCTGCTCCCATAGCTCGAAGGCGAGCGTCTTCGTGCCTTCGAGGAAGAAGGGCTGGCGGTTATGGCTCGCGTAAAAGAGTTCCTCCGCAGCCGCGAGCGCCGCCCGCTCCACGGCGTCGCGGTCTCCGGCCACTTCCTGCAATTCGGCTCCGGCGGCGGCGATCTGGACCCGCTTCGCCGCCGGTGCGCTCTCCGGCACCATGATGCGCGCCCGGATGCCCGCAGCGGCGGCGTAGGCGGCGATGGACGCGCCGGCATTGCCAGAACTGTCTTCCAGCAGCGCCTCCACGCCCGCCTGCTTCAGATGCGACATCATGATGGCCGTGCCGCGGTCCTTGAAGGAGCCGGTGGGCATCAGGTGTTCGCATTTGAAGAGGAGCCGGCGGCCGTCCCAGTCCGTCTCGACCAGCGGGGTAAAGCCCTCGCCTAGGCTCACCCGGCCCCCGTCTTCCACGCGGATGGCGGCGCGGTAGCGCCAGAGCGACGGCTCGGACCGCTCGATCTCGTCCCGCGCGAGGCCTTGTCCCGGCGTCAGGCCCAGCAGGCCGCCATCGTCCGGCGCGCGCCAGAATGCCCGGTCCGCAGGCCAGCTCGCGCCCGTTCGCGGATTGATGTAGGAAGCGCGCACCGCCGAACCTTCCCGTCCGTTTGCCGTCCCTTACCGCGCGTCGGCGCGGCGGAATACCGGCCATCATGGCGGATTTGACCAATATCGCCATTGCGGCCTAATACACACCGCTGCAAATCCGATCCGATGGAAGCGAAGAAGCTGCAAATCCAACTCGGTGGAAGCGAAGACGATGTACGCGGCGGAATCGCCGGCGAGGCGGGCAGGAGTTGCCGGAGGACGGCAATGATCGGCGGTTCTCAACCGGAATTCGCTTCGGTCTTGCCGCGGAGCGGCGAATAGGCCGTGGCAGAGCGAACGACCGACGGGGCCGCCGCAGACCGCCGCGAACCCGGCACGAAGGTCCCGCTCCCGCTTACGACGGGGCTGGGTCTTCAGATCATGGTGCTCGCGCTCCCCGGCTCGGTACTGATGCCGACCGTCGTGTTCCAGTCCGCGGGCCAGCCCGACGACGTGCTGGTCTGGGCCGTGTTCGCCTCCGTAGCTGCCTGCGGCGTGACGACGATGCTTCAGGCCCTGCGCGTCGGCCGGTTCGGCGCCGGCTACATCGTCGTTGCCGGAACCACCGGAGTTGCGATCGCCACAAGCGTTTCCGCCCTGGCTGCGGGCGGCCCGGCCTTGCTTGGCGCCCTTGTGATCGCCCTGGCGCTTTTCCAGTTCGCGTTCTCGACCCGGCTGTCGCTGTTCCGCCGCGTCCTGACGCCGACGGTCACCGGTACGGTCATGATGCTGACGCCGGTGACTGTCATGCCGATAATCTTCCAGCAGTTGCAGAATGTGCCCGCCGGAACGCCGCATGCTGCTGCCATTCTCAGCGCGCTGACAACCTTGCTCGTTACCGCCGGCATTGTGCTGAAGGCAGGGCCGAGCCCGCGTCTGTGGGCGCCGATCGTCGGAATCGTCGCCGGCTCGGCCGTTGGGGCAGTTTTCGGCCTCTACGACTTTGCGCTTATCGCCCAGGCTTCGTGGCTCGGCGTTCCGGCAGGCCAGTGGCGGGCCCCGGACCTCGACTTCGGCCCCGCTTTCTGGACGCTTCTCCCGGCTTTCCTGTTCATCGCCCTGGTCTGCACGATCCAGACGATAAGCGGCGCCGTCGGGATCCAGCGCGTCTCGCGGGCCGGGCCCAGGGCAGTGGATTTCCGGCCCGTTCAGGGAGCGGTGGCGGCGGACGGCGTCGGTAATCTGCTCTCCGGACTGGCGGGCACCATGCCGCTCGGCTTCCGCCCGACCGGCGCGTCGATGGTGGAGCTGTCCGGAATCGGTTCCCGACGGGTCGGGGTCGCGGTCGGCGCAGCGCTGCTCGCCGTGGCTTTTTTGCCGAAGGCGTTGGCCGTAGTCCAGGCTATTCCCGGACCGGTCACGGCCGCCTTCCTCACCGTAATAATGGCGACGATTTTCGTCGTCGGCATGAAGATGATCGTCCAGGACGGCGCCGACTACCGGAAGGGCCTGGTCGCCGGGGTCGGCTTCTGGATCGGCGCGGGTTTCCAGAGCGGCGCCGTCTTTCCGGCGCAGGTCTCGGAATTCGCCGGCGGCTTCCTCAAGAACGGAATGATTGCCGGCGGCCTCGCAGCCATTGTCATGACCCTTTTCGTCGAGTTGGCAAGGCCGCGTCTCCGCCGGATCGAACTGCCGTTCGATGCCGCGGCCCTGCAGGAGGTCCAGGCGTTCGTTCGCGCCTTTGCGGCGCGCAACGGCTGGAGCGCAGGCATGGCGGACCGTCTCGACGCAGCGAGCGAGGAGACCATGCTGACCCTGCTGGACCAGGACGAAGCCGCCGGCGAGGCCGGGCAGCGGCGGCTGTTTCTGGTTGCGCGGCGGGAAGACAGCGCTGCGGTCCTCGAGTTCGTCGCCGCCGAAAGCAAGGAGAACCTTGAGGACCGGATCGCCCTGCTCGGCGAGGCGGGCGCCTCCGATTCGCTCGAACGGGAAGTGTCGCTCCGCCTGCTGCGCCACCTTGCATCCTCGGTCCATCATCAGCAGTATCACGACATCGACATCGTGACGGTGCGTGTCGATCCGCCGCGAATGGACCGCAGCGGACGATCGTGAGAAGGTTGCCGCGGCGGGGCAGGCCCATTCAGGGAGAACAGCCATGTATTTCGCGATTTATGCTACTGACGGGCCGGGCGCCAGCCAGACGCGAAGCGATCTCTTCGAGGATTTTCGCAGCTATCTGCATGACCATCCGGACCATCCCGATATCGTTCTGCATCACGCAGGCCAGACGCTTGCCGACGAGGACGAAACGATCGTCGGATCGCTTCTGGTGGTTGAAGCGTCTTCGCTCGAGGCGGCGCAGGCTTTCTTGGCCGACAGCCCTTACGGTAAAGCCGGTGTTTTCGGCGACGTGCAGGTAAGACGGTGGAACTGGATAACCGGGCGCCCCGGATAACCGCTGCCGGCTGCGCGCCGGCCCGCAGCACGGATTGATGTAGAAAGCGCGCACCGTCCAGGCTTTCCGGTCGGTATCCCGATGCCGACTGCCGCCTGCGGCGCGCCGGAATGTCCGTCATCGTGAACGATCTGCGCAATATCGCCATCATCGCCCATGTGGACCACGGCAAGACCACGCTGGTGGACGGCCTGCTGCGCCAGAGCGGGGCCTTCCGCAGCAACCAGCGGGTCGCCGAGCGCGCGCTCGATTCCAACGCTCTGGAGCGCGAGCGCGGCATCACCATTCTCGCGAAATGCACCTCGGTCGTGTGGAGCGGCGAGCGCATCAACATCGTGGACACGCCGGGCCATGCCGATTTCGGCGGCGAGGTGGAGCGCGTGCTCGGCATGGTGGACGGCTGCCTGCTGCTGGTCGATGCCTCCGAGGGGCCGATGCCGCAGACCAAGTTCGTGCTGGCCAAGGCGCTGGCGGCCGGGCTTGCGCCGATCGTCGTGGTCAACAAGGTGGACAAGCCGGACGCGCGGCCCTTCGAGGTCCAGGACGAGACCTTCGACCTGTTCGCCGCCCTCGACGCCAACGAACGCCAGCTCGACTTTCCCACCCTGTTCGCATCCGCCAAGGAGGGATGGGCGGCGGCCGCGCCCGAGGGGCCGCGCAGCGGGCTCGGCCCTCTGTTCGACACTATACTGGAACAGGCCCCGCCGCCCCGCGCCGCTCCTGACGGCCCGTTTGCGATGGCGGCGGCCATCCTGGAGTCGGACCCGTTTCTCGGCCGGGTCCTCACGGGCCGGATAGAGAGCGGCGAGATCGGCGCCAACCGGGCGGTCCATGCGCTCCGGCCCGGCGAAGGCGTGGTGGAACGCGCCCGGACGACCCGCCTGCTGGCCTTCCGGGGCCTCAGCCGCGTGCCGGTCGAGCGCGCGGTTGCGGGCGACATCGTTGCAGTCGCCGGTCTCCAGACGGCGACGGTCGCCGACACGCTGGCGGCGCCGGAAGTCCTGCGGCCGCTGCCCGCGCGGCCCATCGACCCGCCGACCCTGGCGCTCACCCTTTCCGTGAACGACTCCCCGCTGGCCGGGCAGGACGGCGACAAGCTGACCTCGCGCGAAATCCGCGCCCGGCTCATGCGCAAGGCGGAAGGCAATGTCGCGATCCGGGTGACGGAGAGCGCGGAGAAGGACGCCTGCGAGGTGGCCGGGCGGGGCGAGCTGCAGATGGCGGTGCTGATCGAGACCATGCGCCGCGAGGGCTTCGAGCTCTCGGTCTCGCGCCCGCGCGTCCTGTTCGGGGCCGATCCGGAGACCGGCGCGCGCCTGGAGCCCGTCGAGGAAGTGACGGTGGATGTGGACGCTGACCATGCCGGCGCGGTGGTCGAGAAGATGGGCGTGCGCAAGGCGGAGCTGATCGACATGCGCCCGACCGGCGCCGGGCGCCAGCGCCTGGTGTTCCATGCGCCCTCACGCGGGCTCATCGGCTATCACGGCGAGTTCCTGGCGGACACGCGCGGCACCGGCGTGCTGCACCGCCTGTTCCACGGCTACGCGCCTTACAAGGGCCGGATGGCGGGCCGGCGGCGCGGCGTCATGGTCTCGCTGGAGCGGGGCAGGGCGGCGGCCTACGCGCTCTGGAACCTGGAGGAGCGCGGCCGCCTCTTCATCGCGCCGGGCGAGCCCGTCTATGGCGGCATGGTGATCGGCGAATGCGCGCGCGGGCAGGACATCGAGGTCAATCCGCTGAAATCAAAGCAGCTGACCAATTTCCGCGCCGCCGGCAAGGACGACGCCATATTGCTCTCGCCCCCGCAGGACATGGCGCTTGAGCGCGCCATCGCCTGGATCGCCGACGACGAGCTCGTGGAGGTGACGCCGAACGCCGTGCGCCTGCGCAAGCGTTACCTCGACATGCACGAACGCAGGCGGCAAGCTAAACGCATGGCGGCGGAATAGCGGGAGTAGAGGCGATGGCGCTCGCATGGTCCCATATGGTGCTTTATGTCGAGGACGTGGAGCGGATGCTCGCGTTCTACACCGGCGTGCTGGGTTTCGAGGTGACCGACCGCGGGCCGCTCGGCAGGGACGACAGGGAGATCGTCTTCCTCAGCCAGGACCCGGAGGAACACCACCAGGTCGCCTTCATCGACGGCAGGAAAGACGCCGGCCCCTCCAACAGCGTCAACCACGCGGCATTCCGCACCGACGACCTCTCGGCGCTGCGGAAAATGTCGGCGGCGCTGGATGCCGAAGGGGTCTCCTACAACCCCCGCAGCCACGGCAACACCTGGTCGATCTATTTCGAGGACCCGGAGCGGAACGGCATCGAGATCTTCTGCGGCACGCCCTGGAAGGTGGCCCAGCCGCAGGCCGTCGCCTGGGACCCGGCGCTCAGCGACGACGACCTCGCCCGCTGGACCGAGGAGCGCTTCCGCGACCAGCCGGGCTTCGCGCCCGCCGACGCCTGAGCGGGGCGGCGCGCCCGTGACCGAGATCACCGTCGCCGAGGCGTATCTGGCGCTGCTCAAGGCGCGCGGGGTCGATGTGCTGTTCGCCAATCCGGGCACCGACTTCGCGCCCATCGTCGAGGCCTATGCGCGGGCCGGGGAGACGGGGTTGGACTTCCCGACGCCGCACACCATCGTGCATGAGACCGTGGCGGTCGGCATGGCGGACGGCTACTGGCAGGCGTCGGGAAGGATGGCCGCCGTCATGGCGCATGTGAATGTCGGCACCGCCAATGCGCTGATGGGCCTCATCAACGCCCGGCGCGACAATGTGCCGATCTTCATGGCCGCCGGGCGCACGCCCGTCACCGAGAAGGGCCGCAAGGGCGCGCGCGACCGCGGCATCCACTGGGGCCAGGACATGTACGACCAGGCCGGGATGCTGCGCGAGGCGGTGAAGTGGGACTACGAGCTGCGCCTCGCCGACCAGCTCGAGGCGGTGGTGGAGCGCGCGCTCGCCGTCGCCGCCACGCCGCCCATGGGGCCGGTCTATTTCACCATGCCGCGCGAGATCATGGCGGAGCCGCTGCCGGGCTTCCGCCTCTCGCCGGAGCCGCGCCAGAAGCCGGTGCCTCCGGGCCTGCCGGACCCGGCCGCCATCGTCGAAGGAGCCGCTGCGCTGTCGGCGGCGGAACGGCCGCTGATCGTCGCAAACCGGGGCGCGGGCTGGCATGTGCTGGCGGATTTCGCCGAACGGTTCGCGATGCCGGTGGTGGAATTCTGGGCGAGCCGCGCCTCGCTGCCGGGCGACCACCCGATGCATGGCGGCTTCGACCCCGGACCCTGGCTTGAGCACGCCGACGCCGTGCTGGTGCTTGACGCCATGGTGCCCTGGATGCCGGCGGAGCAGGACATTCCGCCCGGCTGCAAGGTGGTTCAGGCGGGCGCAGACCCGCTGTTCTCCGATGTGCCGATGCGCGGGTTTCCCGCCGACGTCGCCATTGCCGGGGACCCGGCGGCCGTGCTGGAAGCGCTGGCGGCCGAAATGGCGCTGCCGCCAAAGGGCCGGGGGAAAGAAGTCGCCCGCCGCTGCCGCGAGGGGAGGGAGGCTCGTATCGCCGCGGCGGAAGCCGGCAACGGCACGCCGATGTCGCCGGGCTGGGTCGGGCGCTGCCTCGACCGGGCGCTGCCGGACGACGCCATGATCTTCAACGAGCTGGGCGTGCCGCTCCCGGCGCTCACCGTGCGCGATCCGCTCGGCTATTTTGGCGGCTCGCTGGCGGGCGGCCTCGGCTGGGGGCTGCCGGCGGCGATGGGCGCGAAGCTGGCCCGGCCGGAGCGCATGGCGGTCGCCTGCGTCGGCGACGGCTCCTACATGTTCGCCAATCCCGTCGCCTGCCACCAGGCTGGCGCCTCGCTCGGCCTGCCGGTGCTGACGCTCGTGTTCAACAACGGCATCTACAACGCCGTTCGGCGGGCTGCGCTCTCGGTCTATCCCGACGGCCATGCGAGCCGCGCCAACACCATGCCGCTGACCTCGCTGGAGCCCGCGCCGCGCTACGACCTTGTCATGCAGGCGAGCGGTGGGCACGGCGAGCGCGTGGAGGACCCGGAGGCCCTGCCGGACGCGCTTGCCCGCGCCATCGACGCGGTGGCCGGGGAGGGCCGCCAGGCGCTGCTGGATATTTCCGTCGGCGTGCCCTGACGGGTCAGGACGCGGCCAGCGGCGCGTAGTCGTCCAGCAGCCTGAGCGCCTCGTCGCGGCTCATGTCCGGTATCTCGAACAGCGCCCGGTCCATGCCGGCCTCGCGGCAGGCGGCGAGCTTCCCCTTGTCCGGCGGGGCGCGGAAGAGCGTGACCTGCAGGCTGGACATGTCCCGCCCGGCGGCGTCGGCATGGGCGCGCAGGCGGTCCATCTCGACCCGGGGGTCGAAGCCCGGCCGCGGCCGCGGCAGCCAGCCGTCGCAATAATCCACCACGCGGCGCAGCGTGTAGTCGGTCTCCCCGCCCATCAGCAGCGGCGGGTTCGGCGTCTGGACGGGCTTCGGCCAGGACCAGCAGGGCTCGAAGGACACATGCTCGCCGGAGAAGGACGCCTCGTCCTCCGTCCAGAGCTTCTTCATCGCCAGCACGCGCTCGCGCACGATCGCGAAGCGGGTGCGGTAGGTCGCGCCGTGGTCTTCCATCTCCTCGACATTCCAGCCGCCGCCGAGGCCGAAGATGAAGCGCCCGCCGGACAGCCGGTCGAGGCTGGCCACGACCTTGGCGGTCACGATCGGGTCGCGCTGGGCCAGAAGGCAGATGCCCGTCCCGATGGTCAGCTTCTCCGTCGCCGCCGCCGCGAAGGACAGCGCGATGAAGGGGTCGTGGGTGTGCGCATAGCGCTTCTGCAGCGGCCCGCCGGCCGGGAAGGGAGAGCGCCGACTTGTGGGGATATGGGTGTGCTCGGGCACGAAGAGCGCCTCGAAGCCCCTCTCTTCCAGCGCGACGGCAAGTTCGGTGATGTCGATGGAATAGTCCGTCGGAAAGATGAAGACGCCGGTTTTCATGTGTCGGGAGAGTCCTTTTCTCGATATCGGGCAAGGCGCTCGGCGATCTCCTCCTCCCGGAGGATGCCGAGCTCGACGATGTTGGCCTTGAGGGCCAGCAGCCAGCGCTGATAGTAGCCGAGGCCGTCATAGAGCGGCCCGGGCAGGTCCTCCTGCGCGCGCCGGCTGCTGTCGCTGGTCAGGCGCGGATCGTAGTCCTGGAGCAGGACCTTCATCGCATCGACGCGCTTGCCGAACCCGTCGGGCGGCGTCTCGTCGCGTTCGACCGGGCCGGCGTCGCGGCCGCCATAGTCGCTGACAAGGCCGGAGGCGTCGGAAGAGGTTGCAGCCATCAGGTAATTCACCGAGAGGTCGCGGGTGAGGGTCCAGGCGCCGGAGAGCGGCGCATAGCTCATGCCCGAAACCGCCGCCGGACGCAAACCCGCGCCTCGGACTGCGCGGGCCAGCTCCGAAGGCTTCACGAAACGCGAGAAGTCATGCGTGCCCGGCGGCAGCCAGCGCAGCAGGTATTCCGCGCCGATCTTCGCCTTGAGCAGGCTCTCCGCCGTGCGGTTGAGCGTCGAGAACAGCATGAGCCCGCCGGGCTTGAGCAGGCCTGCCGCCGCGCGCACGAACGCGCCGAGGTCCGGGACATGCTCCACGAGTTCCAGTGCGAGGACGGCGTCGAAGCGTTCGCCGGCCAGCGATTCGACTGCGGCGCAGCGATAGTCGATGTCGAGGCCGGCCGCCGCCGCATGGGCGCGCGCGATCTCCACCGTCTCCGGCTCCGCGTCGATGGCGGTGACGGCGGCGCCCAGCCGCGCCATCGGCTCGGTCACGAGCCCGCCGCCGCATCCGGCGTCCAGCAGGCTGAGGCCCGCCAGCGGGCGCGGCGCCAGCGGGTCGCGGCCGAAGCGGTCGGCGATCCGGTCCCGCACCCAGCCGATCCTGACCGGGTTCATGGCGTGAAGCGGCCTGAATTTGCCCTCGGGGTCCCACCACTCATCGGCGATGGCGGCGAAACGCCGGGTCTCCTCCGCATCCACGGTTGCGCCGGGCTCTGTCATCGCAACTTGTTCCAACCGGGAGGCCGGAATATGTTGCGCCCGCCCGCCGGCGGCAAGCCGTTGCAGGCGGTCGAAGGGTGTTTCATGGCACGTCTCGTCCTGAAATTCGGCGGCACCTCCGTCGCTGACCGGGAGCATATCCGCAATGCGGCCGCACGCGTGGCGCGCGAGGCGGCGGCCGGGCATGAGGTGGCCGTTGTGGTGTCCGCGATGTCCGGCGTCACCAACGACCTCGTCGGGCAGGTCGCTGCCGTCGCGCCGGTCCATGATACGGCGGAATACGACGCCGTGGTCGCCACCGGCGAGCAGATCACAAGCGGGCTGATGGCGCTAACCCTGCAGGAAATGGGCGTTCCGGCGCGGTCCTTCCAGGGCTGGCAATTGCCGATACGGACCGACGGCATGCACGGCCGGGCGCGCATCCGCCATGTGGAAGGCGAAACGCTGCGCTCGGCGGCGGCAGCCGGGCAGGTCGCCGTGGTGGCGGGCTTCCAGGGGCTTTCGCCGGATGGACGGGTTACCACGCTCGGCCGCGGCGGCTCGGACACGACGGCGGTTGCGCTGGCCGCGGCGCTGGAGGCGGACCGTTGCGATATCTACACCGATGTGGACGGCGTCTATACCTGCGACCCGAGAGTGGTCCCGAGAGCGCGGAAGATCGAGCGGATCGCATTCGAGGAAATGCTGGAAATGGCGAGCCAGGGCGCCAGGGTCCTGCAGACGCGCTCGGTTGCCATGGCGATGCGGCGCGGCGTACGACTCCAGGTGCTCTCCAGCTTCGAGGAGACGCCGGGAACCCTGATCGTCGGCGAGGATGAGATAGTGGAAGAACAGGTTGTTACCGGGGTGGCGGTCTCGCGGGAGGATGCGAAGGTGACGCTGACGGGCGTCGAGGACCGCCCGGGCGTCGCCGCGGCGATTTTCGGCCCGCTTGCCGATGCCGAGATCAATGTCGATATGATCGTCCAGAACGTCGCCGACGGAGGCCGGCATACGGACATTACCTTCACGGTGCCGAAGACCGACCTTGAGCGCGCCACCGCCTTGCTGAGGGAAGCCTCCCTTGCCTTCGAAACGCTGGCGCCGGACCCGAATGTCGCCAAGGTGTCGGTCGTCGGCATCGGGATGCGCAGCCATGCCGGCGTCGCCCAGAGGATGTTCGCGACCCTCGCGGCGCGCGGCATCAATATCGAGGTGATCTCGACCTCCGAGATCAAGATCAGCGTTCTGATCGAGGAGGAATATGCGGAACTGGCGGCAAGGGCGCTGCATACGGCCTATGGACTCGACCGCGACGATTGAGATGAATGCGAGGGCGCAGCTCGACCGGCTCTGGGCGCGGGGCCGGGAATTCCTCGGTTGCGAGGCCGCCATCATGGGCGGCGCGATGACATGGGTTTCGGAACGGAACCTGGTTGCCGCGATATCGGAGGCGGGGGCGTTCGGCGTCATCGCCTGCGGCGCGATGGAGCCCGACCGGCTGGCGCTGGAGATCGCCGGCACGCGGGCGCTCACGGACAAGCCCTTCGGCGTCAACCTCATCACCATGCATCCGGAGCTCGATGCGCTGATCGATGTCTGCGGGGAGATGGGCGTCAGTCACATCGTGCTGGCGGGAGGGCTGCCCCGCCGCGCCGCCATGCGCCGGGTGAAGGAGTGGGGCGCCAGGCTTGTCTGCTTCGCCCCGGCGCTTCCGCTCGCCCGCAAGCTGCTGCGGGACGGCGCCGATGCGCTGGTCGTCGAAGGCGCCGAGGCGGGCGGTCATACCGGGCCGGTCGCCACCGCGGTGCTCGCGCAGGAGATCCTGCCCGAGATCCGCGATGTCCCGGTTTTCGTGGCCGGCGGCATCGGGCGGGGCGAGGCGGTGCTCGCCTTTCTGGAGATGGGCGCGTCTGGCTGCCAGATCGGCACGCGGTTCGCGGCGGCGGAGGAATCCATCGCTCATCCGCGCTTCAAGCAGGCATTCCTGCGCGGCGAGGCGCGGGATGCGGTGCTCTCGCAGCAGGTGGACCCGCGCTTCCCGGTGGTTCCTGTGCGCGCGCTCGCCAACGATGCGTCCCGCCGGTTCGCCGCGTTCCAGCATGAGGTGATCGCCCGCCACCGGACCGGCGAACTCGGCCTCAAGGAAGCCCAGCTGGAAATCGAGCATTTCTGGGCGGGCGCATTGCGGCGTGCCGTCATCGAGGGGGATGTCGAGAACGGCTCGATCATGGCGGGCCAGAGCGTCGGGATGGTGAAGCGGATTGAGCCGGTGTCGGGCATCCTCGACGAGTTGTGCGGGCAGGCGCTTTCCATGCTGACGGAACGGGGGCGCCTGTGACGCGGGCTGCCCGCCCGGATGCCTCGCGCCTGCTGCTGCAGCGCGTTCGCGAGGTGGCGGCGACTGTTGTGGACAAGCAGGACCGCCTCGACGGGATAACTGCGGAAATTGCCGATGTGATGGCCGCGGAAGTCTGCTCCATCTATGTCCGGCACAGCGACAACCGCCTGTGGCTGACGGCGACCAGGGGCCTGAATCCGGAGGCGGTCCACACGACGACGCTCGCGGTCGGCGAGGGCCTGGTCGGCCTTGTCGCGGAGAGCGCCCGGCCGGTGAACCTGTCCGAGGCGACCGCGCACGAGAACTTCGCCTACCGGCCCGAAACCGGCGAGGAGGCGTTCCACTCCTTTGTCGGCGTGCCGCTGCTGCGCGGCGGCCTGGTCGTCGGCGTGCTGACCGTGCAGAACGTCCGCCCGCGGCTCTACGCCACGGACGAGGTCGATGCCCTGCAGACCGTGGCCATGCTGGTCGCGGAGGTTGCGGCTGCGCACGAACCTCCGGGCGAGGATATCGGCGAGGACCTGCGGCCCGTGCGCCTGGAGGGCAGGGTGCTGAACGCCGGGGTCGCGCTCGGCACGGCCTATATGCACGAGGCCCGGCTGCCGGTGCAGAGCATGGTGTCGGGCGCCGACGCCGCCGTGGAGATCGCGCGGGTGGACCAGGCTCTGGATGAAATGCACCGGGCGCTGGACGACCGCTTCCACGCGGCCGACCTTGCCGGGGAAGGCGAGCATCGGGAGGTGTTGCAGGCATACCGGATGTTCGCCGAAGACCGGGGCTGGCTCTCGCGGATCCGGGAAGCCGTGAGCAGCGGGCTGAGCGCCGAAGGCGCCGTCGTGCGAATCCAGGAGCAGATGCGGGCCCGCATGCGGCAGATGCGCGACCCGTTCTTCCGCGAGCGCCTGCATGACCTCGACGATCTCAGCCACCGGCTGCTCGAGCATCTGGCCGGCGAGGCGGGCAGGATGCAGAAGGACGAGCTTCCCGGCGATGCGGTTCTGGTGGCCCGGAACATGGGGCCG
This sequence comes from Alphaproteobacteria bacterium, assembly GCA_022827685.1. GTDB lineage: Bacteria > Pseudomonadota > Alphaproteobacteria > Bin95 > Bin95 > Bin95. The sequence continues at coordinate 41,493 of JAJEIH010000109.1, forward strand.
GCCGAGCTGCTCGACTATCCGCGCGAAAGGCTGCGCGCCCTGTTGCTGGAGGAGGGGTCGCACACAGCGCATGTCGTCATCGTGGCGCGCGCGCTCGACATTCCGGTCCTGGGCGACCTCAAGGACATCTCCGCCATAGCGGAGAGCGGCGACCGCGTCGCCGTGGACGGCGAGAACGGGCAGGTCTTCATTCGGCCGGGCGCGCAGGTCGAGCAGAATTTTCTCCACGCCATGCAGATGCGGGAGGAGCGCCGGGCGCAGTTCGCCGTGCTGCGGGACAAGGCGGCGCGTTCGATCGACGGCGTGGAGGTGTCGCTCAACATCAATGCCGGCCTGCTGATCGACATTCAGCAGGTCGCCGCTGTCGGTGCGGACGGCGTCGGCCTCTACCGGACGGAGATTCCCTTCATGGTCCGGTCGCGCTTCCCTGATGTGGAGGACCAGCAACGCCTTTACAGCCGGGCGCTGGACCTGTCCGAAGGGAGGCCGCTGGTGTTCCGCACGCTCGATATCGGCGGCGACAAGGTGTTGCCCTACTGGCGGCAGGCGGAGGAGGAGAACCCGGCGATGGGCTGGCGGGCGCTGCGGCTGACGCTCGACCGGCCGCAAATGCTCCGCCAGCAGCTTCGGGCCATGGTGCGCGCGGCTGCGGGCCGCGACCTGCATGTGATGTTTCCGATGGTGGCCGAAGTCTCCGAGTTCGAGCGCGCAAGGGCGGCTCTGGACGCAGAGATCGACCGGGAGCGAAGGCAGGGCCGGGACGCTCCGGCGTCGGTGTTCGCAGGCGCCATGCTCGAGGTGCCGGCGCTGGTCTGGCAATTGCCGTCGCTGTTGCGGTTGACGGACTTCATTTCGGTCGGAAGCAACGACCTGTTGCAGTTCTTTTTCGCAGCCGACCGGGCAAATCCGAGGGTTTCGGCGCGCTACGATCTGCTTTCGCCGGCGGTGCTGGCGTTCTTCGCCCATATCGTGGACAGCGCCAGGGGCGCCAACCGGCCGATCGCATTTTGCGGCGAGATGGCCGGAGGCGTGCTGGAGGCGATGACGTTGATCGGCCTCGGTTTCCGGACGCTGTCGGTGGCGCCGGCTTCAGTGGGCCCGGTAAAGGCGATGCTGCGTGCGACAGAGGTTGCGCCGCTTGCCGACTATGTCCGGTCCCTTGCGGGCCTTCCGGACCGCACTGTGCGCGATAAATTGCGCGCCTATGCGCTCGATCATGACATTCCGTTGTAGGGGTGGATTTCGCGCTTGATTTGCGGCGACTCTCTCTGACATTATTCCGGATAAGGAGAGAAAGTTCGCGCGCCGATGCAAATTTCAGGTGGATGGCATGCGCGTTTGCGCGCAATTCGCATCCGGGCGAGAGGACGGCGTAATGCGTCGTCGGAAACATATGAGTTTCGTAGCGAGGAAACCGTAGGCGCCTTTTTGCGGCGCTGCCGGGAGATGCGGCACGAAACGCTGAATCATGTTTCCCAGGCATTGCGGATACGAATGCCTTACCTTAAAGCCATTGAAGAAGACGATTGGCGGGCACTCCCGAATTCGGTTTATGCGCGCGCTTTTCTTCGCAGCTACGCCATCCATGTCGAGGCGGACCCCGAGCAGGTGTTGATCCGCGCGGAAGCGAGCCTCGATTCGAGACCCGGGCCGGATACGCCGCTGCCGCCGCTGCCTGTGCGCGACCGGTCCCTGCCCGGCGGCGCGCTGATAGGGGCCTCGGTGCTGCTGGCGATCGCGGTTTATGCCGGCTGGTACTATTTCAGCGTCGAACAGTTGCGCGACCAGCGGGTGGTGGCCGCCATGCCGGAGCGGCTGGTGATGGAGCTTGCGCCGTCCGAGCGCGTACTGGACGTGCCTGCCGCCGTGCCGCCTGCAGCTGACGATGCAGCAGGGCTGCCGGAACGGCCGGCGGCGCCCGACCCGGTCGAAGCCGACGACGAAGTCGCGCAAGAGGTAAGCCCGGGCCTGCCGGCTGTCGCCGCGACGAGGCCGGAAGAACCCTCCGTTCGGGCGCGGGCGGACAATGGCGCATCCGCTGCCGAGGGGATCGTGTTCCATGCCGTCGAGCCCGCCTATATCGAGGTTCGCTCCGTCGAGACGAACGAAGTGCTGGTGGAACGGCTTCTGAGCGCAGGCGAACGGTATCGGGCGCCGGAAGGCCGCGGGCTGGTGCTGAGCGTCGGCAATGCCGGAGGACTGGAAATTACGGTGGACGGCATCCAGATTCCAAAGCTCGGCGAGTCGGGCGCCGTGGTGCGCCAGGTCCCGATCGACGCCGAACTGCTGCTGCGAGGCCGGACCGGAGGCTGACGGGTCCGTTCCGGTGCCGGAAGCAGCCCGGTGGAAACAAGCGTCCCGAAGGTGCTGAATGAGCGTTCGTCCCTATCGTGACATCTATCGCCGGACCTCCCGGAAAATCCGGGTCGGACCGGTCGAGGTCGGCGGCGACGCCCCGATCAGCGTCCAGACCATGACCAACACGCTGACCGGCGATGTCGCCGCGACGATCGCGCAGGTGCGCAGGGCCGCGCTGGCGGGCGCGGACATCGTCCGGGTGTCCTGCCCCGACGAGGAGAGCACCGCGGCGCTCGCGGAGATCGTGCCGGAAGCCGGCGTTCCCATCGTCGCGGACATCCATTTCCACTACCGCCGGGCCATCGAGGCGGCGAAGGCGGGAGCGGCCTGCCTGCGTATCAATCCCGGCAATATCGGCTCGGCCGCGCGCGTGCGCGAGGTGGTGCAGGCGGCGAAGGACCACGGATGCTCCATGCGCATCGGCGTGAATGCCGGCAGCCTTGAGCGCCACCTGCTGGAGAAATACGGGGAGCCCTGCCCGGAGGCGCTGGTCGAGAGCGCGCTCGAACATGCCCGCATTCTCGAAGACAACGACTTCTTCGAGTTCAAGATCAGCGTGAAGGCCTCCGACATCTTCTTGGCTACGGCCGCCTATCACGGGCTTGCGGAAGCCTGCGACTATCCCCTGCATATCGGGATTACAGAGGCGGGCGGCCTGCGCACCGGCACCGTCAAGTCGGCCATCGGCCTGGGTTCCCTGCTCTGGGCGGGAATCGGCGACACCGTGCGCGTCTCGCTGTCGGCGGACCCGGACGAGGAGGTCCGCGCCGGCTTCGAAATCCTCAAGGCGCTCGGCCTGCGCCACCGCGGCGTCAACATCGTGTCCTGCCCGTCCTGCGCCCGGCAGCAATTCGAGGTCATCGAGACGGTGTCCGTGCTGGAGCAGCGGCTCGCCCATATCACGACGCCGATGACGGTTTCGGTGATCGGCTGCGTCGTCAACGGCCCGGGCGAGGCGCGCGAAACCGATATCGGTATCACCGGCGGCGGCAAGGGCACGCACATGGTCTATGTGGCCGGCCTGCCGCATCACCGCATTCAGAACACCGATGTCGTGGACCATCTCGTCGGGCTCATCGAGGAAAAGGCCCGGGAAATCGAAGCCGAGCGGGCGCAAGAGGCGGCCTGATGGCGAAGCTTCGTGCCGTTCGCGGCACCCAGGACCTGCTGCCGGATGCGTGGGCGCGCCACCGCCATGTCGAGGAGACGGCGCGGCGCGTGACGGCCCTTTACAACTATCGCAGCGTGGCGACGCCGGTCTTCGAGTTCACGGAGGTTTTCGCGCGCACGCTCGGCGAGACGTCGGATGTCGTCACCAAGGAGATGTACACCTTCGCCGACAAGGGCGGCGACAGCCTGACGCTTCGCCCGGAGAACACGGCAGGCGTGGCGCGGGCGTTCATCTCCGGCAATCTCCAGCAGCAGCTGCCGCTCAAATATTTCTACAGCGGGCCGATGTTCCGCCATGAGCGCCCGCAGAAGGGGCGGCTGCGCCAGTTCCACCAGATCGGCATCGAAGTGCTGGGAGTCGCGGGGCCGGCGGCGGACATCGAGGTCATTCAGGCGGGGGCGCATGTGCTCGATGCGCTCGGGGTCCGGGGCGCGACCCGCCTGGAGTTGAACACGCTCGGCGACCCCGACAGCCGGACGGCGTATCGCGAGGCGCTGGTCGCGTATTTCTCCCGCCGCGAAAAGGAGCTTTCGGAGGAGGGGCGGAGCCGCCTGCAGCGCAATCCGCTGCGCCTGCTCGACTCGAAACACGAACGCGACAGGGCCGTTTCCGCGGATGCGCCCCGTTTCGAGGACTATCTGAACGGGCTGTCCGCGGATTTCTTCGCCGGGGTTTGCGAAGGGCTGGATGCGCTCGGGATTTCCTACGTGCGCAATCCGCGCCTCGTGCGGGGGCTCGACTATTACGGGCACACGGCCTTCGAGTTCACCACCGACGCGCTGGGCGCCCAGGGCGCGGTCATCGCGGGCGGGCGGTATGATGGCCTGGTCGCGACGATGGGCGGGCCGCCGACGCCGGGCATCGGCTGGGCGGGCGGCATCGAGCGCCTCGCAATGCTGACGACCGACTATCCCGACCCGTCCCCGGTCGTTTCGCTCGTGCCGGTCGGCCCGGCGGCCGAGAAGCGCGCCCTGCCGCTCGCCGACGCGCTGCGGCGGGCGGGTATCGCCGTCGATCTCGGCATGTCGGGAAATCTCAAGCGCCGCATGCAGCAGGCGAACCGCGCCGGCGCCCGGGTGGCGGTGCTGCTGGGCGACGACGAAATCGCCAGAAGCGTTGCCACCGTTCGCGACATGGAGAGCGGAGAGCAGCGCGAAGTCCCGATAGACCGGCTGGCGGCTGCGCTGGCTCCATGAGCCTCGACGACAAGCTCGACGCCATCCTCGCCCGCCATGCGGAGGTCGGCGCGCGCCTCTCGACGGGCGAGGTGCCGTCGGGCGAACTCGCGGCCCTGTCGAAGGAATATTCCGACCTCTCGACCGTCGCGGCCGCCATCGGGGAGCGCCGGGAGCTGGAGCGCGAGGCGGCCGACCTCGAGGCTATGCTGGAAGACGACGAACTCGGCGAGCTGGCGGCTTCGGAACTGCCGGAGCTGCGCGACCGCCTGGCGGAGGCCGAACGCGCGCTGCAGGTGCTGCTGCTGCCCCGCGACGAGGCCGATGCGCGCAGCGCCATCGTCGAGGTGCGCGCCGGCACGGGCGGCGACGAGGCGGCGCTCTTCGCCGGCGACCTGCTGGCGATGTACCGCCGCTATGCGGAGATGCGGCGCTGGAAGGTGGAGATGCTCTCGCACTCGCAGACGCCGCTCGGCGGCTGCAAGGAGGCGGTAATGTCGGTCGCCGGCAAGGACGTGTTTGCGCGGCTGAAATACGAGTCCGGCACGCACCGCGTCCAGCGCGTGCCCGAGACCGAGAGCCAGGGCCGCATCCACACCTCGGCCGCCACGGTGGCGGTGCTGCCCGAGGCCGAGGAGGTCGATGTGCAGATCGACGAGAAGGACCTGAAGGTCGATACCTACCGCGCGCAGGGCGCCGGCGGGCAGCATGTCAACACCACCGACTCGGCCGTGCGGATCACCCACCTGCCGACCGGCATCGTCGTGCAGCAGCAGGACGAGAAGTCCCAGCACAAGAACCGCGCGCGGGCGATGAAGGTGCTGCGCGCCCGCCTCTACGAGCATGAGCGCGCCCAGGCCGAGGCCGAGCGCGCGGCGGAGCGGCGCAGCCAGGTCGGCACGGGTGACCGCTCGCAGCGCATCCGCACCTACAACTTCCCCCAGGGGCGCGTGACCGACCACCGCATCAACCTCACCCTCTACAAGCTCGACCGGGTCATCCAGGGCGAACTGGACGAGCTGATAGAAGCGCTTGCGGCCGAGGACGAGGCGGCCCGCATCGCGCAATTGTCGTGAGCGCTGCGCCCGCGGAAGGCCGGGCCCGGCTGGCGGCGCTGGCGGACCGGCTGGCGGCGGCCGGCATCGACGAGCCCCGGCGCGAGTTGCGGCTGCTCCAGATCGAGGCCGGCGGCGCTGCCTCGCTCGCCGGCTGGCCGGACAGCCCGCATCCCTGCCTGGAGGCCCTGACGGCCCGCCGTGCGGCCCGCGAGCCCCTCTCCCGCATCGTTGGCCGGCGGGAGTTCTGGAGCCGGGACTTCCTGTTGACGCCGGAGGTCTTCGACCCCCGCCCGGACAGCGAGACGGTGGTCGAGGCGGCGCTTGCGGCCATGCCGTCCTTTCGCACCGTGCTGGACCTCGGCACCGGCAGCGGCTGCCTGCTGGCGGCGCTGCTGGCCGAGCGGCCGGAGGCGCGGGGGCTCGGCATCGACCGTTCGCGGGGCGCCTGCCGGGCGGCGCGGCGGAACCTGGCGGGCCTGCCGGCCATTGTCGCGGCGGGAGACTGGGCGCGCGCGGTCGGGGGCCGGTTCGACCTCGTGGTCTCGAACCCGCCCTATATCCCGGGCGCGGAAATCGCCGCACTCATGCCGGAGGTGCGGGACCACGACCCCCGGCTCGCGCTGGACGGCGGTGCGGACGGCCTCGACGCCTACCGCGCCATTCTGGCGGACCTTCCGCGCCTGCTGTCTCCCGCCGGGGCTGCGGTGCTGGAGCTGGGTTTCGGGCAGGCGGACGCCGTTGCCGCGCTTGCCGCAGCGCAGGGGTTCCGGGTGCGGGACATCCGCCCTGACCTTGGCGGGATTCCCCGTGCCATGGTCCTTGGATCGCGGCTATGATCGGCTGACCATGGATTTTGCGCTTTCCGAAGACCAGCAGGCATTTCAGGACGCCGCCCGCCGCTTCGCGGAGGATGTGTTCGCGCCCAATGCCGCGCGCTGGGATGCGGAGTGCATTTTCCCCAAGGACGAGTTGCGCGAGGCGGCCGCGCTCGGCTTCGGCGGCCTCTATGTGCGCGAGGATGTCGGCGGCTCCGGCCTCGCGCGCACGGACGCCGCCGTGGTGTTCGAGGAGCTCGCGGCCGGTTGCACCTCCACCGCGGCCTATATCTCGATCCACAACATGGCTGCCTGGATGATCGACCGCTTCGGGCACGACGCGCTGCGCGAACGCCTGCTGCCGGACCTCTGCTCCATGCGGAAGCTGGCGAGCTATGCCTTGACCGAGCCCGGGGCCGGGTCGGACGCGGCGGCGCTCGCCACCCGCGCGGAGCGCGACGGCGACGACTATGTCCTGAACGGCTCCAAGGCCTTCATCTCCGGGGCATCCGAGACCGATGTCATCGTCTGCATGGTGCGCACGGGCGGCGAGGGGCCGAACGGCATCACCTGCCTCGCCGTCGAGGCGGATTCGCCGGGCCTTTCCTACGGCGCGCAGGAAAAGAAGCTCGGCTGGAACTCGCAGCCGACGGCCATGGTGCTGTTCGACGACTGCCGGGTGCCCGTCGCGAACCGGGTCGGCGGGGAAGGAGACGGCTTCCGCATCGCCATGGCGGGGCTCGACGGCGGCCGGATCAACATCGCCGCCTGCTCGATAGGCGCGGCGCGGGCCTCGATGGAGGCGGCGGCCGGCCATATGGGGCAGCGCAAGGCCTTCGGGCGCCCGCTCGCCGATTTCCAGGCCTTGCAGTTCAGGCTGGCGGACATGGCGACCGATCTCGATGCGGCGCGCCTGATGACCTGGCGGGCGGCGGCGGCGCTCGATGCCGGAGACCCGGACGCCACCCGCTATTGCGCCATGGCGAAGCGGTTCGCGACAGACGCCGGCTTCGAGATCTGCAATGCCGCGCTGCAGCTCCACGGCGGCTACGGCTACCTGAAGGACTATCCCCTGGAGCGTTTCCTGCGCGACACGCGGGTCCACCAGATCCTGGAAGGCACCAACGAGATCATGCGCCTGATTATCGCACGCAAGCTGCTGGAGCGATGAAAGACGACATATTGTTCGACCGCACGGGCGGTCTCGGCGTCGTCCTGCTGAACCGCCCGAAGGCGCTGAATGCGCTCACCCTGGAAATGGTGGACGCCCTCGACCGGCAATTGCTGGCCTGGGCGGAGGACGCCGCCGTCCGCGCCGTGGTCGCGGAAGGGGCGGGCGAGCGCGCCTTTGCCGCCGGCGGTGACATCCAGAGGCTCTGCGAAGCGGGCCGGGCAGGCGATCCCTATACCAGCACGTTCTTCTGGGACGAGTACATCCTGGACTGGCGGGTCTTCCACTATCCCAAGCCCTATGTCGCGCTGATCGACGGCATCGTGATGGGCGGCGGCGTCGGCGTTTCGGTGCTCGGCTCCCACCGCGTGGCGACCGAACGCACCGTGTTCGCCATGCCGGAAACCGGCATCGGCTTCTTTCCCGATGTCGGCGCGACCTGGTTCCTGCCCCGGCTGCCGGGCCGGCTCGGGCTCTATCTCGCGCTTACGGGCGCCCGCCTCGGCGGGGCGGACAGCTACTATGCCGGCATCGCGACCCATTACGTGCCGAGCGCGCGGCTGGAAGAGTTGAAGGTTGCGCTGGCCGCCGCTCCGCTCGACGGGGAGGATATCGAGGTCAACCACGCCGAGGTGAGCGCGGTGCTGGACCGCTTCTCCGAGAACCCCGGCCCGCCCCCGGTCGCGCAGATGCGCGCTGCGATGGAGCGCTGCTTTGCGAAGCCGTCGGTGGAGGCTGTGCTGGAGGCGCTGGAAGGCGAGGGCGGCGAATGGGCCGCGAAGACCAGCAAGGCCATGCTGGCCAAGGCGCCGACCTCGCTCAAGGTGGCGTTCGAGCAATACCGGCGCGGCGCCGGGCTCGACTTCGACGCGGCGCTTGCGCTGGAATACCGCATGTCGCAGGCGTTCATGCGGGGCCACGATTTCTTCGAGGGCGTCCGCGCGCTCATCCTGGACAAGGACAACCGCCCGGCCTGGCGCCCGGCGGCGCTTTCCGGGGTGACGGCGGAGGCAGTGGCAGGCTATTTCTCCCCGGCGGACGAGGAACTGGCATTCGACAATCCCGTCCGCCGCTTCCCCCGGGCATGAGGAGCTGACGGAATGGCGCAGATCGCATTTATCGGGGTCGGCAATATGGGCGGCCCCATGGCCCGAAACCTGATGACGGCCCAGCATGCCGTAACCGCCTGGGACCCGGTGGAGGCGGCGCTGGCGGACATCGTGGATGCCGGCGCCTCCCGGGCGGCTTCGGCGGCAGCGGCCGTCGATGGCGCGGACGCGGTCGTCACCATGGTTCCGGCGGGCCCGGAGGTGCGCGATGTCTATCTGGGCGCCGGCGGAGTCCTGGACGCGGTGACGCCCGGCACCTTGCTCATCGACTGCTCGACCATCGATGTCGCCACCGCCCGCGACGTTGCGGAGGAAGCGGCGGCGCGGGGCCTCGAAATGGTCGATGCGCCAGTCTCCGGCGGCACCGGCGGGGCCGTTGCGGGCACGCTCACCTTCATGGTCGGCGGGCCGGATGCGGCCTTCGGGAAGGCCCGCCCGATCCTGGAGCATATGGGCGCGCGGATCGTGCATTGCGGCCCGGCCGGCAACGGCCAGGCGGCGAAGGTCTGCAACAACATGATGCTGGCGATCAGCATGCTGGGCGTCTGCGAGGGCTTCACGCTCGCCGACAATCTGGGCCTCGACCGCCAGACGCTCTTCGACGTGGTCGCCAATTCCTCCGGCCAGAGCTGGGCGGTGACAAGCTACTGCCCGGTTCCGGGCCCGGTGCCGGCCTCGCCCGCCAATAACGGCTTCCGGCCGGGGTTCACCGCCGACATGATGGTCAAGGACCTCAGGCTCGCCAGGGACGCCGCCATGAAGAGCGGCACCGGCACGCCGATGGGCGCGCTGGCCGAGGCGCTGATGGCGCTCCATGTGGCCGGGGGCAACGGTCCGCGCGATTTCTCCTCGATCATCGAGATGGTTCGCCGCTGACCGGCGGCGCCGCGCGGGGTGGCCCGCTTGATCCGCCACAGCCCGGACAGTAAAGGGCGAGGGCGAAAGGATAATGTCCCCCATGACTTTTGACGGGTCGGCGGAACGGACGGTGCTCGTCACCGGTGGCAGCCGGGGTATCGGCGCGGCAATCGCCCAGCGGCTTGCGTGCGACGGCTGGTCGGTCGCGCTGAACTATGCTGCCAGCGCGGCCGCAGCCGATGCGGTTGCCGACCGTATCCGGGAAGCCGGAGGCAGGGTTCGTACGATCCGGGCCGATGTTTCCGACGCGGCGGATGTGCGCGGCCTGTTCGCGGAGATCGACAGGGAAATGCCGCGCCTGGAAGGGCTGGTGAACAATGCCGGTATCGCCTCGCCGCTCGGCAACTTCACCGATATCGACGACGCGGCGATGGTGCGTGTCGTGTCGATCAATGTTACGGGCGCCATGCTGGTCGCGCGCGAGGCGGCCCGGCGGATGATGCGCTCGCGCGGCGGGGCGGGCGGCATCATCGTAAATCTGGGCTCGCCGGCCTTCCGGCTTGGCAATCCCGGCGAACTCGTCGCTTACGCCACAACCAAGGGCGCGGTTGCCTCGCTGACCATCGGACTCGCGCGCGAGCTCGGGGCGGAAGGCGTCCGGGTGAACACGCTGGCGCCGGGCCTCATTCCGACCGACATGGCCGAGGGACGCGATATCGGGAAGCTGCTGGCGGGGGTGCCGATGGGACGGCTCGGCACCGTCGAGGAAGTGGCCGAAGCGGCGTCGTGGCTGATGTCGGAGAAGGCCGGCTATGTGAGCGGCACGACGCTCGACGTAACGGGCGGCAGATAACCGCCGCCGGAAGGGGAAAGACGGTGAAGACGGTCGTCAACAGCTGGAACGAGTGGGACCCGCTGCGCCACATCATCGTCGGGCGGGCGGACGGTTGCTGCATTCCGCCGCCGGAGCCCGCCAGCGATCCGAAAATTCCGCTGGACAGCGACATGCGCGGCGTTCACGGGCCCCGCTCGCAGGAGACCGTGGACCGCGCCAACGAGCAGCTGGACGCCTTCGCCGCCATGCTGGAGAAGCGCGGCGTCCGGGTGGACCGCCCGGACCCGATAGACTTCAACCGGGCCATTGCGACCCCGGACTGGAGCCACGGCTCGATGTTCGGCTGTCAGCCGCCGCGCGACGTGCTGCTGACGGTCGGCTCCGAGATGCTCGAAGCGACCATGTCCTACCGCTCGCGCTGGTTCGAATATCTCTGCTACCGCCCGCTGCTGAGGCGCTTCTGGGACGAAGACCCGAACATGCGCCATGAAGCGGCGCCGAAGCCGCGCCTCACGGACGCCTCCTACAAGCCCGACTACCTCTCCGACGACATCACCATCGAGGAGCGCCTGGAGATGGTGGCGGCGAAGGACTTCGTCACCACCGAGGCGGAGCCGCTGTTCGACGCGGCCGACGTGCTGCGTTTTGGGCGCGACCTCTTCGTCCAGCACGGCTTCACCACGAACCTCACCGGCATCGAGTGGCTGCGCCGGCATTTCCCGGACCACCGCGTCCATGCTCTCAACTTTCCGGGCGACCCCTATCCGATCCACATCGACGCGAGCTTCACGCCGCTCCGGCCGGGGCTCGTGCTCAACAATCCCGAGCGCCGCCTGCCGGACGAGCAGCGCGAGGTCTTCAACCGCAATGGCTGGGAGATCGTGGATGCGGCTCGCCCGGCGCATAACAGCCCGCCGCCGCTCTGCTATTCGAGCGTGTGGCTGTCGATGAACGTGCTGGTGCTGGACCCGAAGACGGTCTGCGTGGAGGCGAGCGAGGTCCACCAGATGGACCAGATCGACAGGCTGGGCATGGAGGTGGTCCCGGTTCCCTTCCGCGACGCCTACGCCTTCGGCGGCGGCCTTCACTGCGCGACGGCGGATGTGCGCCGCGAGGGCAATTGCGAGGACTATTTCCCGGCAGGCTGACCGCCGCATCCGCGCCTAGGGACCCGTGCCGGCGAATTTGCGCCGGGATACACCTGCGTCTTTCTCTTCCAGTTTCGCGAAGTCCGAAAAAAATCTGGTAAAATTGCTTTTTGTTCGTGATTTGGGCTTGACATCTGGCGGAGTGTGTTATGATGGTCCCCAGGGAAGCGGCATCCGGAGCCGCGTCCCGGGCGTTGCGCGGCCGGGCGGCGCCGCTTTCTGAAAACCCGTGAGAAGCCGACGGGAGGGGTGCGCCCTCTGCCTCGCGCGCGCAATCAGGCGCGCGAGCCGCGCCGCCGCGATACGCGCGCCGGGGCGCGCACAGGCGCCCGCGCAGGATACGCGCGAAACAGGGACCCGCTCCCCGTCGGCAGAAGGAGAGACGATGACCGCAACCGACCCCCGCCCGGAACTGGCCGCGATGCTGGCCGAAAGGCTCGCCCCGGCCGCAGAGGCCCTTGCCGGCGCCTATGCGGAGGACATCAGCGCCGCACCGCCGCCGCCGTTCTTCTCCCCTCCCGCTCGGCGGGCTACCGTATGCACACATCTCGCCTTCGCCCTGTTTTGGGGGTTGAGGGTTTGCGCTTTTTGGGCGGTTCTGATTCGTTTGTTTGAGGGGGTTCGAGCCTTGGCAAGAGGGGTTGAGGGATGGTGGGTGGCGTGGC
>JAJEIH010000052.1 GCA_022827685.1 Alphaproteobacteria bacterium
GTCCCTGTTTCGCGCGTATCCTGCGCGGGCGCCTGTGCGCGTGCCGGCGCGCGTATTGCGGCGGCGCGGTTCGCGCGCCTGATTGCGCGCGCGAGGCAGAGGGCGCACCTCTCCCGTCGGCTTCTCACGGGTTTTCAGAAAGTGGCGCCGCCCGGCCGCGCAACGCCCGGGACGCGGCTCCGGATGCCGCTTCCCTGGGGACCATCATAACACAATCCGCCAGATGTCAAGCCCAAAACACGAACAAAAAGCAATTTTACCAGATTTTCTTCATATTTCGGCAAGGATGGAAAGGAGCGCTAACCCGTGACCCGGCGAGCGAGGAGGAGAATTCTCGCTGGCCTGTCCGTTCCGCCGATGGAGTCTCCCTGCTCAGGCGGCGGCGAACTTTCGGACCTCGACCGGCTTGCGGTCCTGTTGCGCGTGCCAGAGATCGTATTGCATCTGCTGGGTGAGCCAGCTTTCGGGGCTGCCTCCAAACGCCTCGGACAGCCTGATCGCCATTTCGGGAGAAATGCCGAGCCGGCCGCGGGCGCGACATTGCCGCTGCGTGACGGCGGGGCGGGCGGGTGCTATCCGGGGCGGCGAAGCGTGAAGCCGGAGGGCCGCCCCTTGACCGCCCGCGACCGCATAGCCATTCGCCGCGCCCTGATTTCCGTGTCCGACAAGGCGGGGCTGGAGGCGTTCGGGCGCTTTCTCGCGGAGCGCGGCGTCGAAATCCTCTCCACCGGCGGCACGGCCCGGCAACTGGGCGCGGCCGGCATCCCCGTCGTGGAGGTCTCGGAGCGGACGGGCTTCCCCGAAATGCTGGACGGGCGGGTCAAGACGCTGCATCCGGCGCTGCATGGCGGGCTGCTGGGGCTGCGCGACGACCCGGCCCATGTCGAGGCCATGGACGCGCACGGCATCCGGCCCATCGACCTGCTGGTCGTCAATCTCTACCCGTTCGCGGAGACGGTGGCCGCCGGCGCGGACGAAGAGGCCTGTATCGAGAATATCGACATAGGCGGGCCGGCATTGATCCGGGCGGCCGCCAAGAACCACCGCTTCGTCGCGGTCGCCACGGCCCCGGAGCATCTGGACGACATCCGCGCCGAGATGGAGACGGACGGCGCGACGCCGCTCGCGCTGCGCCGCCGGCTCGCCGCCGAGGCTTACGGCCATACCGCCGCCTATGACGCGGCCGTCTCCACCTGGTTCGCCGGGCGGACGGGCGAGGCCTTCCCGCCGCGCATCTCGCTGTCGGGGGTGCGCCGCCAGACATTGCGCTATGGCGAGAACCCGCACCAGTCGGCTGCGTTCTACACCGATGGCAGCGCCCGGCCGGGCGTCGCGACCGCCGAGCAGGTGCAGGGCAGGGAGCTCAGCTACAACAACCTGAACGATGTGGACGCGGCCTTCGAACTCGCGGGCGAGTTCGAGCGCCCGGCGGTCGTCATCGTCAAGCACGCCAATCCCTGCGGCGTGGCCGTCGCTGACGGTCTGTGCGAGGCATGGGACCGGGCGCTGGCCTGCGATCCCGTCAGCGCCTTCGGCGGCATTGTCGCCGTCAACCGCCCGCTCGATCGCGCGCTGGCGGAGCGGCTGGCCGGCCTCTTCCTCGAAGCCGTGATTGCGCCCGGAGCGGACGAAGAGGCCCGCGGGACGCTGGCCGGCAGGACGAATCTGAGACTGCTGCTGACAGGGGCGGCGCCGGACCCGCTCGCGCCGGCCATGACCTTCCGCTCGCTTTCCGGCGGGTTCCTGCTCCAGGGCCGGGACAACGGCCGCGCGGAGGCGTTCCGCACCGTCACGAAGCGCGCGCCGGGCGCGGCCGAGATGGCGGACCTGAGGGTGGCGTTCACCGTCTGCAAGCATGTGAAGTCCAACGCCATCGTCTATGTGAAGGACGGGGCGACGGTGGGCGTCGGCGCCGGGCAGATGAGCCGGGTGGACAGCGCCCGCATCGCCGCGCGCAAGGCCGTGGACGCGGCCGGCGGCGGCGAACCGGCGACCGTCGGCTCGGTGGTGGCGTCGGACGCCTTCTTCCCCGTCGCCGACGGGCTGCTGGCCGCTGCGGAGGCGGGCGCCACCGCCGTCGTGCAGCCGGGCGGCTCGGTGCGCGACGAGGAGGTGATCCGGGCGGCCGACGAGCACGGCCTCGCCATGGTATTCACCGGGATGCGCCATTTCCGCCACTGACGGGACCCCTGCTCCATGCAAACCGGAAGGGCCTTGCCCCGCTCGGTCGCCGAGACCGGCGAACTCCTCGAAGCCGGCGACTATGTGTCGGACACGGCGCTTGCAACGGCGGTGTTCCTGTCGCTGAAGCTCGGCAGGCCGCTCTTCCTCGAAGGCGAGGCGGGCACCGGCAAGACGGAGATCGCCAAGGTGCTGGCGGCGGTGCTCGGCCGCCGGCTCATCCGCCTGCAATGCTATGAAGGCCTGGATGTGGCGTCCGCCGTCTATGAGTGGAACTACGCCCGGCAGATGATCGAGATCAGGCTGGCGGAGGCCGCGGGCGGGGCCGACCGCGAGCGCCTCGGGCGGGACCTGTTCGGGCCGGAATTCCTGATCGAGCGGCCGCTGCTGCAGGCGCTCAGGGACGGCGGTGACGGACCGCCCGTGCTGCTGATCGACGAACTCGACCGCACGGACGAGCCCTTCGAGGCCTATCTGCTGGAGGTGCTCTCCGACTTCCAGGTGACGGTGCCGGAGATCGGCCCGATCCGCGCGGCGGTCCCGCCGGCCGTCGTCATCACCTCCAACCGCACGCGCGAAATCCACGATGCGCTCAAGCGGCGCTGCTTCTACCACTGGGTCGGCTATCCCGACGCCGCGCGCGAGCTGGACATCCTCGGCCGCAAGGCGCCGGCGGCCCCCGAGGCGCTGTCGCGCCAGGTCGTGGGCTATGTGCAGAAGGTGCGCGAGCTCGACCTGTTCAAGCTGCCCGGCATCGCCGAGACCATCGACTGGGTGCATGCGCTGATGCAGCTGGACGCCGTCGCGCTCGACCCGGCGATGGTGAACGACACGCTGGGCGTGCTGCTCAAATACCAGGACGACATCGCGCGCCTGCAGGGCAGCGAGGCCGAGCGCATACTGAGCGAGGTGCGGGCCGAACTCGCGGCGGCGGGGGCGGCATGAATAGCGGGCGGCTGCCCGAGAACATCATGCATTTCGGCCGGGTGCTGCGCACCGCCGGCCTGCCGGTCGGCCCGGACCAGGTGCTGAAAGCCATCGAGGCGGTCTCGGCCGTCGATGTCGCGGACCGGGCGCAATTCTACTGGGCGCTCCATGCCGCGCTGGTGAACCGGCGCGGCCAGCAGGAGCTGTTCGACCAGGCGTTCCATGTCTTCTGGCGCAATCCCCGCCTGCTGGAGCGGATGATGTCGCTGGTGATCCCGACCTCCAGCGTCGATACCGGCCAGGAGGACTCCGAGCCGCTGGCGCGGCGTCTGGCCGAAGCGCTGACGCCGCAGGAAACCGGGCTTCGCGAGCGGGAGGGCGACGAGGAGGTCGAAATCCGCGCCGAGCTCACCTGGTCGGACCGGGAAGTGCTGCGCGCGATGGATTTCGAGACCATGTCGCTGGCCGAGCAGGAGGCCGCGAAACGCGCCATGGCGAAGATGCGCCTGCCGCTGCGGCCTGTGCCCGCGCGGCGCTTCCGGCTGCATCCGAGGGGGCGGCGGCCGGACCTGCGGGCGACGCTCAGGGGCGCGATGCGCACGGGCGGCGACTTCGTGGCGCTCCGGCGCAGGCGCCGGCTCAGGCGCCCGCCGCCGCTCGTGGTGATCTGCGACATTTCCGGGTCGATGGCGCGCTATTCCCGGATGCTGCTGCACTTCATGCACGCCGTCACCAACGACCGCGACCGCGTGCATTGCTTCCTGTTCGGCACGCGGCTGACCAATGTCACCCACCAGCTTCGCCAGAAGGATGTGGACACGGCGCTTGCGGGCGTGGCGGAGGCGGTCGAGGACTGGTCCGGCGGCACCCGCATCGGCGCCTCGCTCAGGAGCTTCAACCGGCTCTGGTCGCGCCGCGTGCTGGGGCAGGGCGCGGTGGTGCTGCTCATCAGCGACGGGCTCGACCGCGACTCCGGCGAGGGGCTGGCGGTCGAGGTCGAGCGCCTGCACAAGTCCTGCCGCCGGCTGGTCTGGCTCAACCCGCTGCTGCGCTACGACGCCTATGAGCCGAAGACGCGCGGCGCGGCGGCGCTGATGCCGCATGTTGACGAATTCCGCCCGGCGCACAATCTGGATAGTCTTGCGGATCTGGCGGCCGCGCTCGGGCGCGAGCCGGCCCGCCGGCAGGAGGGAGTGAGCGAATGGCTGATGCGGCTGTAGGCGAAGCGGATGCGATCCTGGACCGGGCGGCGGCATGGGCGGCGGCCGGCAGGGGCGTCGCGCTCGCCACGGTGGTGAAGACCTGGGGCTCGTCGCCGCGCGCGGTCGGCAGCCAGCTCGTGGTGGACGACGCGGGCGCCTTCGAGGGCTCGGTCTCGGGCGGCTGCATAGAGGGCGCGGTCGTGATGGAGGCCCGCCGCACCATCGAGGACGGCGCGCCGCGCCTGCTCGATTTCGGCGTGAGCGACGAGGAGGCCTGGGACGTCGGGCTCGCCTGCGGCGGCTCCATCGAGGTGTTCGTCGAGAAGCTGGCATGAAGGCGGAAACGCTCGCCCGCCTGCGCGCCGCCCGCGGCGAACGGCGCCCGGTGGCGCGCGTCGCGGCGCTCGACGGCAGCGTGGACGCGGTCGTGGAGGACGGCGAGGGACCGTTGCCGGAGCCGGTGCTTGAGGTGGTCCGGGCCGCGCTGAAGCAGAACCGCAGCCACGATTTCGAGCATGAAGGCGGGCGCTGGTTCGTGCAGGTGTTCAACCCGCCGCTCCGGCTGATCGTCGTGGGCGCTGTGCATATCTCGCAGCCGCTGATCGGGATGGCGTCCGGCCTCGGTTACGATGTCACCCTCGTCGATCCGCGCGGCGCGTTCGCGACGGCCCAGCGGTTTCCCGATGTCGCGATCTGCGACGAGTGGCCCGACGACGCGCTCGAAGCATTGGGCGTGGATGGGCGCACGGCCGTCGTGACCTTGACCCACGATCCCAAGCTGGACGATCCCGCCCTGCATGTGGCGCTCCGCTCCGAGGCGTTCTATGTCGGCGCGCTCGGCAGCCGGCGCACGCATGCCAAACGGGTCGAGCGGCTGGTCGAGGCCGGGTTCGACGAGGCCGCCATCGGGCGCATCCGCGCGCCCATCGGCCTCGATCTGGGAGGACGGGCGCCGGCCGAGATCGCGCTTGCCATCGCGGCCGAGATGACGGAGGCGCTTTACCGATGAAGTTCGGGCCGATCCCGCTCGAGGAGGCCGAAGGCGCGCTGCTGGCGCATTCGGTCCGGCTGGAGCGGGCGGTCTTCCGCAAGGGCCGGCTGCTGTCGGCGGCGGATCTGGCCGTGCTGGCGGAAGCGGGCATCGAGACCGTCACGGCCGCGCGGTTCGAGCCGGGCGACATGGACGAGGACAGTGCGGCCGCGGCCATCGCGGCGGCAGTGGCCGGCGAGGGGCTGGAGGTCGCGGCGCCCTTTACCGGGCGCGTCAACCTGTTCGCTTCCGGGCGCGGCGTGCTGACCGTCGAGGCGGGGCTGGTGGACCGGCTGAACCTGCTCGACGAGAGCATCACGCTCGCGACGCTGCCGCCCTACAGCCTGGTCGAGCGCCGGCAGATGGTGGCGACGGTGAAGGTCATCCCCTTCGCCGCGCCGGAAGAGGCGGTCCGGCGGATCGAGGGCCCGCTGCTGGCGCTGCACCCGCTCAGGGCAAAGCGGGTGGCGCTGATCCAGACCGAGCTGCCCAGCGTCAAGGCGAGCGTGCTCGACAAGACGGTCGAGATCACCCGCGCGAGGGTCGAGGCGCTGAGCGGCGCGCTGACCGGCGAGCGCCGTGCCGCGCATGAGGAAGCGGCGCTGGCGCAGGCGATAGCGAAGAGCCTGGACGAGCGCCCGGACATCCTGCTGATTGCCGGCGCCTCGGCCATCGTGGACCGGCGCGACGTGCTGCCCGCGGCCATCGAGGCGGCCGGCGGCGCGGTCGAGCATTTCGGCATGCCGGTCGATCCCGGCAACCTGATACTTCTCGGGCGGATCGGGGCGATGCCGGTCATCGGCCTGCCGGGCTGCGCCCGCTCGCCCAAGGCGAACGGCTTCGACTGGGTGCTCCAGCGCCTCGCGGCGGGGCTGGAGGTCGGGCGGCGGGAGATCATGTCGATGGGAGTCGGCGGGCTGCTGGTCGATATTCCGACGCGCCCGCAGCCGAGGCAGCGCAGCCGCGCCCCGGAGGAGCCCGCGCGCCTGCCGCGCATTGCGGCCCTCGTGCTGGCCGCCGGCCAGTCGCGGCGCATGGGCCCCGCGAACAAGCTGCTGGCGGAGGTGGACGGCGCGGCTATGCTGCAGCGCGCGCTGGAAGCCGCGCGCGCCTCGCAGGCGGCCTCGCTGCTGGTGGTGACGGGGCATGAGCGCGAGCGCATAGAAGCGGCGGTCGATGCGCCCACCGTCCACAACCCGGATTACGGCGAAGGCCTCTCGACGTCGCTTCGCGCCGGCATCGCGGCCCTGCCGGAGGACATCGACGGCGCGGTGGTGCTGCTGGGCGACATGCCCTTCGTCTCCGCCGCCCATATCGACCGGCTGATCGCGGCCTTCAACCCTCTGGAAGGCCGGTCGATCTGCGTGCCGACCTTCAACGGCAAGCGCGGCAACCCGGTGCTGTGGGGCCGGGAGCTGTTCGCGGAGATGGGCGGCATTTCCGGCGATGTCGGCGCCAAGCACCTTATCGGCGCAAACGGAGACCTGCTGGTCGAGGTGCCCATGCCGGACGAGGGCGTGCTCCACGATGTCGATACGCCGGCGTCGCTCGCCGAGGTCCGGTCGGGTTAGCGGGCATCGCGCCTATTCGGCGGGATGCAGGCGTCCTTCGATCCGCGCCACCCGCTCGGCAATGCTGTGCAGTTCTTTGCGCATGTCCGTCAGGCCGTTGTGTACAACGAGCCATATCGCGCCGAAACCGATTACGAACGCAGGAACCAGGACTGCGGCCAGGGGAAGCGCGGCCTCGATCAGTTCAGTCAAACCCATGTTCTTCGTTCTCCGGCGTCCGGCAGTCACAGGAAAATCGGTAAAGGCGCGAGACGAGCATGGCAGCCGGACGGCCGCGAATCAACCGTCCGCAAGCGCTCGGGCTACCGCGCCGGCGCATAGACGAAACCATCCATCATGCGCCGCGCCGTGCGATAGACGACGGCGCGCTCGGCATGGGGCCGTTCGCCGCCGGAGACCTCGGCGGCCACGAGCGCAATGCCGGAGGGATGGCCGATGCGGACGCCGCGCGGAACGCGGCGAACATCACGAATGGCGGCGTCGGCGCCGTCGTCGCCCGCCCCGGATGCGCCGCTCGCTTCCCGAACCAGCGTGCCCTCCATGCGGGCCGCGA
Organism: Alphaproteobacteria bacterium; assembly: GCA_022827685.1. Classification (GTDB taxonomy): domain Bacteria; phylum Pseudomonadota; class Alphaproteobacteria; order Bin95; family Bin95; genus Bin95. The sequence continues at coordinate 7,465 of JAJEIH010000052.1, forward strand.
CGCCGAGGCAGAGCGCGGCCGTAAGCGGCACGGCGCGGTGGGGGCGGCCAACCGAAATCATCCGCGCCGAGAAGTCCATGTCCGCCGGCCCGAGGCGTTCGCCCGAAAGCGTCTCGAAGGCGGTTGGCGGCGCGACCATGCCGACCTTCGGGATGCTGCCCGGCACCGGGTCGAGGCCGGCGGCTTCCCCGGCGGCGCGGCGTACGGCGTCGAGCACCGCCAGCGCACCGGCGTCGCCTTCGAGCATGGCGGGGGTCTCGACGCCGGCGAGGCCGATATCCGCCGCGCGGACGAAACAGCAGAGATTGGCGGCATCGACGATGGACACATCCAGGGCGCCGGCGCCGGGAATATCGAGCCGGTCCACCGGCCGCCCCGTCGGCAGCAGGCTGCCGGTGCTGGCGCCGCCGGGCTCCAGGAAGTCGAGCCGCACCGGGGCGCCGGTGCCCGCCACCCCCGGCAGGGAGAAATCGCCGTTGACGGCCGCGCGCCCGTTCTCGACCGGGAAGCGGGCATGGATCATGCGGGCGGTGTTGGTGTTGTGGATGCGGACCACGGCCTCGCCGTCCGCCGCCGCCACCAGCCCCTCGTCCACCGCGAAGGGACCCATGGCGGAGGACATGTTGCCGCAATTGCCGGAGATGTCGGCCTCCGCGCGGTCCACGGCGATCTGGAAGAAGGTGTAGTCGATATCGGCGTCCGGCCGGGTGGGCGGGCCGATGACGCAGACCTTGGAGAGCGAGGAGATGCCCCCGCCCATGCCGTCCAGCTGGCGGCCGTTCGGGTCCGGGCTGCCCATGGCCGCGCAGAAGAGCGCCGGCCACTCCGCCCGGTCCCCCGGCAGGTCGCGCGCGTGGAAAACGAGGGCGTTGGAGGTGCCGCCGCGCATGAAGGCGGCGGGCAGGCGTGTCTGTGCGGTCATGGGGGCTATTCTATCGCAATCGTGCGTCCCCGGCGTCTGTCTCGATCTGCCGGCACGCCTCCTCGATCCGCTGCTCCAGAAGGGACATGAAGGCGCGGCGGTCCATGCCGGGCGGGATCGGCTCCAGGAATTCGAGCCGGATCGTGCCGGGGCGCATCCGGAAGCCGCGCCGGCTCCAATGGCGGCCCGAGTTGAGCGCGACCGGCACGACGGCGGCGCCCGTCTCGCGGTAGAGCGCGGCGATGCCCGGGTGGTAGGGGCGGCGCTCGCCCGGCGCGACGCGGGTGCCTTCGGGGAACACCACGACCTGCGCGCCGTTCTCCAGCGCGGCTTTGGCTCCCTGCACCATGCGGCGCAGCGCGGAGGCGCCGCCCTGGCGGTCCACCGCGATCTGCCCGGCGCGGCGGAAATACCAGCCGACGCCGGGGACCCGGAGCAGCTCCTGCTTCACGACATAGACCGGGTCCGGCAGCAGCGCGGCCAGCACGAACGTCTCCCAGGCGGACTGGTGCTTGGCGGCGACGATGGTTCCGGGCGGCGGCAGGGACCCGCGAACCTCGTGCCGGATGCCGGCGAGCGCCCGCAACAGGAAGATCGTGACGCGCCCCCATACCGCCCCCGCCCGGCGCGCCGCCCGGCGCGAGGCGAGCAGCGCCGGCGACAGCAGGAAGACGAGCAGCGCGGTGGCGGCCACGAAACCGGCCGCGAACAGCGCCGAGCGGATCACTGTCACCCGCCGTTCCTCAATGCGCCGTACCATTCGGCAAGACGATCCAGGGTCACCGCCAGCAGATATTTGTGGTAGGCGCGCAGCAGCACCTCCCGCGTCCCCGGCCATTGCCACCAGCCGTCCAGCTTCAGCGTCTGCGGGACGACCGGATGGGCCAGCATCTCCACGCCCGGCGCGGCGCGGCGCAGCAGGTAAAGGGCGCGCGGCAGGTGGTATGCGGCCGTCACGATGCGCAGGCTCCGGGCGCCTCGTTCCGCCGCCCAGACTGCGACTTCGGCGGCATTGCCGACAGTGTCCCGCGCCGTCCGGCCGAGTTCGATGCAGCAGGCAAGCGCCCGGTCGCCGCTGTATCCCGCGAGTTCCAGAAGCCGCTCCGCCGTAACGCCCGCCCCGACCCCGGAGACGAAGAGCACCGGCGCCCGGCCTTCGCCCAGAAGACGCACGCCTTCGTCTATGCGCTCTGCGCCGCCCGTCAGCACGACGATGGCGTCGGTCCTGCGGCCGGGCGCTTCAGGCCCCGTCGGCAGCACCGCCACGAATCGCGCAAGACCGCCGGCCCAGAGCGCGGCGAGCAGCAGCGCCAGAATGACAAGCCATTTCGTCAAGGCGGGTCCGGGCGTCCTGCCGCGCCGTCTATCGGCGGCCGGCATTCGCCAGTCGGCACGATTCGGTTACCTTGATTCGAGTCGCCGGGCAGCCTATACAAATTTACCCGCTCGCAGGGGGATTCAGAGGCACCTGCATGATCCTCGCTTGCCCAAGCTGTATTGCACGATATCACGTCGAGGTCGAGGCGCTGGGTGCGTTGGGACGGCGGGTCAGGTGCAACAAATGCGGCCATGTCTGGCACGCGGAGCCGCCGGGAACCATCGTCGAGATCCTCCGGGCCGAGCCCGAACCCGACCTTCGGGCCGCCGGCGGGGCAACAATGGACGGGCCCGCGCGGCCCCAGCTTCCGGTGCCGGCGGGACAGGCGTCCCGATCCCGCTCGCCGTCCCCCTGGACCTGGATCCTGAGCCTGGTGGTGCTGGCCGTCTGCGTCGTCGGATATGAGGCGAGGCAGCCCATCGTCAAGGAATGGCCCTGGCTCGCGCCCGCCTATGAGGCGCTCGGCATCGAACTGGAAGAAGGCCAGGAAGCGAAGCCCGCCCAACCGCAATAGGCGCGCCTTGAGATACGCCATCTACTACACGCCGGCGCCGGAAAGCGCGCTGGCGCGCTTCGGCGAGAGCTGGTTCGCCCGGAAGGCGCCCTTTCTCGACGCGCCGCGCCGCTACGGGTTCCACGGCACGCTCAAGGCGCCGTTCCGGCTGGCGGAAAGAGCGGACGAAGCCGACCTGCTGCTGGCGGCGGAGCGCTTCGCCGGGGAACGCGGCGCGCTGCGGGGGCCGCCGCTTCGCCTCGCGGTCCTGGCGGGCTTCCTCGCGCTCGTGCCGTCGGAGCCGTTCGGGGAGCTCGACCGCCTCGCTGCGGACTGCGTCGCGGCTTTCGACCGGTTCCGGGCGCCGCCGACCGAAGCCGAACTCGCGCGCCGGCGCCGGGCCGGCCTGAGCGCGAGCCAGGAGGCGCTGCTGCTGCGCTGGGGCTACCCCTATGTCATGGAGGCGTTCCGCTTCCACATGACGCTGACCGAACGCCTGGATGAGGCGGGGCTGGCGGGCGAGCGCGCCCTTGCCGGGGCAATGCTGGGAGAGGCGGCGGCCCCGCTCGCCGTCGATGCGGCGACAATCATGGTCGAACCCTCGGAAGGGGACGCTTTCAGGGTTCTGCGCCGTTTCGCATTCGCATTGCCCGCCGGCGCGCGCCGGACAGCGGGCAGCCCCTGAAACCGGCGCTGGAATTTGCCCTTCCGTGGGTGATACAAACTGCCGCAAACCCTACAGGAGGCGCCAATGAAGACTGCGAATCTCATCGGCCTGCTGGCAGGCGCGGCGTTGGCCGTTGCCGCCTTCCAGACCGCCGGCGCGGCGGATCAGGCACGGGCCGCGATGGCCAATGCCGACGGCGGGTCCGTCGGCGAGGTCACGCTCGTCCAGACCCCCAACGGCACGCTGCTGCACGCCAGGCTCACGGGCCTGCCGGCGGGCGCGCATGCCTTCCATGTCCATGCGGTCGGCAAGTGCGAACCGCCCTTCAAGTCCGCGGGCGGACATTTCAATCCCGGTGGCGAAAAGCATGGAATCCACGCCGAAGAAGGCATGCATGTCGGCGACATGCCGAACATCCATGTGCCGGAGTCGGGCGCGCTGGAAATCGAGGTGCTCAACGCCCGCCTGATGCTGGATGCGAGCCTCTTCGACGATGACGGCGCGGCCATCGTGATCCATGCGGGTCCCGACGACTACAAGTCCGACCCCGCCGGCGCCGCCGGTTCGCGCATCGCCTGCGGCGTGATCGAGCAATAGCCGCGCGGCGGCTGTCCGGCGCGGGGGCAAGTGGATGGCGGAAGGCGGCGGAGGGCCGAAGGACGCGCCCGTCTGGGACCGGCCGACCCGGATTTTCCACTGGGTTCTCGTGGTGCTGGTCGTCGTCTGCTATCTGAGCGGGCGCAACGGGCGGTTCGACATCCACATCCCGGCCGGGCAGGCGCTGCTCGTGCTCGTGGCGGCGCGGATCATCTGGGGCTTCGCGGGCAGCGCGTCGTCCCGCTTCCGCGCCTTCATCCGCCCGGTGCGGGAGATCGCGGCCTATCTGCCGACCATGCTGCGGCGCGAGCCCGACGGGCGCGCCGGGCACAATCCGCTCGGCGGGCTGTCGGTGGTCGCGATGCTGCTCGTTCTCGCCGTCCAGGCGGGCCTCGGGCTGTTCGCGGTCGATGTGGACGGGCTGAATGACGGCCCGCTCAGCTTCCTCGTCAGCTACGACGCCGCGCGGGAAGCGGCGGAACTGCACGCGATGGTGGTGGACGGCCTGCTCATACTCGTCGGCCTCCACCTCCTCGCGGTGCTGTTCCACCTGCTCTACAAGCGCGAGAACCTCACCCGCGCGATGCTGACCGGGCGCGGACGGCTCGCGGAAGGACAGGCCCCGCCCCGGATCGTCTCCGACTTGCGGGCGCTGCTCGTGCTCGCGCTGGCGGCGGTCGCCGTCCTCGGCGGAATCGAGGTCGCGACGCGCGTCTTCTAGGCGTCAGGCGCGCGCCCCGCGGCCCGGCTAGTTCCGCTTCTCGCGGAAGACGCGGTGGCAGCCCCCGCAGCCATTCTTGCCGAGGTCGCCGAACGCGGCGCCCACAGCGCCGGCATCGCCGGATGCAAGGGCGGTCTTGAGAGCCGCCGCCTTGTCGGCGAGCAGGGCCGACGCCGCGGTGAAGTCATCCCACTTTTCCCAGACGACGTCCTTCGTTTCGGACTTCGGGTCCGCGCCCATGCCGGTGTCGGGCGGGAAGACATCCGGAATCTTCGGCGCCGCCGCGGCGATGACTGCGGCTGCCTCGCCCGCTTCTTCGGCCGAGCCCCGGCCTTCCAGATAGCCCTTGAGCGTGCGCATCGCGCCGCCCATGCCCTTCATCAGCTTGCTTCGCTCCTCCATCACCTTGCCGTGCCCGTCGGCCATTGCGACCCGCTCCGGACCGAACGCCGCAAAGGCTACGACAAAGGCAAAGGCCCAAACGGCTGCCCATTTCAATTTGCTGATTCGCATGGCTCCTCCGCGCGCTAAGCCTGCATTCACTCCTCGAAAAGCCAGCATAAGCCAAGGTGTTGCAAAGGGCGAGCTATGCGTTGAGGTATCCGCCGCGCGTCTGGGGCAGTTTCTTGCCGAGGATGGCGCCGGCGACGACATTGCGGAGCACCTCCGCCGTGCCGCCGCCTATGGTGAACATGCGCACATCGCGCGCCATGCGCTCCAGCGGGCGGTTGCGCGAATAGCCGCGCGCGCCGAAGAGCTGCAGGGCGTCATTGACCACCTGGATCGCGCTTTCCGAGGTCATGACCTTCGCCTGCGCGGCCAGCAGCATGTCGGGAAAGCCGTCCTCCCCGCTCCGCGCCGCGCCATAGACCAGCGCCCGGCTGGCGGCGAGCTTGATCGACATGTCGGCCAGCTTCCACTGCAGGCCCTGGAACTCGTTGATCGGCCGGCCGAACTGCTCGCGCTCCTCGGACCAGTCGAGCGCCAGCCGGTAGGCGCCCTCGGCGATGCCGAGCGCCACGGTGGCCGCGCCGACGCGCTGGCTGTTATAGGCGGTCATGAGGTCCGCGAAGCCCTTTTTCAGCCCGCGCGGCGGCATGAGCATCATCGAGGGGGGCACCTCCATCTCCTCGAAGGCGATCTCCGCTTCCGGGATGCCGCGCAGCCCCATGGTCGGTTCGCGCCTGACGATGCGCAGCCCCTCGGTCTCGTCGCGAATGGCGAGGAAGCCGCCGATGCCCTCCTCCGCGCCGTCCTCGCCGAAAACGCGGGCGAAGATCAGGTGGAGGCGGGACACGCCGCCGCCGGTAATCCAGTGCTTGGCGCCGTTCAGCACATAGCGGTTTCCGCGCCGGTCCGCCCGCGTGGTCATCTCGCCGGCGGAGGAGCCCGCCGCCGGCTCCGTGATGCAGATTGCGGGCTTGTCGCCCGCCAGCACCATGTCGGCGGCCATGCGCTTCTGCTCTTCCGTGCCGTAGGCCATGACCGCGCTGATGGCGCCCATGTTGGTCTCGACCACGATCCGCCCGGTGACGGAGCACGCCTTCGACATCTCCTCGATGACCAGCACGGCGTCCAGCCAGGAACGTCCCTGGCCGCCATAGGCCTCGGGAATCGTCATGCCGGTGAAGCCGCCCTCGACCAGCCGGTCCACATGGTCCCAGGGATAGGACTCGGTGCGGTCCACTTCCGCGGCGCGCTCCCGCACCGGTCCTTCGGCCATCTCCCGCGCCGCCGATTGCAAGGCGCGCTGCCGGTCGGTCAGTTCGAATGTCATGGGCTTGCGTCCCCGCCGCAGGTCCGTCAACACTAGCCGATCATGGAGCAGGGGTCAGCAGAGCTTCCGCCGGAGACATGGCATCCGGTGCGGATCCTTCCGAAGCGCAGCATGTGGCGTCCCCGGAGCGCGCCGCCCATGCGCCGCGACCCCCGGCCCATGGTCTCCTGGTGCGAGAAACGGGTGCGGAATCCGTGGAAGGCGGTGCTGGAGCCGGACCTCACCCAGGTCTTCTGGTTCGAGCACAGCGACGATGCGCAGCGCTTCGCGCTCCGTTTCTTCCCGTTCAAATGCAGCTGACGGATGGAAGTCTGTCCCCTGGACCGGCTCGACTTCGCTCGGGTCATTCCTCCCGGCGCGCTCGTCACTTGGTCCGAGGGCGCGGGAGAACCGACGGCGCTGACGACGCGGCTGGTTGCGCAGCAGGACCGGCTCCGGGCTGAGCTTGTCGTCGGCGTCACCCTTTCCGACACGCTCCGGGACATCGACCCCTCCCGCTTCGCCGTCTCCAGCTACTGCACGCTCTTCCGCTATTTCGACCTGTTCGAGCGCGGCGCGGTCGATATCCGGCCGTCGCACTATTCCCGGATGGCCGACTACCGCCCGGATGTGCTGCTCATCCAGGTGACGCCGCCGGACGGGGCCGGCCGGCGGAGCCTCGGCACCGTCGTCGGCCACAACCCCGCCTATATGGCCGCCGGGGCGACGGTGGTCGCGCAGGAAAACCCGAACCTGCCCTGGACCGGGGGCGATGCGCTGATCGGAGACCGGTGCATCGACATCCTGGTGCCGGAAGCCGCCCCTCTGGAACAGCTCGTCCCGCGCCGCCCCGGGCCGGTCGAGCACGCCGTCGGCGCGCATGTGGCGCGGCTGGTGCCGGATCGCGCGACGCTGGAATTCGGCATCGGCTCGATCCCGGCCGCGGTCCAGCAAGCGCTCGCCGGCAAGCGCGACCTTGCGATCCATACCGGCCTGCTGGACGAGGCGGCGGTGGACTTCATCGAGAGCGGCGCCGTCACCAACCGCTACCGGGAGACCGATCCCGGCCTTGTCTCGGCGGGCTTCCTGTTCGGCACGCCCCGGCTCTACCGCTACGCCGACCGCAATCCCCTGTTCGGCATGCGCGGGTCCGACCATATCCACGGCGCGCGGGTGCTCGCGGCGCTGGACCGTTTTTTCGCCGTCAACTCCGCGATCGAGGTCGATCTGACCGGGCAGGTGAATGCCGAGGCCCTGAACGGTCGTTATATCGGCGCCATAGGCGGGCAGGGGGATTTCCAGCGCGCGGCCCTGCACAGCCCCGGAGGCCGGGGGATTGTCGCCCTGCCTTCCACCGCCGGGCGGCATTCGCGCATCGTCGCCCGCCTGTCGGGGCCGGTGACGACGGCGCGCGCGGACGCCGATGTCGTGGTGACGGAGCACGGCATCGCAGAGCTGGCCGGCCGCACCCTGCAGGAGCGCGCCCGCGCGATGATCGCGGTCGCCGACCCCGCGCACCGGACGCAATTGGAAGCCGCCCTCGACGCGCTCGCCTGACGGGTTCTATAAAGCGCGCGCCCAAGAAACTTCGAAGGAGTCGCCCATGGCGCACAGCCGGATTACCGAAGCGGATGTCGCAGAGCTTCGCGCCCGCATCGGCCAGCCCGTGCGCCGGGTCACCCCGCCGTTCTACACCGAGGTCAACGCCGACGCGGCGAGCCGCTTCGCCTGGGCGATCGGCGACGACAACCCGCTCTACCATGACCCCGGCTACGCGGCGGAAACGCGCTGGGGCCGGCAACTGGCGCCGCCTTCGATCCTCTACAGCCTGGAGAACACCGTTTCGGGCGCGGTCGAGGGCCTGCCCGGGGTCCATGCGATGTTCGCCGGCACGGACTTTCGCTGGAACCGGCCGATAGAGGTGGGGATGAAGTGCCGCGCCGAGTCGCGCCTGCACGATATCGTCGAGCATCGCACGCGGTTCGCCGGCCTCGCCATCCAGCAGATTTACCGCATCCGCTTCTTCGACCAGCACGACCGCGAAGTCGCGGAAGCGGACTCCTGGTGTTTCCGCACGGAGCGCGATACGGCGCGCGAGGAAGGCTCCAAATACGAGCCCCGGCTGAAGCAGCCGCACCGCTACAGCGAGGAGGAGATCGCGGCCTTCCAGACGCAGTATCTTTCCGAGGAGCCGCGCGGCGCCGAAACGCGCTATTTCGAGGATGTCAGGGAAGGCGACGCGATCGGGCCGATCCTGAAAGGGCCCTATACGGTCACCGCGGCGGTCGCCTTCATGCAGGCTTGGGGCAATTACGCGGTCCGCAACCACCGTCAGGCCTGGCAGTATTACAACCGGCATCCGAAACTCGCCGCCCGCAACCAGAACAATGTTCCGGAGCCGCCCGTGCGCGTGCATTGGGACCGCGAGTTCGCGCAGGAGGTCGGCGTTCCCGGAGCCTATGATTTCGGGCCCGAACGGATTGCATGGCTCGGCCATCTGGTGACCGACTGGATGGGCGATGACGGCTTCCTGAAGCGGCTCAACGTGCAGGTCCGCGGCCACAATGTCGTGGGCGACGCCACATGGTGCCGGGGCGAGGTGGTCGGGACGGGAATCGTGGACGGCGAAGGCTGCGTCGAGTGCGCGATCCGCTGCATCAACCAGAACGGGCAAACCTCCGCGCTCGGCACGGCGACCGTCGTCCTGCCCGCAAAATCAGCCTGAGAAACCGATACGGAAGAAAGACATGTCTGTCCTTTTCGACGAACATCGCGAAGTCGTCCAGCCCGAATGGATCGACTATAACGGCCATATGAATGTCGCCTTTTATTTCCTCGCCTTCGACCATGCCACGGACGCATTTTACGATGCGGTCGGCTGCGGCGAGCACTACAAGGCGAACGGAAACTTCTCGACTTTCACGCTCGAGGGCCACATTACCTACGACCAAGAAGTGCTGGAAGGCGACCCGCTGCGATTCACGACGCAATTGCTCGATTTCGACGAGAAACGCCTTCACTATTTCCATGTGATGTACCATGCCGAACAAGGCTATGCGGCGGCGACCAACGAGTTGATTGCCATGCATGTCGACATGGACCAGCGCAGGTCCGCGCCATTTCCGCCTGAAATACTGGAAAAACTGGCGGAAGTAAGGGAGCGGCACAGCAGGTTGCCGCGCCCCGACAAAGCCGGCCGCGTCATCGGCATCCGGCGAAAATCCGGCGCTTGATTGCGGCGCCGGCAAGGAGGATGATGGCTGGTCCATGCTGGTGCGGACCGTAATCCTCTTCCTTGTCGGTTTCGCCGGTCCGGCGGCGGCCTTCTGCACCGACGCCGCCGCGCCGGGCGTGGAGTGGAACCGCTGCCTGTTCGACGAGCGCAACATGCCTGAGGCCGGTCTGGCGGGGGCGAAAATCCGTTCCTCGTCGTTCAAGCGCGCCAATCTCGAAAAGGCGGATTTCACCGGCGCCATCGGGTCGCGGGCCAAGTTCATTTCCGCCAGGCTTGCGCATGCGAAATTCGAGGGGGCGAGGCTGAACGAGGCGGATTTCACCAAGGCGGACCTGAGAGGCGCCGTCTTCATAAATGCCGACCTGCGCCGGGCGCGGTTCTTCCGGGCCAGGCTGGAAGGCGCGGATTTCACCGGCGCGCGGCTCAGGCAGACGGACTTCTTCGACGCCGACCTTTCCGGGGCCGTGTGGACCGACGGCAAGCATGTCTGCGCGCCCGGCTCCGTCGGACAGTGCAGATAGGCCGCCCGAGGTGAGCCCGGCCAGGGAGCTGCTCCAGCGTACCGCCACCGGGCTCCGACAAGCCTTCGACGATGAACAAATGGCCTTGCTGGCGGTCGCGCTCGCGGTCGGGCTCGCCGCCGGATGCTGCGCCGTGCTGTTCCGGGAGCTGCTCGCGCTCTTCCAGTCGATCTTCCTCGGCACGGGCGAAGAAGACCTAACCGAGTTCGTCGCCGGACTCCCGGCCTGGAAAATCGTGCTTGCGCCCACCGTCGGCGGCCTGCTCGTGGGCATCTATATCCGCGTCTTTCTGCGCGGCCGGCCCATGGGAGTGGCGCAGGTGATGGAAGCGAGCGCCGCCGGCGGGCGCATGGAGCTCGTGCCGGCCCTGCACGGGGCGGTAGCGAACGCGCTCACGCTGGGGGCGGGCGGGTCGTCGGGCAGGGAGGGACCGGTCGTGCATCTGGGCGCGGCCGTCGCCTCATGGCTGGCGCGGCGGTTCCACAACCGGAGGGGCGCCGCCCGCACGCTGCTCGCCTGCGGCGTCGCCGGAGCGGTGGCGGCTTCGTTCAACGCGCCGTTCGCGGGCATTTTCTTCGCCCAGGAGGTGGTGATCGGCCGCTACGCCTTCGGCGCGCTCGTGCCGGTCGCCGTGTCCTCCGTGGTCGCAACCCTGATCTCGCACGCGGCATACGGGGCGTATCCGGCGTTCATCGTACCCGAGTTCAGCCTCGGCTCCTGGCTGGAATTTCCTGCCTTCGTGCTGCTCGGCGGCGTGACGGCGGTGACGGCCGTCATCTTCATCCGCTCCATCCGGATTACGGCCCGGCTGGCGGAAGCCTCGACGGTGCCGGCATGGTTGCGGCCCGCCCTTGCCGGCCTCGCGGTAGGGCTGATCGCGGTGGTCTTCCCGCAGGTGCTGGGCGTCGGATACGGCGCGACCGACAATGCCCTGAAAGCGGAATACGGCCTCTGGCTGCTGATCGGGCTGATCGTCGCCAAGACCGCGGCAACGTCGCTCACCATAGGCGGCGGGTTCGGCGGCGGCGTGTTCAGCCCGTCGCTGTTCCTCGGCGCCATGCTGGGCGGCGCGTTCGGTTCCGTCGCGGGCTCGGTTGCGCCGCATCTCTTCGCCGGCGTCGGCGCCTACGCCATGGTCGGCATGGGCGCGATGGCCGGCGCGGTGCTGGGCGCGCCGATCTCCACCATCCTCATCATGGTGGAGCTCACCGGCGACTACCAGCTCACCATGGCCGTCACCATCGCCACGGTGACGGCCGCCATGCTGACCCGCGCCTTGAACGGCGCGTCCTATTTCCGCACCGTCCTTGCGGAGAACGGCATCGACCTGGATGAGAGGCTGGAAACGGACGCCATGCGGCAGATGCGGGTGCGCGGCGTGATGAGCGGGTCCTTCTCCTCCGTGCCGCGCACCATGAAGATGCGGGAGTTGCGGGTCGCGCTCGCGACGGCGCCCTATGGCGAACTCTTCGTCGTCGATCCGTCGAACCGCCTGTTCGGCACCATCACGCTCGCGGACCTGGACGAGGCCGCGTTCGATCCCGTGATCCAGGACCTGATCTGCGCCGGAGACGCCGCAAGGCTGAACCCGCCCATGCTGACCGTCGAGGACGACCTCGAAAGCGCCTTCAACCTGATGGAGACGCGGCACGAGGAACATATCGCCGTGGTGGACAACCTGGTGGACCGGCACCTGGTCGGCTTCGTCCACGAGCGCGACGTGATGCTCGCCTACAACCGCGCCCTGGTCGATATGCACCGCCGCGGGGGAACGGCTTACTGACTTCGGCTCATTCCTCGCCGGAAGGCGTGCGGCCGATATTGTGGCCGCGGAGGTCCCGCGGGTCGGGGGGCACGACACTGGCCGCGATGGAGGCGTCGAGAGCCTCGAATTCGCTGTAGCCGATCGTTTCGTAGAGCTCCGCCCGGCTCTGCATCGAGTCCAGCAGGGCCTCGGTGCTGTCGGCGTCGGCCAGATGCGCATACATGTCGGCCATGGCCTTCGCCGCGATGCGCAGGGACGAGACCGGCCAGATCACTACCTTGCAGCCCATCGCCTCGAACTGCGCGCCGGTGAAATAGGGGGTGCGGCCGAACTCCGTCATGTTCGCCATGATCGGTGCGTTCACCGAGGACGAGAACCGCCGGAACATGGCCTCATTGGTGAGCGCGTCCGCGAACACGATGTCCGCGCCGGCCTCGATATAGAGCCGGGCGCGCTCGATGCCGCCTTCCAGGCCCTCCTGGGCGACGGCGTCCGTGCGCGCGATGATGCGCAGATGCGTCCGCGCCCGGTGCGCGGCCTCCACCTTGCGCGCCATCTCTTCGGGGGCCGCGAGCTGCTTGTCGTTCAGATGCCCGCATTTCTTCGGCAGCAGCTGGTCCTCGATCTGCACGGCTGCGGCGCCGGCGGCCTCCAGTTCGCGGACCGTGCGCATGACGTTCAGCACTTCGCCATAGCCGGTATCGGCGTCCACGATGAGCGGCGCCTGCGTCGCGCGGTAAATGCTGCGGACGTGGTGGCAGAGCTCGTCCAGTCCGATCACGCCCAGGTCCGGCAGGCCCATCGAAGCCGTGACCGCCGCGCCGGAGACGTAGAGGCACTCGAAGCCGGCCCGCCTGGCGAGCAGGCCGGCCATCGCATTGTGCGCGCCGGGCGCCCGCAGGATTCCGGGCCGGTCCAGCAGGGCGGCGAAGCGCTCCCCGGCCGGCTGCTTGATCCACCGGTCATTGGTAAGCCAGGTCATCGAACCTCCTCCGGCGGCAACCCTTGCAACCGGCGCTGTCAGTCGAGCCGTTCCCGGGTCTCTGCTTCGCCCCCGCCCGGGGGCACTTGACGACAGGAGCCGTTGCTCCCGACTACCGTTCGGCTTTCCACTCCACATCGACCGGAGCCGTCAAGTCGGTTCCCGGCGGAATTTCGACGGTTCCCTTGAGAGCACCGAAGATTTGCGAGAAAGACCCGGGATTGCCCGTTCCCGTCGAACCTTCCGCGCTCTCTTGCTGCGGTAATCGGCCGCCGGATTTCCGGGTCCGTCCGGCAGCTCTTTCTCCGGATGACATGCTCACTGTCATTGGCCTCAGTCGTAGCTGCGCTGGTCGTCTATGACCTTGCCGTCGTTCGGCAGGGAGTCGGCGAACTCGATGCGGCCGCGCATCTTGCACTCGGCGCGGAAGCTCTCGGCGACGGCGTCCCGGAAGCCGTCGTCGCGGGCGGCCGCCTCGACCATCAGGGTGGCGGTGTCGAGATTGTTCTCGGAGCCGACCACGAGCCGGAGCCGCGCAATCTCCGCGTGGCGGGCCAGCACGCGGTTCACCTGCTCCGGGCGGATGAACATGCCGCGCACCTTTGCCGTCTGGTCCGCCCGGCCCATCCAGCCCTTGATGCGGGTGTTCGTGCGCCCGCAGGAGCTTTGCCCCGCATCGACGGCCGACATGTCGCCGGTCGCGAAGCGGAAGAGCGGATAGTCGTCGGTCAGGGTCGTCACCACGACCTCGCCGACCTCGCCGTCCGGCACCGGATCGCCCGAGCCGGGCCGGACGATCTCCACGATCACGCCCTCGGCGAGCACCATGCCTTCCAGCGCAGGCGTCTCATAGGCGACCAGCCCGACATCGGCCGTGCCGTAGTTCTGCATCACATTGACGCCCTTGCCCCGGATTTCCGCCCTGAGCGAGGGGAAGAGCGCGCCGCCGCCGACCAGCGCCTTGGAGAGCGAGGGCAGCGCTGTCCCCATCTCTTCGGCCTTGTCCAGCACGATCTTCAGGAAATCGGGCGTGCCCATGAAGCCGACGGCGCCGAAATGCCGGATTGCCTCGACCTGCTGTTCGGTCTGGCCGACGCCGCCGGGAAACACCGTGCAGCCGAGCGCCTCCGCCGCGCTTTCCATCATGAAGGCGCCGGGCGTGAAGTGGTAGCTGAAGGTGTTGTGGACGACGTCGCCCTTGCGGAAGCCCGCGGCGTGGAGCGAGCGCGCGCCCCGGAACCAGTCGGGTTTCGCGCCCATGGGCTCGCAGATCGGCCCGGGCGAGCGGAACACGCGCCGGAATTCGCCCACGGGCACGATCGTCATGCCGCCGAAGGGCGGGTCCGCCGCCTGCACTTCCATCAGGTCGGACTTGCGGGTGACGGGCAGGGCCGCCAGCGCGTCCCGGGAGGTGATGTCGCCGGCCTCGACCCCGGCGAGCGCCCGCCGCCAGTAAGGCGCCCTGTCCTTTGCAAGAGCGATCAGACCGCGCAACTCGTCGAGCTGCTCGCGCTCACGCTGTTCCGGGTCCCGGATCTCCAGCTTGTCGTAAAAGTCGCCGTTTGCAGTCATGGTGCCTCATACCCAGCGTTTGCGCCGACGATAGAATTTGATGTCCCGGTAGCTCCTGCGTCCGGTCGAGCTGATGCCGAGATAGAACTCCTTGACATCCTCGTTCTCGCGAAGATCGGCGGCCTCGCCGTCCATGACGATGCGTCCGTTCTCCAGGATGTAGCCGTAATGGGCGTATTTGAGCGCCATGTTGGTGTTCTGCTCGGCCAGCAGGATCGAGCAGTTTTCCTCTTCGTTGATGCGCTTGACGATCTCGAAGATCTGCTCGACGAGCTGCGGGGCGAGGCCCATGGACGGTTCGTCCAGCAGGATCATCTGCGGCCTCGACATGAGCGCGCGGCCGATGGCGCACATCTGCTGCTCGCCGCCGGAAATATAGCCGGCGAGGCTCTTGCGCCGGCTCTTGAGGGCCGGGAAATATCCGTAAACCGCATCGAGGTCGTCATTGAGTTCCGACCGGCGGGCATGGCGCGTATAGGCGCCCGTCAGCAGGTTTTCCTCGACGGTCAAATGTTCGAAACAATGGCGGCCTTCCATCACCTGGATGACGCCCTTGCGCACGAGGTCGGTCGGCGTCAGCGCGTCGATCTGCTCGCCGCGGTAGAGGATCGAGCCCTTGGTGACCTCGCCGCGCTCGGCGCGCAGCAGGTTGGAGACGGCCTTGAGGGTTGTCGTCTTGCCGGCCCCGTTCGCGCCGAGGAGGGTAACGATACCCCCCTTCGGCACGTGGAGGGAGACGCCCTTCAGCACGAGGATGACGTGGTCGTAAATGACCTCGACATTGTTGACTTCGAGGACGTTGCCAACGGTCTCGTTCATGGGCTTCCGGGCCTCTCCCGCCAGTGGGGCAGAACCGCTCTATGCCGAGCAGTCGCGCGGGGTGATGTTGTTCTCCTGGGCGTATTGCGCCGCGTCCTGCTCGATGAGCGGGCGGACGATCTCGGTCATCGCCGGGATCCAGTCGGTGATGATCTCCCAGGCGTTGCCGTTCCACTGCTGGACCAGGATCGCCGGGTTGGTGCCCTCATGGTTCATGCAGGTCACGGTGGTCGGCGGCATCAGCCCGGTAAGTCCGAGCGCTTCCACATCCTCGGCGGAAAGGTCGAGGTTCTCCAACGCCCAGCGCACCTGCTCGCCCGAGACATGCTTGCCCTTGCCGTATTTTTCCTGGGCCAGCCGCACCGCCTCGACGACGAAGGCGGCATTGACCATGCCGCGGTTGTAGAGCACCGTCCCCATGTCGTCGCCGCCCTTCAGGCCGCTCACGCCTTTCAGCGCCTCGAACACCTTGTAGCCGGTGCCGGCGCCGTTGAAGGTCGCGCCCTTGTAACCGATCGCGCCCTCGCCGGCCGGCAACACGTCAGGCTCCGCAGCGGACCACCAGTTGCCGATGAACCGGCTCATGTCGAACTTGATGTTCGCGGCTTCCTTGACCGCCGTCGAGTTCATCGCACCCCAGCCCCACATGATGGCGTAGGCCGGCTTGGTGCGGCGAATATTCAGCCAGATCGACTTCTGTTCCGTCATCGTGGCCGGCGGCACCGGATACTTGTCGTAAGTGAAGCCGAACTTCTCGGCGAGGATGTCGAAGGTCGGGATCGGCTCGCGCCCATACGGGTGGTCGAGGTAGATGAACGCGAAACGCTGGCCCTTCAGCGCCTCGAGCCCGCCCGTCTCGTTGGCGATGTACTGGACGACCGCCGTGGCCTGGCTCCAGTAAGTCGAGGGGAAGTTGAAGACGTAGGGGAACACCCGTCCGTCAGCGGAACTGGTGCGGCCGTAGCCCATCGACAGGATCGGAATCTTGTCGTTGGTAGCTTTCTCGATCAGGGCGTAGGTGGTGCCGGTGGACCAGGGGCTGAGCACCGTGGCGCCGCCGTTCTTGTCCTTCAGGCGGTCATAGCACTCGACGCCGCGGTCGGTCTTGTAGCCGGTCTCGCACTCCTCGACGATGAACTTGACGCCGTTGACGCCGCCGTCCCGCTCGTTGATGAGCTGGAAGTAGTCGACATAGCCGTTGGCGAACGGAGTGCCGTTCGGGGCGTAGGCGCCTGTGCGGTAGGAGAGGACGGGGATGTACTGTCCCTCCTGGGCCTGGGCAACAGCAATGGCGCCAACCGCAACGGCTGCGGCCAGACCCGCTGTCGCCAGTTTCTTCGTAAGCATGATGGGGACCTCCCTTGGGTTTCTGCCTCATCGGCGTTGCGGCTGTCTCCCGCGACGGTCAATACGGGAACGGCCAGAGGCGCAGCTTTTCCTTGGCGATCTGCCAGAGCCGCGCCAGACCATGCGGTTCGACGATCAGGAAGAAGATGATCAGAGCGCCGAACAGCATGAACTCGATGTGGGTGATTGTATCGCCTGCGACGGTGTATCCGAACCATCCCGGCGCGCTGTTGAGGAAGATCGGCAGCAGGAAGATGAACGCGGCGCCGAGGAAGGAGCCGAGCACGCTGCCGAGGCCGCCGACGATGACCATGAACAGCACCTGGAAGGATCGGTTGATGTCGAAGGCGGTGGGCTCCACCGTGTTGATGTAGCACATGGCCCAGAGCGCGCCGGCGACCCCGCAATAGAAGCTGGAGATTGCGAAGGCGGAGAGCTTGGTCGGCAGCGGCCGGATTCCGATCAGCTCCGCCGCGATGTCCATGTCCCGGATCGCCATCCAGGAGCGCCCGATACGCGAGCGCGCCATGTTGCGGGCGATCCAGGCAAGCGCGATGACGAAGGCCAGCACGAACAGGTATTTCGCCTCGTTGGTCGCCGTAGCGCCCGTCACGTCGAAACCCAGCACGCTGCGCGGCGGCGCCGTCGGCACGCCCGAGATCGAATAGTTGACGAACCACGGCACCTTGACGAACAGCCATAGCAGGAAGAACTGCGCGGCCAGCGTCGCGACCGCGAGGTAGAAGCCCTTGATGCGCAGGCTCGGCAGGCCGAAGGCGATGCCGATGGCGGCCGCGCAGAGCCCGGCCAGCGGGATCACGATCCAGATCGGCATCCAGGTGATGTTGGTCGCGATCTTGTAGGCCAGATAGGCCCCCGCCGCCATGAACGCGCCCGTGCCGAGCGAGAGCTGGCCGCAATAGCCCGTCAGGATGTTGAGCCCGAGCGCGGCTATCGACAGGATCAGCACCGGGATCAGGATCGAGGCGATCAGATATTCGCTCGCAAGCAGCGGGATGCCGACGATGGCGAAGATCGTCAACCCGACCACGAATACGCGGTCGAGCGGAATCGTCAACATCGCCTGGTCGGCGGAATAGCTGGTCTTGAACTGTCCGGCTTCGCGGTAAAGCATCAGGTCATACCCGTTCGATGATCTTCTCGCCGAACAGGCCCTGCGGCCTGAAGAACAGGAAGATCATGGCCACGATATAGGCGAACCATTCCTCGGTCGCGCCTTCGAGCAGGGGCACGCCCCAGTAGTTCTCGAACAGCTTTTCGCCCGCGCCGACGATCAGGCCGCCGATAATGGCGCCGGGGATAGAGGTGAATCCGCCGAGAATCAGAACCGGCAAGGCCTTGAGCGCAATGGTGGACAGCGCGAACTGCACGCCGAGCTTGGCGCCCCACATGATGCCGGCGACCAGTGCGACGAAACCGGCCACCGCCCATACGATCACCCAGATATTGTTGAGCGGGATGCCGACCGAGAGTGCCGCCTGGTGGTCGTCGGCGACCGCGCGCAGCGCCCGCCCGACCGGCGTGAAGTGGAAGAAGAGCGCCAGCACCGTGACCAGGAACGCTGCGATCACGCCGGCGAACAGGTCCGAGGACTGCACCAGGATCTCGCCGAAACCCGCCTCCCAGAAGAGCGCCGCGTCCGGAATTCCGACCCGGACCGGGCGCACATCCCCGCCCCATATTGATTCGCCGAACCCTTCCAGGAAGAAGGCGATGCCAATGGTCGCCATGAACAGGATGATCGGGTCCTGGTTCACGAGCGGGCGCAGAACGAGGCGGTCCACGGCGAAGGCAAGGGCAGTCATGATGCCGATCGTGATGACGAAGGCCAGAATCGGGTGAACGCCCAGGTCCATCAGCCCGACGAAGTTCAATGCGGCGAACAGAACGAAGATGCCCTGGGCGAAGTTGAAGATGCCGGAGGCCTTGAAGATCAACACGAAGCCCAGCGCCACGAGCGAATACATGACGCCCGACATCAGCCCGCCGATCAGCACCTCTGCCAGGAAAGCCGGCTCGACGACCATTTGCACGAACGGGTCGATGAAGATGAGGTAAAGGGTTTCCATCGCCGAACCGTCCTAGTCGTGGCTCACGCCCAGATAGGCGTCGATGACATCCTGATTGCCGCGGACCTCGTCCGGGGTGCCTTCGGCAAGCTTCTTGCCGTAGTCGAGCACCACGACCCGGTCGGACAGGTCCATGACGACGCCCATATCGTGCTCGATCAGCGCGATCGTGGTGCCGAGCTCGTGGTTCGTGGAGAGCACGAAGCGGCACATGTCCTCCTTTTCCTCGACATTCATGCCCGCCATCGGCTCGTCGAGCAGGAGCAGCTCCGGCTCCGCCGCCAGCGCGCGCGCCAGCTCCACCCGTTTCTGCAGGCCGTAGGGCAGGCGCCCGACGGGCGTCTTGCGGATCGCCTGGATTTCCAGGAAGTCGATCACCTCCTCGACCTTCTCGCGGTGGGCGATCTCTTCCTGCCTGCCGCGCCCGATATAGAACGCCTGTTCCGCCAGGGAGGCCCGCATCTTGAGCATGCGCCCGGTCATGACGTTCTCAAGCGTGGTCATGCCCTTGAAGAGCGCAATGTTCTGGAAGGTCCGGCTGATGCCCTGGGCGGCGGCCTCGTGCGGGCGCATCTGCCGGCGTTGGGTGCCCTTGAAGGTGATGGTGCCTTCCTGCGGATGGTAGAAGCCGTTGATGCAATTCAGCATCGACGACTTTCCTGCCCCGTTGGGGCCGATGATGGCGAAGATTTCGCCTTCGCGAATATCGAAGCTCACATCCGTCAGCGCGCGGACGCCGCCGAAACGCAGCGAAATGTCCTTGACGCTGAGCAGGATGTCTCCCGGCCGGCTCATGCAGCGGCCCTTTCGCCCCCCGCCTCCGAGACGCGGGCATCGCGGATGGCGAGGTCGCCGGCGATCGTGCCCGACCGCCCGTCCTCGAACGTCACCGGGGTCTCCAGCACGATATTGCCCTCGCCGCCGTAAAGCGCGTCGATGGCCGGAGCGTAGCGCTCGGAGATGAAGCGGCGGCGGACCTTCTGCGTGCGGGTGAGTTCGCCGTCATCGGCGTCCAGCATCTTGTGCAGCACGATGAAGCGGCGGATCTGCGAGCCGGCGAATTGCGGATCGGCGGCGAGGCTTTCGTTGAACTCCGAAACATGGCCCTCGACGATGTCGAGCACCTCCGGCCGCGCGGCGAGCTCCTGGTAGCTCGAATAGGGAATGTTGCGCCTCTCCGCCAAGTTGCCGACCGCCTCCATGTCGATGTTTATCATCGCGGTCACGAAGTCCCGCTCATGGCCGAAGGTCACCGCCTCGCGGATGTTCGGGTAGAATTTCAGCTTGTTCTCCAGGTATTTGGGCGCGAAGAGCGTGCCGTCGGCGAGCCGGCCGACATCCTTGGCGCGGTCGATGATCCGCAGATGGCCGTCATCGTCGATCACGCCGGCATCCCCGGTGTGGACCCAGCCGTCGCTTGTCTTGGTCTCCGCGGTGGCTTCGCTGTTCTTGTAGTACTCCTGGAAGACGCCCGGGCTGCGGTAAAGCACTTCGCCTTCGTCCGTGATGCGCAGCTCGACGCCCGGAGCCGGCGGGCCGACGCTGTCGGCGCGGACGCCGTCATTGGCCTGGATGGTGACGAACACGCTCGCCTCGGTCTGGCCGTACAGCTGCTTGAGGTTGATGCCGAGCGAGCGGAAGAAACGGAAGATCTCCGGACCGATGGCCTCGCCGGCGGTGTAGCCGACCCGGAGCCGGGAGAGGCCCAGCACGTTCTTGAGCGGCCCGTACACGAACACCTCGCCGATCCGATAGAGAAGCCGGTCCAAAATGCCGACCTTGCGGCCTTCCAGAATGTCCGCCCCCGCACGTTCGGCGACGTTCATGAAAAACCGGAACAGGCGCTGCTTCAGGGGCGCCGCGTCCTCCATGCGGATCGTCACCTGGGTCAGCAGGTTCTCGAACACGCGCGGCGGCGCGAAGAAATAGGTGGGGCCGAGCTCGCGCAGGTCGTGCGGCACCGTCTCCGGAGACTCCGGACAGGCGAAGGAGAAGCCGACCAGGTGCGCCTGGCAGTAGGAGAGCACATTGTCGCCCACCCACGCCATCGGCAGATAGGCCAGCACCACCTCGTCCTCGCGCAGACGCTCGAAGTCCGCGCCGATTTTCGCGCACAGCAGGAGATTGTCATAGGAGAGCACCACGCCCTTCGGCGTGCCGGTGGTGCCGGAGGTGTAGAGGATGATCGCGGTGTCGCCGCCCTTGCCGAGATCGACCTCTTCGTCCCAGCCGCCTTCCCCGCCCATGCCGACGACATCGTCATAGGCGTGCAGGAACGGCTCGCTGTAGTCCCGCATGCCGCGCGGATCGTCGTAGATGATCGTCCTGAGCGCCGGGAGATGTTCCTTCTGGGACAGGACCTTGTCGACCTGTTCCTGATCCTCCGCCACGATGAAGGCGACTTCGGCGTGGTCCAGCACGAAGCGCATTTCATCGGCCACCGCGTCCTGATAGACCGGCACGGGAATGGCGCCAAGGCTCTGCGCGGCGCTCATGGCGAAATAGAGGCGCGGCCGGTTGTCGCCGACGATGGCGACCTTCTCGCCCCGCTCGAGGCCGAGCGCCTTCATGCCGCCGGCGAGCTTGCGCACCGCGTCGCGGAAGTCGGCCCAGGTCCAGGTCTGCCAGATGCCCAGGTCCTTCTCGCGGACGGCGGCCAGCGACGCGCGGCGTTCGGCGTTGTAACGGAGCAGCTTCGGGAAGGTGTCGTGCTGCGCAACATCCGGTAGGGCGCCGGCCATGGCTTCGGTCTCCCCTGCGCGAGTGCGAACGCTCTGATTGGGTCGTTTACGGTCGCAATGTCTGAGGCGTATGCGGAGAGGCTTGGTAGCCAAGCCGCGCGCCGAGTCCAAGCAAAAAATGATAGAGAAGGCCGCCTTTGGTGTCGCAGCGGACGCGGCGGGGATATGGTAGCCGTCCGGTTGCCGCAGGCGCGGCGCCCTGGGAGAAAGCGTTCGGCGATGGCTCGGGTGGCAAGGCGCAGGGGTCTTTGAAGGATGGCGAGTCCGGATTTCTCGGTCCTGCCTTCCGTGGACCGCCTGCTTGAAGACCCGGCCCTTGCCGCGGCGGCCGCGGAATACGGGCGGGCGGAAGCGCTGGCGGGCGCGCGGCGGGCGCTCGCGGATGCGCGCCGCGCGCTCGGGGCCGGCGGCGCGCTCGATCCCTCGTCGCTCGGCCCGGCGGCGGCGGCGCATATTGCGGCGCGGGGGCGGCCTTCGCTCCGGCGGGTGTTCAACCTGACGGGCGTCGTGCTGCACACCAATCTCGGCAGGGCCCCGCTCCCGCAGGAGGCGGTCGCCGCAATCGCGGAGGCCGCCGGCAATTGCAACCTCGAATACGACCTGGAGACCGGCCGGCGGGGAGACCGCGACTCCCATGTCGAGGCGCTGCTGACCGAACTCACCGGCGCGGAGGCGGCGCTGGCGGTCAACAACAACGCCGCCGCCGTCCTGCTGGTGCTGAACAGCCTCTCGGCGGGCCGCGACGCGCTGGTGTCGCGCGGCGAGCTGGTCGAGATCGGCGGCTCCTTCCGCATGCCGGAGATCATGGCCCGCGCCGGCGCCCGCATGGTCGAGGTCGGCACGACCAACCGCACGCATGCGAGCGACTTCGAGGCCGCCATCGGTCCGGACACCGGCTGCGTGATGAAGGTGCATACCTCCAATTATGAGGTCGTCGGCTTCACGGCGTCGGTGCCGGACGACCGCCTGGCCCGTATCGCGGAGGCGGCGGGCGCGCCCTATGCGGTCGATCTGGGCGCGGGCCAGCTTGTCGATCTTGCGCGCTACGGGCTGCCGCAGGAGCCGATGCCGGGCCAGGCGCTCGCCGCCGGGGCGGGGCTCGTCACCTTCAGCGGCGACAAGCTGCTGGGCGGCCCGCAGGCCGGCATTATCGTCGGGCGCGCAGACCTTGTCGCCCTGCTCAAGCGGAACCCGATGCGCCGCGCCATGCGGCTCGGCAAGCTCTCGCTCGCGGCGCTGGAGGCGGTGCTGCGGCTTTACCGGGATCCCGACCGGCTGGCGGAACGCCTGCCTGCGCTGCGCATCCTCACCCGTCCGGTGGAGGAGATCGAGGCCCAGGCGCACCGGCTCGCGCCGGCAATGGAAGGCGCGGAGGTCGTGACCGTCGCAAGCCGGATCGGCTCCGGCTCGCTGCCGGTGGAGCGGCTCGAAAGCCGGGCGCTGGCGCTGTCTGCGCCCGGCGGCAAGGCGCTGGAGGCGCGCGCGGCGGCCTTCCGCCGGCTGCCCGTCCCGGTCATCGGGCGCATCGCCGAAGGGCGGCTGCTCTTCGACCTGCGCACGCTTGACGACGAAGACGCATTCCTGTCCCAACTGGCCTCATGATCGTAGCCACCGCCGGGCATATCGACCACGGCAAGACCTCGCTGGTGAAGGCGCTCACCGGCACCGACGCCGACCGGCTGCCGGAGGAAAAGGCGCGGGGGCTCACCATCGACCTCGGCTTCGCCTACTGGCAGGCCGGCCCCGGCCAGACCGTCGGCTTCATCGACGTGCCGGGGCATGAGCGTTTCATCAAGAACATGCTGGCCGGCGTCACCGGCATCGACGCGGCGCTGCTGATCGTGGCCGCCGACGACGGGCCGATGCCGCAGACCCGCGAGCATCTGGCGATCCTCGACCTTTTGGGCGTGCAGCGCGGCATTATCGCCGTGACCAAGGCCGACCGCGCCGAGCCGGAGCGCGTGCGGGCGGTCGCCGAAGAGGCCGAGGCGCTCGCGGCCGATACCGGGCTTGCCGGCGCGCCGGTGCTGCCCGTCTCCGCGGTGACGGGCGCGGGCGTGCCGGACTTGCAGCACCTGCTGCAGCGGCTTGCGGGCGCGGTCGGGCGTCGGCGGGCGTCGGGGCGTTTCCGGCTTGCGGTGGACCGCAGCTTCACGCTGCGCGGCGCGGGCCTCGTGGTCACCGGCACGGCCTTTTCGGGCGCGGTCAAGGTCGGCGACAGGCTGCTGGTCTCGCCCGGCGGCGTCGAGGCGCGGGTGCGCGCCATCCATGCCGAAAATGTCGAGGCCCATGCCGCCCAGGCCGGGCAGCGGGTCGCGCTCAACCTTGCCGGGTCCGGCCTGCGCCGCCACGCCGTCTCGCGCGGCGACTGGCTGCTGGCCCCCGAGGCCCACGGGCCGACGCGCCGGATCGACATAAGGCTGAGGGTGCTCGGCAGCGAGGCGCGGCCGCTTCGCGACCGCACGCCCGTGCATGTCCATCTGGGCGCGGTGGATGTGACCGGCAGGGTCGCGGTGCTGGACGGGCCGTCCATCGCGCCGGGCGCGGCCGGCTGGGCGCAATTGCTGCTGGACCGCGAGATCGGTGCGCTTGCCGGCGACGGCATCGTGCTGCGCGACCAGTCGGCCATGCGCACCATGGCCGGCGGCCGCGTCGCCGATCCGTTTCCGCCGGCGCGCGGCCGGGCGCGGCCGGAGCGGCTGGCGGAACTTGCCGTGCGCGCCGGGGACGACCCGTTCGGCGGGCTGGTGGAAGCAGCGCCCTTCGGCTTCGATTTTCCCCGGTTCGCGCTCGCGCACAATCTGAACGATGCGGAACAGGCGGCGCTGAGGCGGCGGCAGGGCGTGGTGTTTGCGGGTCCGGTCGCCGTCGATGCCGGGCGCTGGCAGGCGCTTTCGGATGCCTTCGAGCGGGAGGTGGACGCCTGGACGGCGGCGCATCCCGACAGCCCGGGCCTCGGTCCCGTGGCGCTCCGCCGCCGGCTCGACCCGGTGCCGCCGCGCGACATCGCCGAGGCGGCGCTGGCGGCGCTGGCGGGGGCCGGCAGGCTTGCGCGCTCGGGCGGCTTCGTCCACCGGCCCGGCCACCGCGCGGCGCTTGCCCCGGAAGAGGAGGCGCTCTGGCGGCGCATAGAGCCGCTGGTCATGGAAGGCGGCCTGCGCCCGCCGCGGGTGCGGGAGCTGGCCGACATGCTGAAGGTGGATCATGTCCGGGTGGAGGGCGTGCTGCGCCAGGCGGGGCGCTTCGGGCTGGTGCGAAGGGTGGCGGACAATCGCTGGTTCCCGCCGGATGCGCTCAGGGGGCTGGCGGACATCGCCGAAACCCTGGCAGCCGAGAGCGCCGACGGGCGTTTCACCGCGGCGGCTTACAAGGACCGCTCCGGCATCGGGCGCAATGTCACCATCGAGTTGCTGGAGTTTTTCGACAGGGAAGGCTTCACCCGGCGCGAGGGCGACGCCCGGCGGATCGTCAGGGAGTGGCGGGGATGAAGGCGGACGGCGAGAGGGAGACGGATTCGATGCGCATAGAAGACATCCGCGTTCACCTGATGGTGCTGCCCTGGCGGGAGCAGCCGGCCTTCCAGCGCGGCTATGCGCGGGAGCGCAATGTGCTGGCGGTCGAGATCGAGACGCGCTCGGGCCATGTCGGGCTCGGCTACCAGCTCTATCTGCGCGAAGGCTTCCGCACGGTGAAGGAATGCCTGGAAGAGACCATGGCGCCCCACCTGATCGGGCGCGATGCGAGCGAGGTCGAGGCGATCTGGCGGGAGTTGTGGACCGCCTCGCTGGCGGACGGGCGCGGCGGGGCGCCGGTGCTGGCGCTCTCGGCCGTCGATGTCGCGCTCTGGGACATTGTGGGACAGGCCGCCGGGATGCCGCTGCACCGGCTCTGGGGCCATTACCGCGCGGAGGCGCCCGCCTACGGCTCGGGCGTGTGGCGGGGGCTGGAGCCGGACGCGATGGTGGAAAAGGCGCTGCGCTTCAAGGCGGAGGGCTACCCGGCGGTCAAGATGCAGGTCGGCCACGCCTGGACCGACGCGCAGGACCTGGAGCATGTACGCCGGGTGCGCGAGGCCGTCGGGCCGGAAATCGACATCATGGTCGATGTCAACATGGCCTGGACCGCAGACCATGCCATCCTGCAGGGCCGCAAGCTGGAGCAATACGACATCTACTGGCTGGAGGAGCCGGTCGTGCCGGACGATTTCGCCGGTTACTTCCGGATCGCGGACGCGCTCGACCTCCGGGTCGTCGGCGGCGAGAGCCACATGACGCGCTACGACCTCAAGCCCTTCTTCGAGACCCCGAAGCTGCCGATCCTCCAGCCGGACGTGGTGCGCGGCGGGCTGACGGACCTGCGCAAGACGGCGGCGATCGCGGACACCTGGGGCATGACCATCGCCCCGCACCTCTATCCCGAACTGATGATCCAGCTCATGGCCTCGATCCCGAACGGGCTGATCCTCGAGGACATGGGGCTGATGCAGGACCTGTTCACCGACCCGCCGCTCGTGGAGAACGGCGTCGTCCGCGCGCCCGAGAAGCCGGGCCACGGCCTCGTCTTCACCGAGGAGGCGATGAAGGAGGGCCGCACCGCCTGAGGACGGCGGCCCCGCTCTGGAAAACGCACAGGCCCTGTGCCACGATGGGAAATCCTTATCCGGAGAGCATGTCATGGACGGGCAGCAAGCCATCGGGAACCGGGTTGAGGCGGATGCGGGGCCGTCGGCCTATGTGCCGCCGCTCCAGCTGACGGAGGGCCAGCCGCCGCCCGTCGCCGCGAATGGCGGCCTCTCCTACATGTCGTTCGACCGGGACGGCGACGCCGGAACCGCCGCGGCGCTGGAGGCGGCGTTTCAGGAGATCGCCGGGGGGCACAGCCAGGAACTCATCGACCGGCTGGAGAATGCGCCTCCCGGACCCATCGAGACGAAGTGGGGTCTCGGGTTCCGGGAATATGACGAATGCATCGACTATATCCGCGCCAACGGCATCGAAGCCCCCGAGGGCGGCGTGGCGTTGCCGTTGCGCTACACCGTTTACGAGCACCCGTCCTATTCCATCGTGCCGTCCAACGCGCTCTGGCGGGACCCGGCGCGCAAGGCCGAGGCCGCCCTGTTGCGCAAGGCCGAGGACGACAGCGGGCGGCGCAACCTCTATTTCCCGCAGGTGCTCCGCGATGCGCGCCGGATCGGCGAATACTATCCGGGCCTCGATGTCAGCAGCGCCGAGTCCATGGACAGGCTCGGCGTCTCGCTGGCGCACCTCGAGTCCAAATGCACGAACTTCTACGACTCGGCGGAAGTGGAGCGCGTCTTCTATCCGGAGATCGAGAAGCTCCTGCTGGAGTTCTTCCCCGATGCGACCGACGCGCTGGTCTATAACCACGACGTGTTCGACAAGGACTACCAGGGCGACCGCACGGAAGACCAGGACGCCAAAAATCCGGGCGTGAACGCGCGTTATGCCAACCTCGTGCACAACGACCTGAACGACAATAGCGGGCGTGTGCGCTGCCGCGAGCTGCTGACGAAGAACCTGCGCAATTTCGGGCGCACGCAGCACTACACGGAAGCGGAAGCCGACGCGAAGATGTCGCGGCGGTTCATGTCGATCAATCTGGCCAAGCCGATGGAGACGGTGGAGCAGTTCCCCTTCGTGCTCTGCGCCTGGCCGTCCTTCGCCGACCAGCCCTACATCAACAACTACCGCATTTATGACGACCGGGTGGGCGAGACGACCCGCTTCACCTACCGGCCGGACCATGACTGGTACTGGTTCCCCCGGCAGACGCCGACGGAAGTGTCGATGCTGAAATGCTACGACTCCGTCACCGACGGCTCGGTGTCGCGCTGGTCGTTCCACACGGCCTGCCAGGACCCGACGGTCCCCGTGGATGCGCCCTGCCGCAAGAACGTCGTGGTCCGCTCCTACGTCTTCTTCTAGGAGCGGGAGCTGGCGGGTGAGGACCTCGCCTCCGGCCTCTGGCGGGACGGGATCGACAACGCCGGCCGGCGCTGCCCCGATCCCGGTTTCGGCCATCCCGGCGGTCAATGTGGCGTCCGTGCCGCAGCGCAGCCCGCTGCGCTACCCGGGCGGCAAGACATGGCTCATCCCCCATATCCGCCACTGGCTGAAGGCAATCGAGCCCCGGCCGAAGCTGCTCGTGGAGCCCTTCGCCGGCGGCGGCATCGTCTCGCTGACGGCGGTGATGGAGGGGCTTGTGGACCGCTGCCTGATGGTGGAGCTGGACCGCGACGTCGCCGCCTTCTGGCACGCCGCGCTCCGCCACGGCCCGGAA
This sequence comes from Alphaproteobacteria bacterium, assembly GCA_022827685.1. GTDB lineage: Bacteria > Pseudomonadota > Alphaproteobacteria > Bin95 > Bin95 > Bin95. Next base: position 35,371 of record JAJEIH010000052.1, read on the forward strand.
CTATGCGAGATGGTCCAGGGGTTCCGGCCGACGCGGGAGGCGGTCGATGCGCTGTCTCGGCAGGCGCCGGCGAATGTTCTGGAACACGGTTTCCGCACCCTGGTCCTGAACCGCACCCGCCGAGGCGGCATACTGGCGCCGGGCGCGTCCCTTATTCGGTCGGGAGAATGCGGGATGGGCCTTGCCTCGCGCTGGTATCCGGGAACGCTCGCTGATCGGCTTTCGGCTATCATCGACAATGCGCACCTCATCGAATTCAGTGAGGGCGACGGGATGGCGCTTCCGAAGGACATGCCTGCGGGCGCCGTCTTATTCGTGGACCCTCCCTATAGCGCCGGCGGGAAGCGGGCCGGCCAGCGCCTCTACGCCCACCACGAGATCGACCATGCCCGCCTGTTCGCCCTGCTTGCGGACGCGGATACCGACTTCCTCCTGACTTATGACAATACGGACGAAATCCGGGCACTGGTCCGCAAGAGCGGCTTCAAGGCCGTCCAGGTCGAGATGAAGACCACGCACCATGCCCGCATATCGGAACTCGTGATCTCGCGGCGACCGGTGTTCGTCGATTGAGGACGAATTTGACCGTTCAGAGCCAAGTAGCGGGAAGATCAACGATTGTGCCTACTTGAGTGACCGTTTGGGCATGCTAAAAAGTCGATGCTGGAATGAGCACGGTTTAGGAACAAGAATTATGCTTGGTAGAGGTCAACACGTAGTTCCCCGAGACGGTCGGTGGGCTGTTCGCAGAACCGGCGCGGATCGGGTGACACGGAGTTTCGACACCCAGAGGGAGGCCATTGACCTAGCCAGGGAACTTGCACGAAGCCAGAAAACGGAGCTCTATATTCACGGCAAGGACGGTCGAATTCGACAACGCGATTCCTACGGCAAAGACCCATTTCCACCGAAGGGTTGAATTCAATTTCGACCGATCCGGAATTTGATCGGAACGTATTTGTCAATTGTCCATTCGACGAAGACTATGAACCTATTTTGCAAGCCGTTTTGTTTTGCCTGATACGCCGTGGATTGCGACCACGTATAGCTAGTGAGACAAGCAATGCGGGCGAGGTAAGGATAGATAGAATATTCGACCTGATCGTATCTTCACGTTATTCAATACATGATCTTAGCAGGTGTCAGGCGCGCGAGGTCGGCGAGTATTACAGGCTGAATATGCCATTTGAACTTGGAATAGATTATTGTTGCCGACGTATAGGTGAAGATCCACTTTCTCGAAAACACATTTTGATCTTGGAAGAAAAGCGTTATCGCTATCAGGCGGCAATTTCAGATTTGGCTGGTAGCGATATCGAAGCGCATGGCGGGAGTTATGAGGCGGCAGTCAGAAAGATAAGGAACTGGCTTGTGGGTTTACATGACTTTGAGCCAATCGGACCCGCGCGTATCTTGGCGGAATATGAGGACTTTCAGCAGTGGCATTATGAAAAACAGCTTGAAGACGGGTTTTCAGAAGAAGATATTCAGGATTATCCAACCGCCGAACTTCTACAGAAAATGGCCGAATGGGTGGAACAAGAAAAATTGGACAGGTAATCGCCTTAGAGGCGCAGTTAATTTGATCGAGAGACCCGATCTACGCTGTCCCCGCAGCCGCGTTCATAAACGCCGCCAGCCGCACATCCAGTTCCGTCACGCCGCCGGCGCTGTGGGTGGCGAGGGTGACTTCGACGCGGTTGTAGACGTTGAACCATTCGGGGTGGTGGTCCATGCGCTCGGCGGCGAGCGCGCACCTGGCCATGAAGGCGAAGGCCGCTGTGAAGTCCTCGAACCCGAAGCTGCGCCGGATGGCGTCCCGGCCCTCGACCTCGCTCCAGCCTTCAAGCGACGCCAGCGCCTCGCGGCGCTCGCTACCGGTGAGCTTTTCGGCCATGATCCGCGCCTCCCGAACCCGTGTGCCCTCTGCTGCCCGACGATGCCTGAGAGAACCGCGCCTGTCCATCCGCCGAGCCTCGACGAGCTGGCCGCCTGGGCCGAGGCCGCCTATGCCGAGCTGCCGGACTCGTTCCGCCGGCTGACGGCCGACATCGTTTTCCGGGTGGACGAGTTCCCGGACGAGGAGACCGAGCGCGAGATGGAGCTGGAGAGCCCGTTCGACCTGATGGGCCTCTACCGCGGCGTCTCGCTGGACCGGAAGAGCGTGTCGGCGGGCGCGGAGGATGTGGATTATGTCTTCCTCTACCGCCGCCCGATCCTCGATTACTGGTGCGAGACCGGGGAGGATCTGAAACATATCGTGCGCCATGTGCTGGTCCACGAGATCGGCCACCATTTCGGCCTTTCCGACGAGGACATGGAAGCCATTGAGGCGCAGGCCTGACGAGGCCGCAGGACGAACCATCGGGGGAAAGCCATGAGCAACAAGGCCGCCGTCATCCACGAAAAGGGTCCGCCCGACGTCTTCCGCTGGGAGGACTGGCCGGCGGGCGAGCCGGGCCCGGGCGAGGCGCTGATCCGGCACGGCGCCATCGGCGTGAACTATATCGACACCTACAACCGGCGCGACATGCCGCACCCCTGGCCGGTGCCGCCGCTTCCCATGGTGCTGGGCATCGAGGGCGCAGGCACGGTGGAGGCGATCGGCGAGGGCGTCACCGAATGCGCGGTCGGCGACCGGGTCTCATATGCCAGCCCGCCACACGGCGCCTATGCGCAGCGCCGCGTGATGCCGGCGAGGCGGCTGGTGACGCTGCCGGACGGCATCTCCGACGAGGACGCCGCCGGCATGACCCTCAAGGGCCTGACCGCGCAATATCTCCTGCGCCGGACCTACCGGGTGCAGCCGGGCGACCCGGTGCTGGTCCATGCGGCGGCGGGCGGCATGGGGCTGATCCTCTGCCGGTGGGCGAAGCATCTGGGCGCGACCGTGATCGGCACGGTCTCGACCGACGAAAAGGCGGAGCTCGCCAAGGCCCACGGCGCCGACCATGTCGCCGTCTATTCGCGCGAGGATTTCGTGCCGCTGGTGATGGAGGTGACGGACGGCAAGGGGTGCCCGGTGGTCTATGAGAGCATCGGCAGGGACACCTTTACCCGCTCGCTCGACTGCCTGCGCCCGCTCGGCATCATGGCGAGCTACGGCCATGCCTCGGGCGCGCCGGACCCGGTGGATGTGGTGGAGCTGGGCGCGCGCGGCTCGCTGTTCGTCACCCGCCCGGCAATCATGCACTACATGGAGAAGCGCGAGGACCTTGTGGCTTCGGCGAAGGAGCTGTTCGACGTCATGTCGTCGGGCGCGGTGCCGGCCACCGTCCGCCACCGTTATCCGCTGCGCGAGGCGGCCGAAGTCCACCGCGCTCTCGAAGAGCGGCGCACCACGGGATCGATCGTGCTTCTGCCCTTTGCATGAGGGAGCTCGCGCCTTTTGACCTGCCGGCTTCACACATCTGTCTGCGGCGGGTTCGCCTCGTATGACACCCGCCTGCCCCGGTCGTCCGTTCCCTCCCTCCTCCTGAGCAGCGGCGCGGCCGTGTATCGAAGGAGCCTGCAATTATCCTGTCGATCCAACGGGTTGTAAGAAAATTGCCCGATATTTCCATCTTTTGTTCCTGCATGAGGCATGTGCGCTGTTTGGAACCGCTTTCTGAGCAAGGGCTCCGGCTGGGCTGAGATTTTTCTTACCCCGTTGGCTTGACGGATTTCCGCGGGTTCGGGTTGGTCCACGAGGAGTGATCGGGGGTTTTTCACCCCACGC
>JAJEIH010000129.1 GCA_022827685.1 Alphaproteobacteria bacterium
GATGCTCCGGGTGCTGCGCTTCCAGGCGGAGATCGCGGGGCTTGCCGGACCCGCCGGCGGGAACCGGGCCCGGCTCTGGCCGCTGGCGCATGAGGACGAGTTCGGGGAGATCGAGGCGGGCGATGCCCTGGAGGCGGGCACCGAGCCCGGACCGCTCGCAGACGCCGTGCGGCAGGGCCATGCCCGCGCCGAACGCGCGCTCGAACGCCACCGCGAGAGCCGGGAGGCGGTGGAGCGGCAGGAGGGCTTCGACGAAGCCGCGCATGAGGCGGCCGCCCGCAGGCTCGCCGCGGCCGTCGAGGAGCGCACCCGCCTGCTCGTGAGCTTCGGCCCCCCGCCCGCGCCTGCCAATGACCTGCCCCCCGCCGACGACCCGCCCGAGGAGACCTACGAAGACTGCCCCTGGGCCGGCGGCGGTGGCGGCGATGAGGACGGGATCGACGACGACCGCGCCGACGGGGCCGAACATGACTGGCTCTACCAGCGCCGCAACGGCTACGGCGACATCTACGACCCCTGGGCACCCGACGAGGTCGAGGAGCGCAGGCAGAGCCGCCTCGAACGGGAACGGGAGGAAGAGGCCCGCCGCGGCGGCACGGACCGGGACGACGGCGACAAGGATGAGGACCGGGACGGCGACCCGGACTGGGCGGACGGGGACTGGTTCGACCGTGTGGAATTCGCCCCCGGCCATGACATCGCATGACAATTCATGACGTTTCGAGAGGAGGTCTCCGTCACCCCGACGCTTTTCCCATCATGCCCCCGAGCGGGGAAGCCGGGGCCTCGTGCAACAGGGGCACCCCTTCGTCCGGAGACCCCGGATCGTCCCCGGATCGGGGGGGCCCGTCCCCCGCGAAGGCAGGGAGGACAGGCTGCCGGCGCGCCGTCCGGGGTGACGCAAGAGCGCCTGCGTTGCGAAGTCGCCCGAAACAGACCTGTGAATCCGGCCGCCATTGCGCGGGGCGGGCTTCGCACCTAGATAGGGTCCGGCCGCCGGGAGCGGCATTCGGAGGTCGCCGGCAGAGAATGGGCATTCCGTTCGTCAAGATGCACGGGCTCGGCAATGATTTCGTCGTTCTGGATGCGCGCGCCCGGCCGCTCGACTGGTCCGAGGCGGGCTACCGCCGCGTGGCGGACCGGCGCACCGGCATCGGCTGCGACCAGTTCATGGTGCTGCGCCCGCCCATGCGCGACGGCGACGTGTTCATGGAAATCCGCAATGCGGACGGCGGCGAAGTCGAGGCCTGCGGCAACGGCACGCGCTGCGTGGCGGCGCTCCTGTTCGACGAGCGCGGGCGCGGCGAGGCGGCGGTCGAGACCGTGGCCGGCACGCTCCGGGCGATGCAGGCGCCCGGCGGGTCGGTGCGGGTGGACATGGGGCCGGCGCGGCTTGGCTGGAACGAGATCCCGCTGGCCGGCCCTGCCGACACGCTTCGCCTGGACCTTGCCTGCGGCCCGCTCACGGAGCCGACGGCTACCAACATCGGCAATCCGCACGCCACCTTCTTCGTGGACGACGCCGAGGCGGTGGACCTGGAAGCCTGGGGGCCGGAGGTCGAGCATCACGCCCTCTTCCCGGAGCGCGCCAATGTGGGCGTGGCGGAGATGCAGGGTCAGGAGGCGATGCGGCTCCGCGTCTGGGAGCGCGGCGTCGGCATCACGCGGGCCTGCGGCACCGGCGCCTGCGCGGCGGCCGCGGCTGCCGTTCGGCGGGGACTCGGCGAGCGCCGGATGGAAGTGCGCCTCGACGGCGGGCCGCTCGGCATCGAATGGCGCGAGAGCGACGGCCATCTGCTGATGACCGGGCCGGCTGCGGTGAGCTTCCGGGGCGAGCTTGAGGCGCATGTGCCGGAGGCGGGGCCGTGACCGCCGAGATCGTCACCTTTGGCTGCCGCCTCAATGCCTGGGAGTCGGAGGCGATGCGCCGGCTGACGGCCGGGGCCGGGCTTTCGGACGCCCTGGTCTTCAACACCTGCGCGGTGACGGCGGAGGCCGAGCGGCAGGCGCGGCAGGCGATCCGCAAGGCCCGGCGCGAACGGCCCGGCGCGCAGATCGTTGTTACCGGCTGCGCCGCGCAGATTGCGCCCGAACGCTGGCTCGCGATGGAGGAGGTGGACCGGGTCGTCGGCAATGCCGAGAAGCTGACCGCCGAAGCCTGGAAGCCGGACGCGCCGCCGGCGCTGGTGAACGACATCATGAGCGTGCGGGAAACCGCTCCGCATCTTCTGGACGGCTTCGGCGGCCGGGCGCGGGCCTTCGTGCAGGTGCAGCAGGGCTGCGACCATCGCTGCACCTTCTGCATCATCCCCTATGGACGGGGACCCGGCCGCAGCGTGCCGCTCGGCGAGATCGCGGCGCAGACCCGCCGGCTGCTGGAAGCGGGCGCGGCCGAGATCGTGTTGACCGGCGTGGACATCGCGTCCTGGGGCTCCGACCTGCCGGGTGCCCCCCGGTTGGGGCAGGCGGTCCGGCGCTTGCTGGCGCAGGTCCCGGAGCTCCGGCGGCTCAGGCTCTCCTCCGTCGATCCCGCCGCCATCGACGATGACCTCCTCCGGCTGCTGGCGGAGGAGCCGCGGCTGATGCCGCATCTGCACCTCTCGGCGCAGGCGGGCGACGACATGGTGCTGAAGCGGATGAAACGCCGGCACTTGGCGGCCGATGTCGTCTCGCTTTGCGAACGGCTGAAGGCGCTGCGTCCCGAAATCGCCTTCGGGGCGGACCTGATCGCGGGCTTCCCGACCGAGACCGAGACGATGTTCGCCCGGAGCCTCGAACTGGTGGAAGCCTGTCCGCTCACCTGGCTGCATGTCTTCCCCTATTCGCCGCGCCGGGGCACGCCGGCGGCGCGAATGCCGCAAGTGCCGGCGCCGTTGCGCAAGGAACGCGCCCGCCGGCTCAGAGACACGGGCGAGGCGGCTGCCGGGCGCTTCCTCGAGAGCCGGGTCGGCTGCATGGAGCGCGTCGCCGTCGAGCGCGAAGGCGTCGGACGCACCGAGCAGTTCGCGCCCGCCGCGCTTCAGGGGGCGGCGCGCCCGGGTTCGGTCCGGAACGCGCGTGTCCGCGGGGTCGAGGCGGGACGGCTGGTCGCGGAAGTGCTCGCGGCGTGAACTGGCTTCAGCGGCTGAGGCAGGGGCTGTCGCGATCCTCCGACCGCCTCGCCGACGGGATTGCGGGCATCTTCTACCGGCGGCGGCTGGACGAGGAGGCGCTGGAGGAGCTGGAAGACCTGCTCATCATGGCGGACCTCGGGCCGGCCACAGCCGCGCGGCTCGCCTCCGGCCTTGCGCGCGCGCGCTTCGGCACGGAGGTCTCCGGCGAGGAGGTGCGCGGGGTGCTGGCCGACGAGATCGCCGGCCTGCTGGAGCCGGTGGCCCGCCCGCTCGTCGCCGATCCGGCGCGCAAGCCCCATGTCATCCTGGTGGTGGGCGTGAACGGCACCGGCAAGACGACGACCATCGGCAAGCTCGCCCACGCCTTCCGCGCCGAAGGCAAGACCGTGCTGCTGGCGGCGGGCGACACCTTCCGCGCGGCGGCGGTGGAGCAATTGCAGCTATGGGGGGAGCGGGTCGGTGCGCCGGTCGTCGCGAGGCCGACGGGGGCGGACGCCGCAGGGCTGGTCTTCGACGCCCACGGGCAGGCGATCCGGGACGGAACCGACATCCTGCTGATCGACACGGCCGGGCGGCTCCACAACAAGGCCAACCTGATGGACGAGCTTTCCAAGATCACCCGCGTGATCGCCAAGCAGGATGGGGACGCGCCGCACGACACGGTGCTGACGCTCGACGCCACCACCGGGCAGAACGCGCTGCAACAGGTCCGCGCCTTCCGCGACATGGCCGAGGTGACGGGCCTGATCGTGACCAAGCTCGACGGCTCGGCCAGGGGCGGCGTGGTCGTGGCGCTGGCCGAGAGTGTCGGCCTGCCGGTCCACGCCGTCGGCGTCGGCGAAGGCGAGGAAGACCTCCGCCCCTTCGCCCCCCGGGATTTCGCCCGCAGCCTGATGGGGCTGGAGTGAGCAGGGCATGGTGAATGGGTGCGACAGCCCGCTTCGTCGGGACAGCGAGGCAAGTCGAGATCGTCGACTACCATTGAAGGAGGTAAGCGATATGACCGTCCGGCGCGAAGACCTGGAGCGGGGCGCGGTGCAGTTTTCGGACGTCGTCGCCGGCGGCCGGCTGGCGCCGGTGCATCCCGGAGAAGTCCTGCGCGATGAGTTCCTGGCGCCGATGGACCTCAGCGTTTATGCGCTTGCCAAAGCGCTGAAGGTTTCAAGGGCGCGTCTAAACGATCTGGTGCGCGGCCGGCGGGCCGTTACAACCGATACTGCGCTGCGGCTGGGGCGCTATTTCGGTACCACGCCGGATTTCTGGATCAATCTTCAGGTCCGATACGAATTGGATGCCTCCGATGCCCTTCGCGCGCGGATCGAAAGAGAGATCGCGCCCCGTGCAGCGTAAGGCCAATCCATACGAGCGCTATTCACCTTGTCCCCCGCCCTCCCAAAGCCAGCCGCGCGATGACGCCGCGCAGCGTGCGGACCTCCTGGCCGGTGAGGCCGGCGCGGGCGAAGACGGCGCGGAGATTGCGCTGGACGGTGGGCTTGAGCTTGGCCTCGCGGTAATAGCCGGCATCGTCGAGCGCGCCGTCGAGATGTTGCCAGAAGCCCTCGAAAGCCTCTGCCGAAGCAAGCTCGCTCGGCGGTGGCGGGACGGGTGCCGAGCCGGCCATGCGCCACTCCCATGCCACCAGGAACACAGCCTGGGCGAGATTGAGCGAGGGGAAGTCCGGATTGAGCGGCGCCTCGACTATGCCGGCGGCGAGCCCCACCTCGTCATTGTCGAGGCCGCTGCGCTCCGGGCCGAACAGCACGCCCGTTCGCGCCCCGGAAGCGCGCAGCAGGCAGGCTGCCTCGCGGGGGCCGCGGACGGGCTTCTCGACATCGCGCCGCCGCGCCGTCGTCGCCAGCACGAGTTGCAGGTCGGCAACCGCTTCCGCCGCGGTGTCGAAGACGCGCGCATTCCCGATCACGGCGTCCGCGCCGGCCGCTGCCGCTTGCGCCGCCGGGTTCGGCCAGCCGTCGCGCGGGGCGACGAGCCTGAGTTCGTCCAACCCGCAGTTCAGCATGGCGCGCGCCGCCATGCCGATATTCTCGCCGAGTTGCGGGCGCACCAGCACGATGGCGGGCGGGCGGCTCACCGTTCGGTGCTGAGCAGCTTGTAGGTCAGGCTGTCGTTCAAGGCCTCGTAGGAGGCATTGATGATGTTCCCGGAGACGCCGACCGTGGTCCAGTGCGCGCCCGTCTCGTCGGCGCTTTCGATCAGCACCCGCGTGACGGCCGCCGTGCCGTCGCCGGGCGTGAGGATGCGCACCCGGTAGTCGGTGAGCCGCACGCCTTCGAGGCAGGCATAGTCCGGCAGGAGCGCGAGGCGGAGCGCGGCGTCGAGCGCGTTCACCGGCCCGTTGCCCTCCGCCACCTGCATGGACCGGCGCCCATCGACGGAGAGCTTCACCACGGCCTCCGACATGGTCACCAGCTCTCGCCGGGCGTTGAAGCGCCGCTCGTCCGTGACCCGGAAGCTGTCGAGCGACCAGTAGTCCGGCACGGTCTGGAGCATCCGGCGGGCCAACAGCTCGAAGCTCGCTACCGCGCCGTCATAGGCATAGCCCTGGAACTCACGCTCCTTCACCAGATCGACCAGACGCGCAACACGCGGGTCGTCCCGGTCCACATCGAGGCCGATCTCCCGGAAGCGCGAGAGAATGTTCGCGCGGCCCGACTGGTCCGAGACCAGGATCTGGCGCTTGTTGCCGACTACCTCCGGCGCGATGTGCTCGTAGAAGGCCGGATCCTTCTCCACCGCCGAGACATGCAGCCCCGCCTTGTGCGCGAACGCCGAGGCGCCGACATAGGGCGCATGGCGGTTCGACGGGCGGTTGAGCCGCTCGTCGAATGTCCGCGAAATCTGCGTGAGACGCTCCAGCCCGTCCGCCGGAACCCCGGTCTCGAAGCCCATCTTGAGGGTAAGCGTCGGCAGCAGCGTCACGAGGTCGGCATTGCCGCAGCGCTCGCCCAGGCCGTTCAGCGTGCCCTGCACCTGCCGGGCGCCGGCGCGCACCGCGGTCAGCGTGTTGGCAACGGCATTGCCGGTGTCGTTATGAGCATGGATGCCGAGCCGGCTTCCCGGCACGATGTCGGCCGCCCGCGCGACCGCCGCCTCGACTTCGTGGGGCAGAGCGCCGCCGTTGGTGTCGCAGAGAACGACCCAGCGCGCGCCGGCTTCCAGCGCCGTCTCCAGCACCTTGAGCGCATAGTCCGGATTGGCCCTGTAGCCGTCGAAGAAATGCTCGGCGTCGAATAGCGCTTCCTTGTTGCGCCGGACGATCTCCGCGATGGAATCGCGGATCATCGCCAGGTTCTCGTCAAGCGAAACGCCGAGCGCCGCCTCCGCATGGCGTGCATCGGACTTGCCGACCAGGCAGATCGTATCGACGCGCGAGCGCAGCGTGACAGCGAGACCCGGATCGTTGGCGGCCGAACGACCTGCGCGGCGCGTCATGCCGAAGGCGGTGAGACGGGCGCGGCAGAGCGCCGGCGGGTCTGCGAAGAACCTGTCGTCGGTCGGGTTGGCGCCGGGCCAGCCGCCCTCGACATAGTCGATGCCGAGCGCATCGAGGTCGCGTGCGATGGCGGCCTTGTCCGCGACATTGAAATCGACGCCCTGGGTCTGGGCGCCGTCGCGCAGCGTCGTGTCGAACAGGTAGAGGCGGTTGTCGTTCATGGCGGCCCCCGGCCGGACAGGCAGGCGCCGGGGTATAGCGCCCCCGCCGTGCCGGGTCGAGGCATGTGCGCCTTCCACGATTGAACGCCGCCCCGGCTCGGTTATGGTGCCGGCGCGCCCGCAATGCGAACCGACCGCCCATGAGCATTCTCGTCACCGGCGTCGCCGGCTTCATCGGCATGCACGCCGCCGCCGCCCTGCTTGCCCGCGGCGAGGTGGTCATCGGCATCGACAATCTCGACGACTATTACGACCCGACGCTGAAGCAGGCCCGGCTTGCGCGCCTGAACGGCCTGCCCGGCTTTACCTTCCTGCGTGCTGACATCGCCGATGACGGAGCGATGGACCGGCTGGCGCTCGACGGTGTGGACCGCATCCTGCACCTCGCCGCGCAGGCCGGTGTGCGCTATTCGCTGGAAAACCCGCGCGCCTATGTCCGGGCCAACATCGCAGGCCACCTGAACCTGCTGGAACTGGCCCGGCGGCTGGAAGTCTCGCATTTCGTCTATGCGAGCTCTTCCTCGGTTTATGGGGATGCCGGCTCCGGTCCGCTGGCCGTCGATGCGCCTGCCGATCGGCCGTTGTCGCTCTACGCGGCTACCAAGCGAAGCGACGAGTTGATGACGGAGTGCTATGCGCATCTTTACGGCTTTCGTGCGACGGGGCTGCGCTATTTCACGGTTTACGGGCCCTGGGGCCGGCCCGACATGGCGCCGACCCTGTTTGCGCGCGCCATGCTTGCCGGCGAGCCGATCCGGGTCTTCAACCGAGGCCGGCTGGCCCGCGACTTCACCTTCGTGGAGGACGCGGTCGCAGGCACGCTCGGCGCACTCGACCGGACCGGAGAAGGCCACCGGATCTACAATATCGGCAACGGCCGCGCCGAGCCGCTCATGCGCTTCATCGAGACGCTGGAGGCCGCGCTCGGCGTTGAGGCCCGGATCGACTTCCGGCCGATGCAGCCTGGCGACGTGCTGGAAACCTGCGCCGATATCGGCGAAGCGGCGCGGCATTTCGGCTATGCGCCCCGGACAGCCATCGACGAAGGGCTGCCGCGCTTCTCCTCATGGTACCGGGCCTATTACGGCCCGGACAGGTAACCGCGGCGTTGGGAGCGAATGCCCGGACGGGCGAAGCCCGACATCAGTTATGCGTGTTTTTCATTTAGTTTTCTGAAAATTGCATTTTGATTTTCAGATGCATGACAGTACCGGGGTTTGATCCAATGCGCATTTTTCCAGCTGTCCGCGCTGCCGGACCGTTTGGGAGGGGGGATGATTCGGACACTGTACCGGCAGGGAAGGTCCTGGTGCCCGCAGCGCTTCGGAGCTAACCCACCGCCCCGCGCCGCAAATCGTCCGACCGGTGTGCACATCTCAGTGCATCGAGCGCGATAACCAGCGACTGAACCAAGACGATATGGGGCGCCAATGGGGCGATTCTATGCACTTCGGCATCGCGCAGCACAAAACAGAGTCTGGAGTCCCGGGCAAGCCGGCTTACTTCCGAATCGGTGATGGCGAGCACCGGCACCCCGCGATTATGCGCGGCGGAAACAGCGTCAAGAAGGGTATCGGGCAACTCGTCCAGGCCAATGACGATCAACAACTCGTCCAGAGCCACGGTTCCAACCTGGCGGGACAGCGCGCCAACGGCAGGGTCCAGCAAATGACAGCGATATTCGAGCTCGATCAACCAGTATGCGAGGCAGGAGGCCACCGGAAGCGCGCGCTGATGCCCAACCAGGTAAACGGCACCCGCCTCGTTCATCAAGGTGGCTGCCCGCTGCAGCATATCCGCGTCGAGGGTGTCTTTCAGGCGTTCGACCGCCAGGATGGATGCATTCGCGAATTCGCTGAGGACCGCAGCCGGGTCATTGCCGGAGGCGGTCTCGAGCCTGTCTCGATGTTCGTGAACCTGTTCCCGGTACGCCTCGGAGCCTTCCATCAGACGTGAACGAAAGACATTCTGCATATCAGAGAAGCCCGGATAACCGAATGTCTTGGCGAACCGGACGACGGTCGAGGGCTGGACACCGCAGCCCTGCGAAATCTCCGCCACGGTCTGCAATGCGAACCGGCTGGGGTCTGACAAGGCGTAGCGGGCAATGCGTTTCAGATGCGGGCTGAGCGTTTCGAACCTGTCCAGGAACGCTCTGTGCAGCCGGGGATAGTCCCAGGACAGCTCTCTGCTCTCCATACTCATCTCCAACGCAGCATCGCCCGAACCCGACAGCGCCTTGATGACACAACATGAAACAATTTTCTACGGCCCGAGCCAAGCAGAAAAAGAAGTGTAATTCGAGTTATTATTGGTGGTGGAACATAATTTCAATTATGATATTCGATGACATCGGAAGGAAGACACGGTGCCTCGCAGGACGAAACGCAGCATACCGGACGGAAACTCCAGTTATGTCAATCGCCTACCGGCTTTGCCGGACCGTGGCGGATCAGGCTCGCGCGGCGCGGAGCCTGCACGCTTCATCGGGCCAAGGCCGCCGGATTGGAACCCGAACGCCAGTCCCGTTGGCCAGAGCCCCGGCATTTCGATTTGTTGCGAGCACATACCTGTCTTCTCTGTCGCCCGGCGCATTTGCCGGCAGCTCTCCACCCTTCCGGCATAATTCGGGCCTCTTTCTCCCCGAAAAGCCGTCCCGATTTCGCCCGGGGCCGTTCTTCTCCCTCCATGGGCGCTACCACAACTTCATGCAGGACCCGGCTCCCGCCTACCCATTGCCCGACGGGAATCCGCGCGGGAGCGCCGCGCAATGCTGAATGAGGTTGCAGACTCATCCATCCTCGCCATCGAAGATTTCAAGAGGAATGTCGATGCGGCCGCTATGGATCGAGCGGTCAAGATGTTGGCCGACGCCAATTCCATCCACGTCGTCGGCTACCGGCAGGCCTCCTGGATTGCCGCCTGCCTGTTCGACGGCCTGGTACAACTCGGTTGCCGGTGCCACAGAATCGACTCGCCCGCAAGCGTAGCGCGGCGGGCTGTCCCGGCCCTTGGCGCCAGCGACCTGCTGCTGGCGGTCTGCCTTTCCGACGATGACGATTCGGCCGTCAGGGTCGCTGCGGCGGCGCAGGCGAAGGAGATTCCGGTACTCGCCCTCGCGCACAGAGGCGACCACCTGCTGGCGGGTGCTTCCGACCTCTTCATGGCGATGCCCGCCTCCCCCGAAAGCCGCTTCGAACCCTGGGGCGCCCACATGACGTTTGCCCAGGCCCTGCTCCTCGCACTGGAGAAGCGGCGGGCGGGGCGCGCAGCCTGTTGAAATGTCCACCGCTTGACGCGAAACCCGGCGGGGGCGAGGTTCGGCCCAGTCGGAAAGAAGAGGCGGTTTTTCATGAGCGAAGGACTGTCGAAGGCGGACGCGGCGATCTCCGGCGCATTGCTTCGAAAGCTCACGGGCCGCCAGGCGCAAATCGGCGTCATCGGGCTTGGTTACGTAGGGCTGCCGCTGGCCCGCGCCTTTCATGAGGCGGGCTTTGCTGTGACCGGCTTTGACACCGATCCCGAGAAACCGTCGCTGCTCGCAGCCGGCCGCTCCTACATCATGGATGTCGCCGACCGCGAGGTCGCTTCGATGACGGCAAGCGGGCGGTTCGAGGCGACGGACGATTTCACCCGCTTGCGTGAAGCCGATGCCGTCGCAATCTGCGTGCCGACGCCGCTCGGGCCAGACCGCGAGCCCGATCTGCGTTTCGTCGAGGCGAGCGCCCGCGCCGTCGCCGCCACCCTGCGGCCGGAGCAGCTTGTCGTGCTCGAATCGACCACCTGGCCCGGCACGACGGAAGAGGTTGTCAAGCCACTCCTGGAAGCGGGCGGCCTCCGCAGCGGACGGGATTTCTTCCTCGCCTATGCGCCGGAGCGCGAGTCTCCCGGCAGCGGCGAGCGGCGCATTCCGCGCGTCCTCGGCGCCGACGGCCCGAAGGCGCTGGCGCTCGCCCGCGCGCTCTATGATAGCGTCTCTCCTGCAGTACATGCCGTGTCGTCGCCGGCGGCGGCAGAGGCAGCAAAGCTGACTGAAAACGTCTTCCGCGCCGTCAACATCGCGCTTGTGAACGAACTCAAGGGAATCTACGCCGCGATGGGCGTGGACATCTGGGAGGTGGTCGGGGCCGCCAGCACCAAACCCTTCGGCTACATGCCCTTCTACCCCGGCCCCGGCTGGGGCGGGCATTGCATCCCCATCGACCCGTTCTACCTCGCCTGGAAGGCGCGCGGCGTCGGCCTGCCAAGCCGTTTCATCGAGCTTGCCGGCGAGATCAACGCCGAAATGCCCGAGCGCGTGATCGCCCGGCTGGAAGAAGCGCTCGCCCCGGCAAAGCTTGCCGGCAGCCGCATCCTGCTGGTCGGCGTCGCCTACAAGAAGAACATCGACGACACGCGCGAGAGCCCGGCGCTCCGGCTTTGGGAACTGCTTGCGGACCGCGGGGCCGAAGTCGCCTATCTCGACCCCCATGTGCAGGCGATCCCGACGACGCGCGGCCAACCCGCCCTCGCCGGCATACCCTCCATAGACCGGTCGTCCGAGGCGCTCGCCGGGTTCGACGCCGCCATCGCGGTGACGGACCACGACGCCGTCGAATGGGAGGCGCTGGCGGCCGCGGTGCCGCTGGTTGTGGATACGCGCAATGTTTACGATGACCGGCCGCGCCCGGCGCGGATCGTCAAAGCCTGACCGAGGAGAGTGCCATGGCGGCCATGCGCGTCACCCACCCCGAAGTGCCGGAACCACCGCCGGAGACCTGGTCGAACTGCCTGGTCGCGGGCAACCAGATCTTCGTCGCCGGCATGACGGCGCGCAACGGCGCCGAAATCCTGGCGGACGACGAATATGGGCAGGCGCGCGCGATCTTCGAGAAGATCGCCAGGCTGCTGGACGCCGCAGGCGCCTCGATGGCCGATGTCGTGAAGGTGGTGATCTATGTCACCGACATCTCCAGGCGTGAAGAGGTGTGGCGGGCCCGCCGGGAGTTCTTCGCCGGCGACTTCCCGGTTTCGACCCTGGTCGAGGTGAGCGCGCTCGCCATGCCGGAGCTCAAGGTCGAGATCGAGGCGATCGCCGTCCACTCCGGGTGACTCGGGGGTCTGCCGGACGGCGCAGGACAATGAAGAGGTCAGCCGCGCGATGAATGTCGCCGTGCGGTTCCCTGAGCACCGCTCGGCCGGCTATGAGTGGCTCCCGGACGAGGCTCCCTTCGATCCGGGCAAGCATCTGGCGCTGGAGCCGCCGGCAAGCGTGACCGGGCTCGCCGAGTTCGGCTACGGCAAGGCCGAAATCGAGCCGACGGCCACGCCGGTCGCGGTTTCGTCGCCCTTTCGCGTGCTCTCCGAGGCCGGCGCCGAGATCATGTTGCAGACCGCCCGGCGCTTGCGGCCCTGGGCGACCCGCGCGGGCAACCGCATAGAGAACGTCGTTCGCGGTGGCTGCTACCGGTCCCGCTGGCTTCGGGATCTGTGCATCAGCCCGGAAGTCGCGGAGGCAATGTCCGCCATTTACGGTGCGCCCGTCGCGCCGCATTCCATGCCCGTGCATCTCGGACACATGAACTTCGAACCCGCCGATCCGGCGGAGGCGGTCGACAAGTGGCATCACGATACGGTCCCGCTGGACTATGTGATGATGGTTACCGACCCGACCCGGATTGCCGGCGGCCGGTTCGAGTATTTCACGGGCACGAAGGCCGAAGCGGCGGCGCTCGCCGCCGAAGGCAGAACCCCACCCCGGGACCGGGTCGTCGTCCCGGAATTTCCGGGTCCCGGCTACGCAGTCGCGCTCCATGGCAATATGGTCGTGCATCGCGCCGCCCCCCTCGCCGAGCGGGCCGAACGCATCACCATGGTCAACGCCTATGTCGCCCTCGACCGGAGCCGGGACGACCAGAGCCGCGCGCGCGACCTCTTCGGCATCGACGACGAGGAGACGATCTATACGGAACTGGCCAGGCACGCCGCCTGGCGGGCGCAAGGACGGCTCGGCGCACTGATCGAGACCCTGCCCTTCCAACGGGACCCGGAGGCGGTCATCGAGCGTCTGGAA
Organism: Alphaproteobacteria bacterium; assembly: GCA_022827685.1. Classification (GTDB taxonomy): domain Bacteria; phylum Pseudomonadota; class Alphaproteobacteria; order Bin95; family Bin95; genus Bin95. The sequence goes on from JAJEIH010000129.1 coordinate 12,838, forward strand.
GCAGCGGTCGAGGATGTCACGCGGGCCATCGACGACATGCGGGCCGGCCCGCGGGACGCCGAACATTACGAGCGCTGAACCGCGCCCGGTGCGCCCGGCGAATCCGGCCCGGCTTCAGTAGGGCGTGCCGTCCTTGCGGGCGAAGCGCCATTTGCCGTCCGCGCCCATGACGGCCTGGATGTCATCCTGGGGATAGCTGCCCTCATCTCCTTCCGGCCGGTCGCCGATTTCGAGGATCACCACGTCCCGGTCTCCGCGGTTGAGGATGTGGTGCGCCTCGCCCCGGGCCGGGAAGCCGGCGCACATGCCGGCGGAGAGCCGGGTTTCGCCGGACGGGGTCGCCAGTACCGCCTCGCCCTCCAGCACATAGACCAGCTCGTCCTGTTTGCTGTGGGTGTGCATCAATGCGGACTCGCCGCCCGGCGCGATCCTGGTCAGGTTCACGCCGAAATTCGTGAGGCCGAAGAAGTCGCCGAGCGCCCGCTTCTGCCGCCGCGCCATGCGGCCGGCGAAGGGCTCCGGGTAGTTGGACGGTTTCGTGCGGGGCGGCACGTCCGCGGCCGCAATGGCGGCCGGCGCCTTATCGTTCGTCATCGCTGTTTCCCTTGCCGCCCGGCGGCAGGCTTCGGTCGAGGAGTTCTCTGTCAGGATAACCCCTCGACCGCCATCGGAACATGCCCGGGCTTCGCCGCGACCCGATCGAGCCACGCGCGGACGGCCGGATAGGCGCCGAGGTCGAAGCCCCCCTCCCCGGCTACATGGGTATAGGCGTAGAGCGCGATGTCGGCGACGGTCATGCCCTCGCCGCCGAACCAGTCCCTTCGGCCCAGATGGCCTTCCATCACGGCGAGCGCGGCGTGGCCGCCCTCCTGTTTTGCCGGAAGCTGCGCGCGCTGCAGATCCGTCAGCGCGCCGAGATGAAACCAATGGCGGACAACCGCGATATAGGGCTCGTGGCTGTATTGCTCGAAGAACATCCATTGCAGGGTTTGCGCCCGCGCCAGCCGGTCCGAAGGAAGGAAGCGAGAGCCCTCCGCCAGATAGAACAGGATGGCATTGGACTCCGCGAGGCAGGTCCCGTCCTCGAGCTCCAGCACCGGGATCCGCCCGTTGGGGTTCTTCTCCAGGAAATCGGGCGTGCGGGAGGCCCCCTTTTCGATATCAACCTCGATGCGCTCGAAGGCCCGGCCCAGATGGGCGAGGAGGAGGCGCGGCTTGTATCCGTTGCCGGAGGTGTGGTTGTCGTAGAGGCGGAGCATCGGGCATTCCTTGGAATATCGGGTCGGCGTCCATGATGGACGCGACCGGGGAACAGTCCTGTGGCGCTTTTGCCCATTTTCGGTAAGATCGCGCCAATATGCCGGATCATCCGCCCCACTCGCATGTCGTCGCGCTCGCCTATGACGGTCTCTGCACCTTCGAATTCGGCTGTACATACGAAATCTTCGGCCTGCCCCGGCCGGAGCTGGACCGCCCCTGGTACCGCTTCCATGTCTGCGCCGCCGAGCCCGGCCCGCTGCGCGCGGCCGGCGGGCTTGTCTTCGAAGCGCCTTACGACCTCGGCCTGATCGAGCGCGCCGATACCGTTGTCGTGCCCGGCTGGCGGGCCGCGGACGCGCCCGTCCCCCGGCCCCTTCTGGAGGCGCTGAGGCGCGTCCCGGAACGCGGCGGGCGGCTGGTTTCGATCTGTTCCGGCGTGTTCGTGCTGGCGGCCGCCGGCGTGCTCGACGGCAGGCGCGCCACCACCCATTGGCGCTATGCGGAACTGCTGGCCCGGAGTTACCCGGATATCCGAGTGGACGCGGACGTCCTCTATGTGGATGAAGGTTCGGTGCTGACGTCCGCCGGCAGCGCCGCCGGCCTCGACCTCTGCCTCCATATCGTCCGGCGGGACCACGGGGCGGCGGTGGCGAACGCCGTCGCCCGCCGGCTGGTGCTGGCGCCGCACAGGGACGGCGGCCAGCAGCAATTCGTGGCAGCGCCCCTTGCCCGCGAGGCCGGCAACGGCCGGCTGGCCGCCCTGCTCGACTGGCTGCCGGCCCATCTCGACGAGCCGCTGGCCGTGGCCGATCTCGCGGGCCGGGCCGGCATGAGCCTCCGCGCCTTCCAGCGCCGCTTCCGGCAGACGCTCGGGACGACGCCCGGCGAGTGGCTCATCCGCCAGCGCGTCGCCCGCGCCCGCGAGCTTGCGGAGACGACGCAGCTCCCGGTGGAAAGGATCGCGGCCGAGGCGGGCTTCGGCTCCGCCGAGACGCTGCGCCATCATTTCCGCCGCCTCGTCGGCACCACGCCCGGCCGCTACCGCCGCAGCTTCGCCGGAACCGCAAAGGGGGCGCCGTAGCGGCTGCTGTATGCGCACATCCCGCCCCGTCTCGTATCCGGCGCGGCAGAAGCCCTGCGAAGTGTCATGGAATGTCATGTTCTGTCATGTTCCGGGTTCGTGCGTCGACAACTGCCGCCGGTTCGAGGGGTTGCTTCACGGGCCGGGGCGGCGGCTGGGGGGAACCCTAATTCGCGCGTATCCCGCGCGGGCGGGGGCGCGCGTTTGCGCCGGCGCGGCTCGCGCGCCTGATTGCCCGCGCACGCGCGCGCGAGGCGCATCGCCGGCCTGGAGGCCGGTTGGGGGCGAAGGTCGGTCACGGGGTCTCGTCTCCTTTCGTGTTGCGGCGGGCGCACCGCTCCTGTCGGCATGGAGCCGGCCTGCGCCTCCTGTGCAGTCGTCCGGCGCGCCGGGTCTGCGCCAGGCGCGGAACACGCCCCGCAGATGCGGTTTCGGTTGATTGCTTCCGGTTTTATGTTCGCTTTTTATTCTGGTAATATCTTCCCCGGATTACAAGCCCCTGGGGAATTTTTTTCTCTTTCGGGGCCAGCCGTCTGAAATCAATGGGAAAAAATACTGGAATGCGCCCTTTGTGTCGTCCCGGCCCCGCCTATCTATCCCCGCGCACCGGCGGGGCGGCCCCCGCCTTCGCGAGGGCAGGCGGGCCGTTTCATCGCCGGCGACGACCGGGTAGAATGAGCCGGACGCCGCGCTAGCTCAGTCGGTAGAGCAGCCGATTTGTAATCGGCAGGTCAAGGGTTCGAATCCTTTGCGCGGCACCAACCCCGTTCCCGAAGTCGTTCCGCGAAGCCTGTTGGAGGCGGACGGCCCGCCCTTCAGCCCCCGTGAGGATTCCCGACCCGGGGCCAGTAGGGGGCGGTGAAGCGCTCGTAGGGGATCGTCGCGAAGTCGGGCGGAATGGCGCCTTCACAGGCGACATAGGCGATTCGCGATGCAATGGGCGCGAAGCCGGCATAGAAATGCTGGGTCGATTTGACGGCGATGCCCCTGTAGCTCGCCGGGTCGATGCCGAGCTGCGTCATCCCGTTCGGGTGGAAGACCTGCGTGCGGGCCGAATTGAGAATGAGGTCGATGCCCGCGTCGGTAGAAAGCCAGACGGCCGTGCCCATGCCCATGGTGGCGTCGCCGAAGCTCTGCGAAGCGCCCTCCAGAATGCGGTTCACGGTCACCGTCAGGTCCACGGGCCAGCCGGAGTCCGGCCCGCACTTGCCGCCAACCCGGAGCCGCAAGGTCGCCCCCTCGCCCGCCTCCTCGCAGAAGCGCACCGCGACCGGGTCCCAGTAGTAGCCGGAGAGTAGTCCGGTCACGCCGCGTTCGAGCGCGCGGGCCAGGAGGAAGGTCGAGTCCGAAGGCGCGCCGCCGCCGGCATTGTCGGCAACGTCGGCCACCACCACCGGGCCCGGACCCGCTTCGATCAGGTCCAGCGCCTCGTCGATCGTCGCCATGTCCTGCTGCGTCTCCTCGCGCAGGTCCCAGATCTTCCGCCCGAAGGCCTGGGCGGTCTCGGCCGCAAGGCCAGCGTCGTCATCGGCAATGACGAGCATCTTGGCGGTGGTTTCGGGCACGTCCTGCCACGGGAAGCCGTGCGCGAAGGAGACGGACAGTATGCCGTCCCTGCCTTCCGCCGCCTGCATTTCATCCACCAGGCTCCGCACCGGCTCCACGGGCGTGCGCCACATGCTGACCATCCGGCAGTCGTGAACGGCCATGACGGGCTTTGCGCGGCCCTGGTGGGCCGCATGGCAGATGTCGAACAACTCGCTCGCGCGCTCCCCGGCGTCGACATGCGGATATTCCTTGAAGACGACGAGCGCATCGGCGTTCTCGACCATCTTCGGCGTAATGGAGCAGTGGAGGTCGAGCTCGCCGCCAATGACGATGTCCGGCCCGACGATCTCGCGGACGCAGGCCAGGAGGTCGCCCTCGCAATCCTCGTAACCCTCCGCGGTCATGGCGCCGTGCATGGACAGCAGCACGATGTCGACAGGCATGGCCGCGCGCAGATCGTCAAGTATCTCCCCGCGAAACCCCTCATAGACCTTGCGCACAGTCAATCCGGCAGGCTGGGCGAAGGCGGCCAGGCTCTCCACGACCTGGCCCTGGCGCTCTTCCGCGGCCGCGCGCCAGACATGCAGCGGCATGGAGAAGGTCGTAGCGGGACGGCGGGTCGCGTCCCCGCGAAAGAGCATGGTGTCCTCGAAGGTCTGCACGCCGGTCGGCATGGACGAAAAGGTGTTGGTCTCGGTCCCGAGGCAGGCGATGAAGACTTTCATGGGTTGTCCCCTCGATGGGTCGCGGTCGGAGGCGCGCCGGCGCCGCCATAGAGATGGCACTCGGTCTTGTGGCCGCCGTCCGACGCCGGCCGCGGCGGCTCGGACCGGCAAATCGCCATGCAGTCCGGGCAGCGCGGATGGAAGGTGCAGCCGGGCGGCGGATCGATGGGGTTCGGGAAGACGGCGCCGAGATGCGTATCGGGCACGCCGAGGCGCGGCTCGGGTGTCAGCACCGAGCCGAGAAGGGCGCGGGTATAGGGATGGCGCGGATCGTTGAAGAGCGTGTCCGAATCGGCCTCCTCGACGATCCGGCCCAGATACATCACCGCCACCCGGTCCGCCATGTGCTGAACCACGGCGAGATTGTGGCTAATGAGCAGATAGGTCAGTCCGAACTCTTCCTTCAGGTCCTGCAGCAGGTTCAGGATCTGGCTCTGCACCGAGACATCGAGCGCCGACGTCGGCTCGTCGCAGATCACGACTTCCGGGCGCATGATGAGCGCGCGGGCGATCGCCACCCTCTGGCGCTGGCCGCCGGAGAGCTGGCTCGGATAGCTGGACGCAACCCGGCGCGGCAGGCCCACGACATCGAGCATTTCGCCGACCCTGGCGGACCATTCCGACGGCGCACCGACATTGTGGATCCTGAGCGGCTGAGAGACGATGGACTCGATGGACTTGGTCGGATTGAGCGAGGAATAGGGGTCCTGGAAAATCGGCTGGATCCGGCGCGCGATCTGGCGGCGGGAAAAACCGGCCGCACTGTCGCCGGAATAGAGCACATCCCCCGAGCTCGGCCGTTGCAGGCCAAGCAGGATATTGGCCATCGTGCTCTTGCCGCAGCCGGATTCGCCCACCAGCCCGACGACCCGGCCCCTGGGTATTTTCAGCGAGACGCCGTTGACCGCGCGGAGCGGTTTCGAGCCGCGCAGGAGACCCTGGCTCACCTGGAAGACGCAGGTGACATCCACGGTTTCGAGCGCGGCGGCTTCGGTCATGGCGCTTCGGCCGGCTGCCGCTCGCCCAGCACCTCTTCCGGCGCGCGCAGGCAGGTATAGGCGTGGCCGTCGCCCATGCGCGTCGGCTCGTCCCTCAGGCCGGCGCAGGCGTCGCTCGCATAGTCGCAGCGATTGCGGAACATGCAGCCGGAAAGTTCGCCGACGAGGTTCGGCACGATTCCGGGCACCGAACCCAGGCGTTCGCCGCGCCGCGTCCGCCCCGGTATCGGGATGCAGCGCAGCAGCCCCTGCGTATAGGGGTGCATGGGCGCGTCGAACACCGTTTCGCACGGGCCCTCTTCGACCGTCTTGCCGGCATACATCACCTGCACCTTGTCGGCCACGCGCGCGACGATGCCGAGATCGTGGGTAATGAGGATCATGCCCATCCGGAATTCGCGCTGGAGTTCGGCCAGCAGATGGAGGATCTGGGCCTGGATGGTGACATCGAGCGCGGTGGTCGGCTCGTCCGCGATAATCAACTCGGGCCCGCACATCAGCGCCATGGCGATCATCACGCGCTGGCGCTGCCCGCCCGAAAGCTGGTGGGGATACTGGCCGAGACGCGAGGCGGCGGAGGAAATACCGACCTTTTCGAGCAGGAACACGGCCCGGTCGCGCGCCGCCGCGCGGCTCTGCTCCACATGGCGCAGGTAAACTTCCGCCAACTGGTTGCCGATGGTGTAGGACGGGTTGAGCGAGGTCATCGGCTCCTGGAAGATCATCGACATGGAGCCGCCGCGCAGGCGCGCCATCTCGCGCTCGCGGAGATTGCGGATATCGCGGCCGAGGAACTCCATCCGGTCGGCGTTGCGCCGTGCGGTCTTCGGCAGAAGCCCCATGATCGCAAGCGAGGTCAGCGACTTGCCGCAGCCCGACTCGCCGACGATGCAGAGCGTCTCGCCGCGCGAGACCGTGAATCCGATGCCGCGCACGGGATGCAGCATCCCGGCCGCGACGGGGATATCGACGGAAAGGTTCTCGACCTCGAGGATCGTCCCGGACACCGTCTCAACGCTCCCGTTCGAGCGTGACATCGCGCAACCCGTCGCCGAAGAGGTTGATCGCCAGCACAAGCATGAACAGGCAGACACCCGGCAATGCCAGCAGCCAGGGCGAGAAGAACATGTACTCGCGCCCCTCGTTCAACATGAGGCCCCAGCTCGGCGTCGGCGCCTGCACGCCGAAGCCGAGGAAGGAGAGCGCGGCTTCGAGCAGGATCGCGTTCGCCATCTCGACCGTCGCCACGACGGTCAGCGACGAGAGCACATTGGGGAAGATCTCCCGCACGATGATATACGGCGTCGAGCAGCCCATGGCGCGCGCCGCCTTCACATAGTCGAGGTCGCGCGCCTGCATGGTAATGCTCCGCATCACCACGGCAAAGCGGTCCCACAGGAACAATCCAAGGACAAGGATCACCACGGTAAGCGAGGCGCCGAAGGCCACCACCGCGGCCATCGCGACCAGAAAGACCGGCATGGCGAGCCGCGTGTTGATGATGAAGTTCACCACCATATCGACCCGGCCGCCGAAATAGCCCGCCGTCACGCCCAGCACCGTGCCGATGACGCCCGAGATGAGCATCGTGGAGAAGCCGATCAGCAGCGAAATCTGGCTGCCGTAGATGAGCCGCGAGAGATAGTCCCGGCCCACCTTGTCGGTGCCGAGGACATGCGCCGCATCGATCTTTTTCTCATGCCAGAACGGGTTGGTCAGGCGCTTCGTGAGGTCCTGGTCGTAGGGGTCGTGCGGCGCGAGCAGGGGCGCGAGAATCGCCACCGCAAAGATAGCGGCGAGGATGACCGCGCCGATCAGGAAGCTGTGGTTGCCGAGAATGCGCCGGCGCAGCTTGGACCAGGGCGAGGGTTCGAGGATTTCTTCGGCCGTCTGCCGCTGTCGGAAAACGAGGGACCTGGCTGCGCTGTTATCGGTCATGGCAATGCCTTAGCGCACCGAGATTCGCGGGTCGAGATAGGCGTTGAGCAGGTCGGCCAGCAGCGTCAGCACCACATAGAACGAGGCGAAGACCAGCACGATCGCCTGCACCACCGGCAGGTCCGAGCGCAGCAGCGCATCGTATGAGAGCCAGCCGATGCCCTTGAGATTGAAGATCGTCTCGATGACGATCGAACCGCCCAGCATGAACCCGAACCACACGGCCGCGAGCGCGACAACCGGGATGATCGCGTTCCTGAGCGCATGCTTGAAGAGCACCGAGGCCGGGCTCAACCCCTTGGCGCGCGCCGTGCGGATATAGTCGGAGGCCAGCACCTCGATCATGCCGGCGCGGGTCAGGCGCATCAGCGCGGGCGTTGCGTAGTAGCCGAGTGCGATGGTGGGCATAACATAGTTGGCCCACTGCGTATGGCCGGAAATCGGCAGCCAGCGCCACCAGACGCCGAAGACGATAATCATCATCAGCGCGAACCAGAAGGTCGGCAACGCCTGGCCGAGAACCGCTATGAAGAGTGCGATCCGGTCGGTGATCGAATTGGGCCGCATGGCCGCGAGCGTGCCCAGAGGGATCGAGACGACCAGCGCGAACAGGATCGCCAGCGTGCCGAGCAGCATGGTCCGTCCGATCCGCTCCGAGACCATGTCGAAGACGCGCTGCTTGTAGTGGTAGCTCTCGCCGAAATCGCCGGACAGCGCGCGGCCGAGCCAGTCGAGATACTGGACATGGATCGGCCGGTCGAAGCCGTAGAGCTTGCGGATCGCCTGGATGTCCTCCTCACTCGCCTGCTCGCCTCCGATGGTCAGTGCCGGATCGGCCGAGAGGTGGCTGAGCGAAAAGGTCAGCCCCGACACGACGATCAGGATCAGTAACGCAACGAAGGTCCGCTTGAGCGTGTAGGCCGGCATTCCGCCGCTCTCCAACGGTCGAAGGAACGGCAGGGCGGGACCGCGCCCGCCCTGCCCTATCGTCGCCCCCAAGCCGAGGCGAGACGCGGTTAGCTACTCGCCCAGCCGTACTGCCAGAAGCGCGGGATCTCATCCTGGTAGGGGATGAAGTTCAGTTCCTCGCGATAGGCGTAGTTGCGGACATGGTTGAACATCGGCAGCCAATAGACCTCACGCGTGATCTTCTCGACGGCCTTGCGATAGGCGGCCTTGCGCACCTCCGGGTCCGAGCTCGTGTCGCCCTCTTCCAGCCATGCGGCCACTTCGTCGTCGAGCGCGAAGTCGTCCGGCCCCTTCTTGAAGAAATGGCTGGTGATCGCCGACATGTCGTTCATCGAGTAGGAGCCCCAGTCCATCAGGAACATCGGCGTCGTGCCCTCATTGCGCTGTTTGTCGCGCAGCGCGAAGTAAGGCATTTTCGTCAGGGTCGCCCTGATGCCGACCTTGGCCAGGTCGCCCATGATGGCTTCGGCCCAATCCGCCGGACGGAAGGTGTAGAAGTCGATCTCGAACCCGTCCGGATAACCCGCCTCGGCGAGAAGCGCCTTGGCTTTTCCCTGATCGAATTCGTATCTGACCGCCGCCTCGGCGTCGCAGCCGAACTGGGTCGGGAAGCAGGGCGTGTGGATGACGCCGGCATCGCCTCGGATCAGGTTCTTCACGAGCGCGGCGCGGTCGATCGCATGGGCCATCGCCTGGCGCACCTTCAACTTCGTGGTCGGCTCGAAATTACCGCGGCCCGCGGCGTCGAAGCCGATATAGCCCGTGCGCATCGTGCCGGCCTGGAGGGCCTTGTAACCCGGCACCTGGCCGATCTGGTCCACATGGTCGGCCGAAATGTCGGCGGTCACGTCGATGCCGCCCGCCAGCAGTTCGGCAATCTGGGTCTGCACGTCGGCGATCTCGCGTACGACCATCTTGGAGACCTGCGCCTCGCCTTTCGGGCTGCCCCAAGTGTAGCCTTCGTTCTTCTCGAAGACATACTCCTCGGCGGTCTTGATCGACACGACCTTCATCGGGCCCGTGCCGACCGGCTTCTGGCCCATGCCCTGCGGGCCGACTTCCGCGTAATACTCGTTCGGATAGATCGTCAGCGGCCCCGACAGGAACTCGAAGGCCTGCGGGAACGGCTTTTTCATGTGCAGGTTGACCGTGTACTGGTCCACCTTCTCGGCCCGGTCGATCCAGTTGACATTGCGCTGCACCTTGACGCCGTTGTCCGGGTTCGAAATCCAATTCAGCGTGAAGACCACATCGTCGGCATCGAACGGCTCGCCATTGTGGAACTTGACGCCCTGGCGCAGCTTGAACTGCCAGGTCGTGTCGTTCAGCAATTCCCAGCTCGTCGCGAGAAGCGGCTTGTATTCGAAGGTCTTCGGCTCACGATAGATGAGCTGGTCCCAGACCATACGGCTGAACCAGATGCCGGTCCGGTTGGTGTTGAAATAGTTGTCCACATTTTCGATGGGGCCCGTCGAACCCCATGCGATGACCAGCGAGTCGTCGTCCGGCCCGGCGCTGGCCGAGGTTGCGATCATCGCCGCGCCGGCGATCGACGCCGCGACGCCGGCAATTTTCCTGAAATTCATCTTTGTCCTCTCCCTGTTCGGTGTCCGGCAAAGAGGGTCCGCATTCCTTAATCCGTTCGCAACGGACCGCACCCGGCTTACCCAAAGCGCAGGCCCGTATATCGACGGTCGGCAAACAACCCCCGTTGGCGTTCCGGCACGATGCACCAACCTCCACGTGAGTCAACGCAACGATTGGCCGCGCATCGAAACGCGCAGCCGGGCAGACGACGCCGGTCCGCCGGGCCGCCGACAAAGATGTTTAGGGCAAGCCTGTGCAGGGTGTTAGAGTGTGCTTTCCCTTTGCCACCAGCGTCCCCGGAGGCCGTCCCATGCCGTTACAGCCGAATTCGCCGGAAGCGCGCGATGTCGCGTATCTGCTTCACCCCTACACCAATTTCCGCCAGCACGAAGAACAGGGGCCGATGGTCATCGAGCGCGGTGACGGCGTCTATGTCTGGGACACGGGCGGCAAGCAGTATATCGAGGGCATGGCCGGCCTCTGGTCCACCTCGCTCGGCTTCCAGCACAAACGCCTCGTGGCCGCCGCCGTGAAGCAGATGGAAACCCTGCCCTACTACCACCAGTTCGGCCAGAAATCGCACCTGCCCGGCATCGACCTCGCCGAGAGGCTGATGGGCCTGGCGCCGACCTCGGTCTCCAAGGTGTTCTTCAACAACTCGGGCTCCGAGGCGAACGACACCGCGATCAAGTTCGTCTGGTACTACAACAACGCCCGCGGGCGTCACCAGAAGAAGAAGATCATCGGCCGCGTCAACGGCTATCACGGCATCACGCTGGCGGCGGCCAGCCTGACGGGCCGCTCGCTCAACCATTCCGGCTTCGACGTGCCGCTCGAGCGCTTCATCCACACGAACAACCCGCACTACTACCGCTTCGGCGAGGACGGCGAAAGCGAAGAGGAGTTCGCCACCCGCATGGCCGAGGAACTGGATGCGCTGATCGAGTCCGAAGGCCCGGAAACGGTGGCCGCGTTCTTCGCCGAGCCGGTGATGGGCGCAGGCGGCGTGATCGTGCCGCCGGCCACCTACTTCCCGAAAATCCAGGAGGTGCTGCGCAAGCACGATGTGCTGTTCGTCGCCGACGAGGTGATCTGCGGCTTTTGCCGGACCGGGAATTTCTGGGGCTCGGAGACCTTCGGCATCGAGCCCGACATCCTTGTCTGCGCCAAGGCGCTCTCCTCGAGCTACCTGCCGATCTCCGCGACGATGATCAGCGACGAGGTCTATCAGGCCATCGCCGACCAGAGCGCCAAGATGGGCGTGTTCGGCCATGGCTATACCTATTCCGGCCACCCGGTCGCGGCGGCGGTCGCGCTGGAGACCCTCAAGATCTACGAGGAGGAAGACACGCTCGGGCATGTCCGGAGCGTGGTCGGCCGGTTCCAGGAGCGGATCCAGGGTTTCGCCGGCCATCCGCTGGTCGGCGAGGCGCGCGGCGTCGGGCTGGTCGGCGCCACCGAGCTGGTGAAGGACAAGGCGACGAAGGAAGCCTTCGCGGCATCAGACGGCGTCGGCGCGCTCGTCAACGACCTCTGCGCCGAGGAGGGGCTGATTACCCGCCCGGTCGGGGATTCGATGTGCTTCGCGCCGCCGCTGGTCATCACCGCGAGCGAAATCGACGAGATGTTCGACCGCTATGCCCGCGCGCTCGATGCCGGCCTCGACCTGCTGACGAAGCAGGGCAAGGCGGTCGCGTAACCTCGAAGGGGCCTGAGCGCCTTGTCGCCGGGGCCGCCTGTTGGGCCGCCGTTCCCCCGCGGCAAGGGGCCCGGCCGGCCCGGCTGCGTGCGGCCGGCTGCGTGTCCTGATAGCAGGACTTCGGCTGGCGAGGCGGTCCGGGAGAGTCGCTAGCGATGGGTCCCGAATCCGAGGTGCTGGTCCGGTTTCGGGACGTAGAAAAGACCTATGACGGCCGCGTCAATGTCGTGGACCGCCTCGATCTCGAAATCCGCCGGGGCGAGTTCCTGACGCTGCTCGGGCCGTCGGGCTCGGGCAAGACCACCATCCTGCTGATGCTCGCCGGCTTCGAGGCGGTGACAGCGGGGGACATCACTCTCAACGACCGCTCGCTGCGCAATGTCCCGCCCTTCCGGCGCAATATGGGCATCGTCTTCCAGAACTACGCGCTCTTCCCGCACAAGTCGGTGTTCCAGAACGTCGCCTTTCCGCTCGTCCAGCGCCGGCTTTCGAAGCATGCCGTCAGCGAGAAGGTGGAGGCGGCGCTGCGCATGGTGGACCTGACCGGCCTCGGCGAGCGGCGGCCGCACCAGCTTTCCGGAGGCCAGCAGCAGCGGGTGGCGCTTGCCAGGGCGCTCGTCTTCGAGCCCGAGATCGTGCTGATGGACGAGCCTCTGGGTGCGCTCGACAAGAAGCTTCGCGAGCAGATGCAGATCGAGATCAAGCATCTGCACGAACAGCTCGGCATGACCGTCGCCTATGTCACCCACGACCAGGGCGAAGCGCTAACCATGTCGGACCGGGTGGCGATCATGAATGACGGGCTCATCCAGCAGGTCGGCTCGCCGCATGAGGTCTATGAGAAGCCCGCCAACGCTTTCGTTGCTAATTTCATCGGCGAGAATAACGCCTTCGAGGGCCGGATCGAAGGTAGCGACGGGCGGAACTGCGTTGTCAGGCTGGCTTCGGGCGACATCATCCGCGCCCGGTCCGCGGCGGAGCGTGCGAATGGAGAGGCGGCCCTGCTGTCGCTGCGCCCCGAGCGTCTGGTCATCGGGTCGGCCGCCGCAGACATGGCGAACCGGTTCGGGGCCAAGGTGGTCGAGGTGATCTATTTCGGTGCTCACAACCGCGTGCGCCTGGCCATGGCAGGGCGGGACGACATCATCGCGCTGGCGCCCGCCGGCACGGCCGGCGAGGCGCTCGCGCCCGGAGCGGCGGTCGCGGTCGGCTGGGCCCCGGAGCACTGTCGGGTGCTGGCGCCGGAATGAGCCCGCCGCCCGATATCACGGACGAGGGCACGGCGGGCCCGACGGGTCTCAGCCTCGAGGCGAAACTCAGGCGCGCCCAGAGGCAACGCTCACTGAACGCCTTCCTGCTTGTCGCGCCGCTGCTGCTCTTCATCCTCGTGGTGTTCGCGGGCCCGATCCTGTCGCTGCTCTATTTCAGCGTCGATGACCCGAAGCTCGCCGAGGTCATGCCCCGGACCGCGGAAATCGTCGCCGAATGGGACGGCGCCGAACTGCCGGGCGAAGAGGCCTATGCAACGGTGGTCGAGGAAATCCGGGCCGCCTACGGGGACAGGACCGTCGCAGCGGCGGCCATGCGGCTCAATTACGAGATCAGCGGTTTCCGCAGCATGGTGATGCGCACCGGCCGCAAGATCCGCCGCATTGCCGGACCGCCCTACAAGGAGGCCCTGATCGGACTCGACGAGCGCTGGGGCGACATAACCTACTGGCGGGCAATCAAGGCCTCGGCCGGGCCCTACACCACCCGCTACCTGCTGGCGGCCGTCGATCTCGAACGGAAATGGGACGGCAGCATCGGCACCGCCCCGCCCGAGCGCACCATCTATATCGACTATCTGGAGCGCACTTTCTGGATCAGCTTCTGGGTGCTCGCCTGGTGCATCGCCATCGGCTATCCGATGGCCTATCTCATCGCGACCACCGGCCGACGCCTGTCGCGGATATTGCTGGCGCTGGTGCTACTACCCTTCTGGACCTCGCTGCTGGTGCGCACGGCGGCCTGGGTCGTGCTGTTACAGAACAAGGGCGTCGTCAACGATTTCCTGCTCTATGCAGGCCTTTCGGATGAGCCGCTCACGCTGATATTCAACCGGACCGGCGTCTATGTCGCGATGGTTCACATCCTGCTTCCCTTCCTGGTGCTGCCGCTCTATGCGGTGATGCGGAACATTCCGGCGAGTCAGATGCGCGCCGCCGCCTCGCTCGGCGCAAAGCCGGTCGCGGCGTTCCTGTCCGTCTATCTGCCGCAGACCCTTCCGGGGCTCGGCGCCGGCTGCATTCTGGTCTTCATTCTGTCGCTCGGTTTCTACATCACGCCGGCGCTCATCGGCGGCGCGTCGGACCAGATGCTGAGCTACCTCATCGCCGAGTTCGCAACCCGGACCGGCAATTGGGGCATGGCGAGCGCCATAGCAATCCTGCTGCTGCTGAGCGTGGCCGCACTCTATCCGGTCTATCGCGGCCTTGTGCGCGGCGCGGCCGGGTTCCGGTTCGGGTAGGTGGACCGCATGGCGCTTCCGGTCAACGCCACGCGCGGCCAGCATGTCTGGTACTGGTGCCTGCGCCTCATCTGCGCCGTCGGCTTCCTGTTCCTGATCGGCCCCATCGTCATCGTCGTGCCGATTTCCTTCAGCGCGGGCAGTTTCCTCAGCTATCCGCTGCCCGGCTTCTCGATGCGCTGGTATGATGCGGTGGTCGAGCCCTTCCCCTGGATGTTCGCGCTGGAGAACAGCCTGATCGTCGCTGTCTCGACGACGATCGTCGCCACGGCGCTCGGCACGCTCGCGGCCTACGGCCTTACGCGCGCGGACTTTCCGGGCAAGCCCTTCGTCTTCGGGCTCCTGATCTCGCCGCTCGCCGTGCCGCTCGTGATAACCGCGCTCGGGCTCTATTTCTTCTTTGCCAGGGTCGGGCTGGTGCAGACCCATATCGGGCTGATTATCGCCCATGTCGTGCTTGCGGTGCCCTTTGTCGTCATCACCGTTTCCGCGACGCTCAAGGGGTTCGACTGGAACCTCGTGCGCGCCGCCGAGAGCTTGGGCGCCCGACCGCTCGCCGCCTTCTTCCAGGTGACACTGCCGCTCATCCTGCCGGGCGTGCTTGCCGGCGCGGTGTTCGCATTCGTCACCTCGCTCGACGAAGTGATCGTCGCGCTCTTCGTTAGCGGCCCGGCGCAGATAACCCTGCCGCGCCAGCTCTTCACGGGGCTGCGCGACCAGCTCGACCCTTCGATTGTTGCGATAGCGACGATTCTGATAGCCTTCTCGCTGGCACTTCTGGCGGTCGTCGAGCTGCTGCAGTGGCGAAGCGCCCGGCAGCGTTCCCGGCGGGAGGAGTGAGTGCAGCGCGCCAGGGGAGGAGAGCCGCTTGCGCGCCACGGTCCGGACCCGGTAGCCGGGCGGTCAAGACAATCTGCAAATGCCGTTCGCGGCGGAAAGGAGGATGAGCCATGAAAACCATCGGGAGGAGTTTCAAACCCCTTTTCGCGGTCGCTGCGGCGCTGGGCGTGCTTTCCGGAGTCGCCGAAGCCCGCGACTTCACCATTGCGAGCTGGGGCGGCAGCTACCAGGAAGCGCAGCGCGACGTCTATTTCACCCCCTTCAGCCAGGAATCCGGCATCACCTTCCTGGAAGACGTCTATCTGGGCGGCTGGGCCCAGTTCCAGGCCATGCAGGACACGGGGCAGATCCCCTGGGATGTCGTGCAGGTCGAGACCTCGGAGCTCGTCCGGGGCTGCGAGGAAGGCGTGTTCGTCCAGCTCGACTGGTCGAAGCTCCTGCCCAAGGAGGACATGCTGCCTGACGCCGTCACCGACTGCGGTGTAGGCAATCTCGTCTGGTCGGTGGTCATCGCCTACAACGCCGACACGATAAGCAAGGCACCCGCATCGCTCGCCGATTTCTGGGACACGAAGACCTGGCCCGGCAAGCGCGGCATGCGCAAGGGGCCGAAGCTCAACCTCGAATATGCGCTGCTGGCCGACGGCGTCGCGCCCGCGGACATCTACAAGGTCCTCAACACGCCGGAGGGCGTGGACCGGGCCTTCGCCAAGCTCGACGAGGTGAAGCCTCTGGTGCAGTGGTGGGAAGCAGGCGCCCAGGCGCCGGAATGGCTCGCGGCGGGCGATGTCGAGCTGAGCGTCGCCTATAACGGGCGGATCACCAACGCGCAGAAGGAAGGCAAGAACCTCCAGATGATCTGGGACGGGACGGTCTATGCCATCGACTCCTGGGCCATCATCGAGGGCGCGCCCAACCAGGACGCCGCATACGCCTTCGTCAAGTTCGTGACCGACCCCGGACGGCAGGCTGCCTTCACCAAGGCCTATGCTTACGGGCCGACGCACAAGGAAGGTGTGGCCATGGTCGATCCGAAGCGGGCGATGAGCCTGCCGGCGGGTGACAATCTGGCGACCGGCCTGTTCGGCGGCAGCCAGGAAGCCATCGATTTCTGGGTCGATTACCAGGAAGAACTGACCGAGCGCTGGAACCGCTGGGTGGCGCAGAACTGAGCTTGCGGCGGCGGGTGCGGGCCTGCCCGGCGGGCCCGCGCTCCGCCGCCGGTGAGATCGCTCAGGCCGGCCGGAGCACGAAGTCGAAGCGGCCGCGCCACGCGCCAGCGGCGGTCCGGCCGAGGCGCAGCAGCAGCTCGTCCCTAAAGATGGAATCGCGGGCGTTAGCAGCCTTGAGATCGGGAAAGTAGACCTGCGTGGTGAGCGGGCGCGTCCCCTCGCCCTGCAGCTTCACATGGATATGCGGCGTGCGGCCCGTATAGCGGCCTGGCCGGATCGTCAGGAAGCGGAATGCGCCGGCCGCGTCGGTAAACTGGTGGCCGCGATAGCGGAAGCCCTGGTTGTCGTAACGCCCGCGCTCGTCGCTGTGCCATATGTCGATGACGGCGCCGGATACGGGCCGGCAGTCCGGCGTGAGCAGGAGGCCTTCGAAGGGGGATTATATCTGATATTAGGCATCTGCCTGTTCCTCGGGCGGCGGCTCTTTCGGCTTCTTCGGCTTGCGCAGTGCGAGGGCGAGCTTCTCCGGCGTGGCGCCTTTGAAGCGCGGATCGACCGGGATCGGCGGGGGTTTCTCGTCCGTCATGCGTCCAGCCTTTCATCGATGGATTTCACCCGGCGGCGCGCTGCCGCCAGCTCGCTGACCATGCTGCGCAGGTCTGCCGCTGATGGATATTCTGCCGTTTCGAATTCGCGGGTTTGCGCGTTCTCTTCTCCCGACGCCCCGCATCGGGCAATGCCGGAGGCGGTCTGAAGCATTTTCTCGGCGGCCTCCAGCCGCTCCCGCAGGCAGGCTATCGTCAAGCGCAGGGCGCGCCGCTCCCGCACCATGCCGGCCAGCACGGCGTCCTGTTCTTCCTCGGTCATGAGCGCGCTCCGGTATCGGTGAGACCGGCGAGCATTGCCTTCAACTCTTTCCGGCGGGTGACAGCTTCCCGGACCTCGGCGAATAGCCCGGAGAACTCTTCCGGCACGTCTTCCGGGTTCGAGGCTGGATGGTCATCGAGCAGCAGAACAGCGTCCGATACCTGCCGGGACAAGCGGGACAGTCGGTTCCGCAGACAGATGCAGTGCCGGTCGATTTCCTGAAGCTCGACGACCATGCGGCCGATCTCGGTGAATTCCTCTTCCTTGGTCATGAGCGCGCTCCCGACGGCAGTCCGTTGTCCGCGATAAGGTCCCGATAGCGGAGCCGCCGCCCCGACAGGGCCAGCACCATCAGCGTCATCTGGGCCAGCGTGTCCGCGTTGCGGATGTTGTGTTTGCCCGCGAACTCCTGGACGTAGCGGTTCAGGTGCTTCGGGCTGATCTTGTGGAAGGTCCCCTTGTGGGCGCGCTTGAACATCGACCACAGGGCTTCCATGCCCTGAATATGGACTTCGCCCCGGACATACTCGCTGGCCGAGTGATTGACGGTCTCGTGGTCGAAATCGCGGCCCAGCCCGACATAGGCCGCTGCCTCGTCGGTGTAGAGCGTCGCGCCGGGTTCGGCATGGTCCCGGACGAAGCCTTGCAGCGTCGCCGCGTCGGTCCGCTCGATGGCGCGGGCCGCGACCTGGCCGGTGTCCCGGTCCTTGACACCGACGACCGGCGTCATGTCCACGGCGCCGCGGCCTTCCAGCTCCTTGCGCTTCTTCCAAGGCTTGTTGGCACGGCGGCCGCCTACATAGGTCTCGTCGGCTTCGACCGGCCCGCCGAGCAGCGAGCCGTCGCCGTTCTCCGCCCACGCTTCCCGGAGGCGGTGCAGCATGAACCATGCCGCCTTCTGCCCGATTTTCAGGTCCCGGTGCAGCTTCATGCTGGAGACCGATTTCAGGCTCGTCAGGCAGAGGTAGATGCCGATGGCCCACTTCCGCAGCGGGAGGTTCGAGCCCTCCATCACCGTGCCGGTCTTGACGCTGAAATACTTCCGGCAGTCCGAGCACCAGTGCGGCATCGGCTTGCCGGAGGCGACGGGGCGAACGCGCGCCCCGCCACAGTGCCCGCAGCGCACCCCGTCAGGCCAGTAGATGGCCTCGAACCACTCCCGCGCCGCGTCCTCGGTCGGGAACAGGTCCATCAACTCGACGATGGAGATACCCGCCCGGAACGCCTTGCCCGGCGCTTTCGTCATTCCTCGTCCTCCTCATCCTGATCCGTCTCGGCGGCAGCTTCGACAGAGGCTCGCAACTCCTCCCAGCTTGGAAGGTCAGGGGCCTTGATGCGGGCGAAGAACAGGTCGCCTTGCCGGACCAGCTCGTTGATGTCTTCGACCTCCCATTGCTCGCGGTCGCCGACCCGGGGAGCCGGGAAGGTCATCCACTCGCTGGCGGGAGCCTCGAAGATGGTCCAGGACGGCCACGCCTTGATGATCTCGGCGCTCGCCATCCATGTCCGGGCGGACTTGAGCCGGTCTTTCAGGTAGTGGGCCGGATCGTGCTCAAGGAACCGCTTGGGGTCCTTCACGGGGCCAACGCCCGCCCATCCGATTTTGACAAGGTTCAGGTCCGGGTGGAGCTTGATCGCGTAGATGTAGCCGGGCTGCCTCTGTGCTGGCGGCATGACATCCTCCATCTGATCGCGGCGGATTTCAGCCTCTCGGCGCTTCTCGTTATCCTGAAGCTCCTGCTCGGCCGCTGTCAAGGATGGGATATAATTGCCCTTCGAAGATCAGCAAATCTCCGTGTGCGCCGGACTCTCGAAGATCGACGCGGCGCGGCGTTGACCGCGTATAGAACGGCCCCGCCGTCTGCGGGCGTGTACCGGGGGTGCAATTCAGAAGCGGTACAAGCCCGAACCCGCGATCCGCAACCGCGCCGGCAGGGACATATCCCAGAAGCGTCGAACGCGCAGACGCCAGCAGCGGCATCGCCGCCGCGCCCGCCAGCCCGGTCAGCACCGACCGCCTCATCGCCCTGTGCAACATTATGCGAGGGTAGCCCATTCCGGCTCCTGCGCGAATTCCGCCTCAGGAATGCAGGAAAAAGCCGCCTCCCGCGTTGGGGAGGCGGCCGTCGCGTTCCGGATTCAGGCGAATTCAGTCGTCGCCTACATGAATCACGTCGCCGAACGTCACCCAACGCTCGCCGTCGAAACGGGCGAGCTGTTCAGACTGAATCGGGTAGAAATCGTCGGGCGCGGTGTTGATCGTGATTCCCGGCATGATCATCGGCAATTCGACACCCTTCATGCTCGCTGCGCACATCATGATGCCTTCGCGAGACAGTTCCTCGCAGGTATCGAGCAGGTGATGCATGAGCTTGGACACGTTATACGCATATGCGTAGTTGGCGTCCGTCATGTCGGAGCCCGGCATGTGCTTCTCCATGAAGCCGACCCACTCCTTGTAGCCCGGATCGTCCTTCCACTGCGGGTCCACCGGGTCCTTTACGTAGAGCGCCGTAATCAGGCCCTTGGAGCATTCGAGGCCGGCCGGCGTCAAGGTCGCGCCCACCGAGGAGGACACGTTGTTCAGCAGATGCACGGGCTTCCACTCGATCTCGCAGGACTTGCGGATCGCCTGGGCTGCGAATTTCGGGATCGTGATGTTGAAGAAGACGTTGGCGCCGCTGTCTTTCATCGCCACGATCTGGCTGTCCACCGTCGGGTCGGTGACC
Source organism: Alphaproteobacteria bacterium (assembly GCA_022827685.1). GTDB lineage: Bacteria > Pseudomonadota > Alphaproteobacteria > Bin95 > Bin95 > Bin95. The sequence goes on from JAJEIH010000129.1 coordinate 32,760, forward strand.
TCGTAGGGCAGCATGGAGACGACGAGCTCGTCTGCCTTGTCACCGAGGCCGTGCAGGAAGCCGTCGCGATAGTCCTTCCCGTAGTCGTCGTTCTGGAACAGGACCGCGATCTTCGGGTCTTCGACATTCTCAAGCACGTATTTCGCGTAGATCTCGCCCTCGACGTCATAGGTCGGCTGGAAACCCATGGTCCAGGGGAATTTGTCCGGCTGGCCCCACTTGCTGGCGCCCGTGGCGAGGAAGAGGTGTGGCACCTTCTTCGCGTTCACATAGCGGTGGATGGCGGAGTTGGTCGGCGTACCCAGCGTCTGGAAGAGGAGGGCCACCTGCTCCTGCTCGACCAGCTTGCGTACCTGCTCGACCGTGCGCGGCGGGCTGTAGCCATCATCCAGCGAGATGAAGTCTATCTGGCGCCCTTGCACACCGCCCATCTCGTTCACCATCTTGAAATAGGCGGCGATGGTCTTGCCGATAGTGCTGTAAACCGAGGCCGGGCCCGAATAGGGGTTGGTGTTGCCGATCTTGATCGTGGTGTCGGTGATGCCGGTCATGTCGGCGGCTTGAGCCGTCCCGGCGAGCAGCGCCGCCGCCGCTGTGGCAGCAAGCATTTTCCTGATGTGCATGAGTCGATTTCTCCCTTTCGTTGAGAATTGGCTCTACCGGCCGGCCGCCGATTTGCGTTTCCACCACGCGAAACCGCGTTCCACGGCTCCCCAGACCCCGAACGGCACGAAGTATATCGCCAGGATCAGGAAGATGCCGAAGATCGCCCAGGGCGGCGGCACGAACGGATAGGCGCGGCTGATGTCCTGGGCGAAATTGGGAACGAAGACCAGGAACAGCCCGCCGAAGATCACGCCCGGAATCGACACGATGCCGCCGACCACGGACCCGACCAGCAGGTTGACCGCGAGGAAGAAGTTGAAGGCGTCGGGCGCCACGAACTCTGTGACGAAGACGCTGAGCGCGCCCGCGATGCCGGTATACATCGCGCTGATGCCGAAGGTCGTCGTCTTGTAGAGCGCGGTGTTGATGCCCATGGTGCTGGCTGCGATCGGGTTGTCGCGGATCGCCATGATCGCCCGGCCCGACCGGCTGTGCAGCAGGCACCAGGCGACGATCATCAGGAACACCATGACCGCGAGCGTGACATAATAGAGCGACTGGTCGGCGCTCAGCCCCTCGATCAGCGGCTCGGGCTTCGGTACGAACAGGCCCTGCACCCCGCCAGTCCAGTGCTCGAAGGCGTCGAACTTGAGCAGTTGCGGCGTCGCCACGGCGAAGGCGAATGTGGCGAGCGCGAGATAGAGCCCCTCCAGACGGAGCGCGGGCAGGCCGAACAGAAAGCCGACAGCGAACGCCACCAGCGCCGCCACCGGCAGGGTGGCGTAGTGGTTCCACTCGAAATGGTAGAGCAGGATCGCGGCCGTATAGGCCCCGACGGCGTAGAAGGCGCTGTGGCCGATGGAGAATTGACCGTTGTATCCGGTCAGGATGTTCAACCCGAGCAGCGCGATGCCGTAGGCCATCGCCTGGGTGAACTGGAAGCTGGTGAAGTCCGAGACGAGATGCGGCACGACCGCGGCGAACAGCACCGCCGCGCCGAAGCCGGCCAGTAATTGAGGCGTGACGGGGTTCGGACGATCCGCCGCCATCAGACCCTCCGCACCACGACGCGGCCGAACAGCCCGGCCGGCTTGAAGACGAGCACGCCCACAATGAGGATCAGCGCGAAGGTGAGCTTGAGCTCGGAGCCGCCCGGCACATACTGCCCGACCCAGTTCTCCAGCACGCCGACCACGAGCCCGCCCAGCACCGCGCCGCCGGGGCTGGACACGCCGCCCAGCAGTGCGCCGGCGAAGCCGTACAGCAACACGCCCGCCATCATATTCGGCTCGAGATAGACGATGGGCGCAACGAGGATGCCGCCAACGGCCCCGATGGACGCCGCCAGTCCCCAGCCGAGCGCCAGCATCCAGCCGACCGAAATGCCGACCAGCCTCGCCGAGTCCGGGTTGGCGGCGGCGGCGCGCATGGCGAGCCCCACCCGCGTGAAACGGAAGAAGGCGAAGACCAGCGCCAGCACGCCGAGCGTGAGCGCGATGACGCCCAGATGATGCGGGCCGATCAGCGTGGACTTGAAGCCCAGGTCCTCGGGGAAGAGGCTCGGGAAGGGCTTGATGGTGAACTCCCAGATCCACCCCGCTGCGGCGTTGAAGATTACCAGCAGGCCGATGAACACGATGACCTGGTTGAGCACCGGCGCGTTCTCGACCGGCTTGACGATCACCCGCTCGATGATAACGCCCGCCAGGAAGGAAATGCCGACCGCGAGCAGGAAGGCCAGCCAGACCGGCGCGCCGAGGCCCACAAGCGTCCAGGCGACATAAGTGGAGAACATCGCCATCTCGCCCTGAGCGAAATTGAAGTGGTCGGTGGCCTGGTAGATCATCACCACGGCCAGCGCGACGCAGGAATAGATCGACCCGATCGCAAGGCCGGCGAGCGTCAATTGCAGGAAAAGGTCCATCGTCGGGCGCGCGCTTTCAGTAGCCGAGATAGCTGCGGCGGACGTCTTCGTCGTCGCGCAGCAGGCTGGCCTCGCCGCCCATCACTACCCTGCCCGTCTCCAGCAGATAGGCGTGGTCGGCGAGTTCTAGCGCGATGCTCGCATTCTGCTCCACCAGCAGCATGGAGGTGCCTTCGCGTTCGCGGATGCGCGCCATGATCTCGTAGATCTCCTGCACGATAAGCGGCGCGAGGCCGAAGGACGGCTCGTCGAGCAGCATGAGCTTCGGGCGCAGCATCAGCGCGCGGCCGATGGCGAGCATCTGCTGTTCGCCGCCGGAGAGCGTGCCCGCCTGCTGGCGGCGGCGTTCGCCGAGCCTCGGGAAATAGCCGTAAACGCTTTCCATGTCCTCCGCGACTTCGGCCTTGTTCTTGCGCGTGTAGGCGCCGAGCTGGAGGTTCTCTTCCACCGACTGGCGCACGAAGGTGCCCCGGCCTTCCGGCACATGCGCGATGCCGAGCCCGACAACGCGCTCGGTGGAGAGGCCGGACAGGTCCTGCCCGTCGAATACGACCTCGCCGTCGGTGCGCACCATGCGGCAGATGGCGCGGAGCGTGGTTGTCTTGCCGGCGCCGTTCGCGCCGAGGATCGCCGTGATCGACCCCTCATCGAGCACGAAATCGACCCCGAACAGCGCCTGGGTCTGGCGGTAATAGGCCTCCAGCCCCCGGACCTCAAGAAACGCCATCAGTGCGCCGTCCCGAGATAGGCTTCGATGACCTTGGGGTCACGCTGCACTTCTTCGGGCGTTCCGTCGGCGATCTTGCGACCAAAATCAATGGCCACGACCTTGTCCGACACCTGCATGACAAGGCTCATATGGTGCTCGACCAGCAGGATGGTGATGCCGCGGTCGTCCCGGATCTGGCGGATCTGCCCCATCAGGTGGTCGAGTTCCTCGTGATTGAGCCCGCCCGCCGGCTCGTCGAGCAGCAGCAGTTCCGGCTCGCCGGCGAGCGCGCGCGCCAGCTCCACCCGCTTCTGGTAGCCGAAAGGCAGGCCGCCGACCGGCATGTGCGTCACCTCCGAGAGATCCATGAACGCGATCAGCTCGACCGCGCGGGCCATCAGCCCGGCCTCCTCCCGGCGCACCCAGGGCAGGCGGAAGGCGTTGGACACATAGTCGCTGCCGGTGCGCGAATGGCCCCCGATCATCACATTGTCGAGCACGGAGAGCGTCGGGAAGAGCGCGAGGTTCTGGAAGGTGCGGCCGATGCCGAGCGAGGCGATCCGGTTCGCCGGCAGGCCCAGCAGCGAGCGGCCCTTGAACAGGATTTCGCCCGCATTGGGCGTGTAGAGCCGGGAGAGGCAGTTGAAGAGCGTGGTCTTGCCGGCGCCGTTCGGGCCGATCAGCCCGACGATCAGGTCCTTCGGGATATCGAAGGACACGCCGTCCAGCGCCACGATGCCGCCGAAATGCACCGCGACGTCGCGGACTTCGAGAACCGGCCGGTCCAATGCTGTCCCCCCACCCGCGCGGCCCCGGGACCGCTTGCGGGGGCAGGCTTTAGCAGATGCGCCCGGCGCCGACAACGCCCGGCCGGGAGCCTCACTCCTCGGCAGCGGCGGCGGCTTCCGATTCCTCCAATTCCAGCAGCACTTCGTCCGTATGCTGGCCCAGCGCCGGCGCCGTCGCCGCGGGGCTTCCCGAAACCAGCGGCGGCGCCCCGGCCGGGTTGGGCACCGGCCAGCGGCGGTCGCCGCCGGGCTGCTCCAGCCAGGAAATCAGGCCGGTCGCCTCCGTCTGCGGATGCGCGACGAACTGCGCATAATCCTGGACGGCCTCGTTCTGGAGCCCGGCTTCGGTCAGGCATTCCTGCCAGTGCGCCGTCGGTTGGGCCGCAATATGCGCCGCGACCGCGGCATTGAGCTCTTCGGCATGTTCGGAGCGCCCCGCCGGCCCGGCGAAGCGCGGGTCGGCCGCGAGGTCGGCCCGGTCGATCAGGCCGCAAAGCGCCTGGAAGTCGCTGTCCTTCAGGACGACGAGGTGGAGCCAGCCGTCGGCCGTCCGGAACACGCCCGAAGGCGAGGTCGGCATGCCCAGCGGCCCGCCTTCCATCACGGTCGCGCACATCCTGACCGACTGGAGGTTGGCGGCCGCCGCCATCAGGCTGGAATCGATGAAGCGCGCCCGGCGGTCGTCGCGCTGGGCATAGATCGCCGCCGCCACCGCCTGGTGCGTGTAGAGCGCGGTGGACATGTCCACGATGATCGGGTTGGCGCGGTGCGGGATGCCGTCATGGCCCCTGTTCTCGAGCGTGAAGCCGGTGAAGGCCTGTAACACCGGGTCCATTGCGGGCTTGGCGCTGAGCGGCCCGGCCTGCCCGAAGCCCGAGACCGACACATAGACGATGCCGGGCGCCAGCGCCTTCACGGTCTCGAAACCGAAGCCGAGCCGCGCGGCCACGCCCGGGCGAAAGCCTTCCATGAACACATCCGCGGTCCGCACCAATTGGCGGAGCTTTTCCCTGCCGGCCTCCTGCTTGAGGTCCAGCACAATGCCGCGCTTGCCGAGATTGCCGACGACGGAGAACGCCGTGTGGCTGCCGTAGCGGGGCCCGAGCACGCGCGCCCAGTCGCCCTCGGGCGGCTCGACCTTGATGACGTCGGCGCCGTGCTGCGCCAGCAGCATCGCGCAATAGGGCCCGGCGATCCCCTGGCTCAGATCGACGACGCGCAGCCCCGCATAGGGCTTGTCATGGCTCATGGGCCGCGGGCCTCCTCCCCCTCTGCCGCTGCGCGCCAGTCTGGGCCGCCCCCGCTCCCGCCGTCAACGCCGCGTGAAGCCGCCCGGCCCGCGCGGGTCCCGCCGTCGCCCCGGCCGGCTTGACTCCAGGTTGTTTGTTCCCTATATTTTCACTTCAACTAAGAAAACATGCTGAAAGAGGCCATGACCTGACCGACCGGCGGCGGCTGGCGCCGCGCTTGCGCAACACCCGATCCGAAGGCGTGGAAGCCGGCGGGTGGGGGAATCTCCGACGCACAGGAGAGGTGCGGCCGGGCGGCGCGTTGTGGCGGCCGGTTTCGGCCGGAATCGGAAGAAGAGGAGGCGCGGCGATGGACGGATCGACGGACGGATTGCCGGAGCGGCGGCGGGGCCGGGCGGTGGGCGAGGACCTGCGGGCCGCGGCGGTGGCGGCCGTGCTGCGCGAGGGCATGAGCATCCGCGCGGCGGCGCGGCGGTTCGCCCTGCCGCGGAGCAATGTCGGCAATTGGGTGCAGCGCTATCGCGAGCGCGGCCATGTGCGGCCCGACAGGAAAGGCGGCAAACCCTCGCGGATCGAGCCGCATCGCGAGCGCATCCTGCGCATCCTGGCGGCGCGGCCGGGGCTTTCCATGTACGGGCTCTGCGACGCGCTCGCCGCCGAGGGGCTGGTCTTCCACCCGACGACGGTGCAGCGCTTCCTGAGGCGCCACCGCCTGGACCGCGAAACCCGCCTCGCCCGCCGACAGCCGCGCAAACGGTGGACCCGGCGTTAGCGGCAGCGTCCGGCGGCGCCACGGCGTTAGAGCATGATCCGTTCCGGTTGAAACAAGTGGGAATTGTGTAGCAGAATCCGCAGGGCCTTGTTGCCTCTGTTGTTCAACAAGGAATGTGCGTGTACGTGCGAGGAGGAACCAGTGAGTAGGGTGCCGGAATTGTATTGGAGCGGAGGGCCGTCCCGCGTTCGCTTGGTTTATCCGCCTTCGAGTTCTCCTGATCGCGTCTCGGAGGGCGTCAGTGTTCTGGACGCTTTCCGGTACGAATGCCAGAGAATGTACTTCGCCTTCAACAGTCTGATGTACGGGATTGGTGCAGAGGTAAAACGCAGGATGGAGCAAGCACCCGACGCATTCGTCGGCGTGGGATCGACGTTCCCAAATATGGAGCAATCACTAGGAAGATCATCATTTGCATTCATGCGTCAAGGTGACTTTTTAGATGCAGTGGCAGAAGGCGGAGAATTCGAGAACCTGCGCCATCAGGCAATGCTGGTGATGATCTATCACCGCTGGGATGAAGTGTACCGCTCTCGCATCAGTCAGATATTTGCTGTGCCGAAAAATGATGTTGACTGTGTGCTCATGGGCGAGGTGAGAAGCCTGAGAAACGTGATCGTACATCAGAAAGCTGTTGTACCAGAGAACTTTTCGTGTCCGTTTTTGGAACGGATTTGGGGAGCGTTGCCGTCCGGTCAGCTAAGGATGACGGATGGAATGGTCCATTCCTTCATGGAACAGGTGAATGCGCTTCGGGTGGAAGTGAACGCCACGCGCTAACCATGAATGTGCTTAAGACCTTGCGGATTCTGCTACACAATTCCCAAACAAGTCTGAATGCACAACTCCACTTGTCACCCCGGACGGAGCGGAGCGGAGATCCGGGGTCCAGCCTGTCGAGGTCTTTGCCATGCTTTGCCGGCGGTGCTGGGCCCCGGCTCGGGGGCCGGGGCGACAATTTCGGACTTGGCCCCAATATCGTTTCAACCCGAATTGAGTGCGCTCTAACCCTGATCCAATCGCGTCCGCGCTCGCGCGCGAGCGCGCGGGCCACGCCGGTAACCGCAGCTTTGGATGTCGCGCAATGGAGGCCGGAGGGCGTGCCATAGACCACGGCAGCGCCTTCGCGCGCCCGCTTCACCGTTCCCGGACGAGGATGCCGACGATGGTTTCCTCGCCCAGGGACCGGCAGGCCTCCAGGCGCTGAAGGCCTTCGACCAGAACCAGGCGCTTCCCGTCCCGGCGTAAGAGGACCGGCGTGCGCTGGCCCTCTTCCAGCATGCTCTCGGCGATCGCCTCGACGGCTGCGGGGTCGAGGGTGCGGCGCCGCTTCACCGGAACGTAGATGTCATCGATTCGTATGCGGTGCGAGCGGCCCACCTTCATGCGGGCGTGTTGATGTGGGAGTTAGGGCTTCGAATGGTATGCGTCCGCCGAAGACCGCAGGGGTAGGCAGGCCGTTCTTTGCGGCGAGTGCGTGCGGAGCGGAGTGGTTTTGAGCGTGAGCCGGCTTATGCGGCTTGATCGAGCCTCTGCTCCGGAACCCAGTTCCACGGCAGGAG
>JAJEIH010000060.1 GCA_022827685.1 Alphaproteobacteria bacterium
CCCCGGAGGTCGGCGGCCGCCGCGTTCCCGGGCAGGTCCGCGAGCCCGGCGAGCGTCGTCGGCAGCGCCGCCGCGAGCATGGCGGTTCCGGCGCAGATGCCCAGCGCCGCCGCGAGGGCCGCCGCTCGCGAGGGGCGGCGAGGTCCGCGCACCGCTAGCGCTCCGCGTAGTAGGAGGCGTACTTCTTGTTCATTCCGTAGGCTCCCGGACCGTATCCGTACCCGTACCCGTAGGGATAGTAGCCCGAGCCCTTCCGCGTCTCCACCATGCTCAGCGCCGCGCCGGCGACACGCGCCTCGGCCTCAGCGAGGGACTTGAGCCCGGCGGCCGCCACCTTGCGCGGCGTGTCCCGGTGACGGACCACGAACACGGTGCGGTCGGTGAGGCGCGCCAGCGTGCGGGCGTCGGACACCAGCAGCAGCGGCGGCGAGTCGATGACGATCAGTTCGTACCGCGTCCTCAGCGACTCCAGCAGCCTCGACATCTGCCGCGACTGGAGGATGTTCGCCACCGGGAGCGCCGACCGCCCCGCCAGCAGCACGTCGAGGCCGGACCGCTCGTCCCGCGCAATGACCTGCTCCGCCAAGCCGGCCCCGCCCGTGAGCAGTTCGGCGAGGCCGGCGCCAGGGCGCAGGCCCAGCCGCCGCTCGACCTGCCCGTGGCGCAGGTCCGCGTCGATGAGCAGCGCCTTGCGCCCCATGCTCGCAAGCAGCCGCGCCAGGGACAGGGCGATGAACGTCTTGCCCTCCCCCGCCACCGACGACGTGATCAGCACGGACGTGCACGGCGCCTCGTCGGCGTCCGTGAGGAGCAGGCCGGTGTGCAGCATGCGCAGCGACTCCGCCAGCGCGGAGGTGGGCTTGTCCAGGACGTGGTCCTCTAAGAACTCGTCGGAGCCGGACAGGATCGGCACGGACGTCAGAACGCCCACGCCCAGGGCGTCCTCCAGCTGGCCGGGGTGGCGAAAGCCCCGCTCCAGCAGCTGCTCGGCCAGGTAGGTGAGCGCCAGCCCCAGCAGCGTGAAGGCCACCAGGGCAGCGGCCACCGTCCCCGGCACGTTCGGCCAGGAGGGCGCCGTCGGCACGGTCGCCCGGGAGATGATCCGCCCGTCGGCGCTCTGCATGCCCTCCTGCTGCCCGGTCTCCTTCCAGCGCGCGAGGAACACGTCGAACAGCGTCTGGTTGGCCTCGGCCTCGCGCTCCAGCACCCGCAGCCGCGCCTGCGCGGCGGTCAGCCGGGCGGCCTCGGCCCGGAGGTCCCCCAGGCTTTGCCGCAGCGCGCGCTCCCCGGTCTGCGCCACCTCGAGGGCGTTCTCCAGCCCCCCGACGATCCGTTCGACCTCGGCGGCGATCGTCGCCTGGATGTCGGACAGTTCCGCCCCGGCGTTGATCATCTTCGGATGGCGCGGCCCGTACTCGGTGGCCATTTGCGCGGCCTCGCCCATCAGCCGGGTCTCCTGCATTCTCAGATCCTGGATCAGCCGCGACGCCAGCACGTCCGACGCGCCGTAGATCCCGTCCTCGGTCGCGGCCAGCTCCCGCGCCTGGCGCAGCCTCGCGTCCGCCTCAGCGGTTCGCGCCCGTGCGGCGACGAGGCGGGTGTTGACCTCCGAGATCTGCTGCTCGACGAGGATCGTGTCGCTCGTCTCGGCAAGGCCGTGGCGCTGCCGGTGGTCCTCCACCGCCCGGTTGGACGTCTCGACCTGCTCCCGCAGCGCCGCGACCCGCTCGTTCAGCCAAGACGCCGCCCGGCTGGTCGCGCGGTCCTTCTCCGCGACCTGCGCGTCCAGGTAGGCGTCCGCCAGCGTGTTGGCGATGGCCGCGGCCAGCTCCGGATCCTCGGAGGTGGCGCCGACGGCGACGACGCGGGAGAGCTTGACGACGTTGACGGTGACGGCCTGAAGCAGCGCGTCCACCGCCTCGTCCCCGCCGTGCGCCCGGCGCCCGGCCTCCCCGGCCGCGTCCCGCTCCGGGTCGAGCAGCCGCCCGAACCAGTCGAGGGGGTTGCGCAGCGACGGCGGGCGCAGCCGCCGGTTGAACTCCGGAACCTCGGACAGGCGCAGCTGCCCGGCGACCTCCTCCGCCAGCGCCCGGGACCGGAGCACCTCCACCTCGGTCTGCACGGTGGTCCGGTCCGGGCGGAGCGCCTCGAGGACGTCCTCGATGTCCACCACCTTCGCCGCGCGGGGCGCGATCAGCATCTGCGCCTCGGCGGTGTAGCGCGGGCTTAGCTGCACGACCGTCGTCGCCGTGGCCAGCGTGCCGGCCAGCACGGTCGTCAGGATCAGCCATTTGCGCCGCCAGAGCAGCCCGAGTGCGTCCCGCAGGTCGGGTTCACGCGGCGCCGGCTCGAAGCGGCCGCCGGCCGCCGCGGCCTGCGGCGCCGGGGGATCGCCCAGGGGCATCAGAACAGGCGCTCGAGAACCTTCACGACATCGCCGGGCATGACCGGGTCCGTCACGGGAATCGGGCGCTCCTCGCGGCCCGGGTCGGAGGCGCGGATGACCGTCACGCGTTTGCGCTTGGCGCGGTAGGTGAAGCCGCTCGCCAGGGCGACCGCCTCGTTGACCGTCATGCCGTTGACGTACGGGTACGCGCCCGGCTCGTTCACCTCGCCGATGATGTAGAACGGCCGGTATTCGGTGACCTCGATGGCCACCCGGGGGTCAATCAGGTAGTCCGGCCGGAGCGCGGCCGCCGCCGTCCGCCCGGCCTCGTCGAGGCCGAGGCCGCCCACCGCGAGCGTCCCCGCGAGGGGCAGCGAGACCGTCCCGGTCTCGCTGACGGTGAACTCGCCCGACAGGTCCTCATGGCCGAACACGGTCACGCGGATGCGGTCCCCCGGGCCGAGCGCGTAGTCGGGAGGGCTCGGCGGGGACTGCCCGGCGGCGGGCAGGCCGGCGAGCGCCAGCGCGGCCGCCAGCGCGGCGCGGCGCGGCCAAGCCCGACCTTCAGAAGTGGAGCCGAACATCGAGGTGGACGAGGTTTCTGGTGTAGTCGTCGCGCTCCACGGATGAGTCGCGCCGCCGAAGCAGGTACCCGAGGCTCACCTGCGCCCGCCGTCCCAGGAGCCAGGTTCCGCGCAGGCGCGCCGTGAGGATGTCGTCCTCCCGGTCGATGCCCTCGTAGCGGTTGGCGGTCCAGCCGAACCGGGCGCCGACCAGCAGGTTGCGCCGCAGCTCGTGGTCCGCACCCAGCTCGATCGAGCGGGAGCGGTAGCCGGACGCGTTGCGCAGCGCGGACTCGTTCAGGCTGTTGCGCACGGCGGCGCGGGTCGTCGTCAGCGGCGTGGCGTTCCACGTCAGCGCCCCCCCGGCCGCCGAGCCCTCCACCGTGCGCAGGCGCGGATCGTCGTCGAACGACTGCCGACGACGGCCCAGGAACAGGTCGGCGTGGAGCGTTGCCCCCAGGTCCACCCGCACGCCGGCGGCGGCCTCCGCCCCCACCGAGTCCCGGTCGTACCGCTCCTTGCCCTGAAGGCGTTCGTAGCGGCGGACGTGGCGCGTGGCCCTAGCGTAGGCTTCGTAGCCCGACGCCAGGGTCCAGCCGATCCGGGCGGTCAGTTCGCCCTCGCCGCGGTTCCGGTCGTTCTGCGCGAGCGGGAGCCCGGACTCCGCGTCGACCGAGCCGCCGTAGGAGACGTCCGTGAAGCCGGCCAGGAGGTCGAGCGACAGGCGGTTGGCCCTCTGGCGCGCCTCGACGCGCGCGCTCAGCATCTTCCGGGGGACCGGCCTCGCGGCGGAGCGCGGGGACTCCGGGTCGCCCCGCTCCTCGTGCAACTCCCGCACGCCGAGCGCGGCGCGGACCCACCCCTCGCGGGGCAGGTCGAGCCGTCCCGAGGCGCTCGCGAACCAATCGGTCGAGTCCTCGGCGTCGGCCTCCGCGAACCGGCGGGCGTCGAGGCCCGCGTCCAGTTCCAGCGCGTGGTTGCGCCACTGGCTGGCGGCGAACAGCCGGGGCCGGGCGGCGCGGACGCTGTCGCGCTTACCGCCCCGCCGTGCGCTGTAGATGTTGTCGTCGCTGCCGATCCCGAGCTCGATGGTGGGGAACAGCAGGAAGCTCCCGGCCCGCACGCCCGCCGGGTCGTGCATCGGCCGCGGCCGTTCGCCGACGTCCCAGCGGGTTGCTTCGCCTTCCCTCGGGGTGCTCGCCGCCGGCAGCGACAACGCCAAGGCGATCGCGAGTGCGGCTAGGCGGATGGCGGGCGTCATCCGTGCGGACAGCCTCGCGTGTTGCTGTAGGCTGGCGTGCGGGGGGGGGGGGGGTTAAACAGATTCACGGCCTACTCGACCGGGCTGATTTGGCTCGGGTTTTCGAGCGTCGCCAAGGCTTGCTCGCTCCCCTCGCCGTCCGCACTCGCGGACGCCCGCGCGGCGGCGGGGCGGAGCTGGGGCAGCGCCGCCAGCAGCGGCTCGGCGCTCGCCTCCGGCCGTGCGGCAGCAAGCGCCTGCGTGACTGCGGCGACGAAGGCGGAACGCCCCCGCGCGTGGAAGATGGCGAAAGCAGCGACCGCTCGGGAAAGGTCGGCGTCCTCCGCGCACTCGGCACACTCCCGGAGTATCTCGGCGACGGCCCGCCCCAACGCGTCGGGATCGTCGCCGTGCTCGCGCGCCGCGGCGTCCACGGCCTCCGCCAAGGCCGTCGGCAGCAGGAACTCCCCGCTTTCCGTGGCGAGCGCCACCGTGCCGCCCCGATTCTCGGTGGCGGCCGCCAGCGCATCGGCCCCGGCGAACAGGGCAAGCGCCAGCCCAACTGCCGCGATGTTGACGAGTCGGTAGGTCATGGAGAGGCCCTCGGTGTCCCTCGTTCGATTGCCTAGCATTATAACCACATGGCCGTTTTTCGCCACTCACAGTCTTATCCAACGAGAAGTGAGCCTGAACGGGAGCCGGGTTTCCAACGGGAAGTGAGCCTGAAGGGTCGGTTTTTGGGATCATCGGAGGATGATCGTGACACTTCAGACCGAGCGGATCAGGACGTTGGAGGAGGTTCG